>DDLU01000142.1 GCA_002340305.1 Desulfovibrio sp. UBA2564
GGGGGCGAAATAGTCCCCCCCCCATTGATAGGGTAGAAATTAAGCCTTGTGCTTAAATCTTAGAAAAATTGTGCTTAAACGCAAAAAGGGGTTGCGGCGTGTGCCGTAACCCCTTGAATTATCTGGTCGGGATGAGAGGATTTGAACCTCCGGTCTCTGCGTCCCGAACGCAGCGCTCTACCAGACTGAGCCACATCCCGTTGTGAGATTGGGTATCTATCGAATCCTGACGCGCTTGGCAAGTGAAAATTGAGAAAAATTTCAAGAAAAAAATAATTTCAAAAATAAGTACGATGAATTTTTATATTCTTGCACATAAACTTTCAATGCTTTAAACTTATAAAAGTGTGAGTAATGAAATCAACTCCAAAAATCATTTTGTATGATTTTTTAGTGAAATTCGGGGAGTTTGTTGGACAAAAATACTCATATATGACAAGTTTTATCTACGGTTGCGGTTCGGTTTTGTATGAACAGCTAGTTTTTTTCTGAAAATCGTCTTTGTATCCAAACTGTTATGCCTGAGATAAGCAGACGCCGTAGAGGAAGGAGATTGGGTTAGTGATAAATGTCGTAGTTGTAGATGATTCCGCTTTCATGCGTAAAGCAATCAGCACCATGCTGCAGAAAGATCGCGGCATCAGGGTTGTTGCCACTGCCCGTGACGGGGAGGAAGGTTTAAGGATGATCCGGAAACACAATCCGGATGTCGTTACACTTGATATTGAAATGCCTAAGATGGACGGTCTGACCGCGCTAAGGCACATCATGATGGAAATGCCCCGACCTGTTCTGATGGTCAGTTCCCTGACCACCGAAGGTGCAGAGGCCACCCTTAAAGCTATGGACCTTGGGGCAATTGATTTTATTCCCAAGCAGCTTTCAAAAGTTTCCCTCGACATTGTTAAAATCGAAAATGACCTGATTTCCAAGGTTAAAACAGTTGCCAGACGCAAAATGCGTCCTGTGCCCCGTATGCGTGCCGCCGCTACCACGCGCAGACCTACCGCTCCGGTTCAGGCTCCGCGTGGTCGTGCCAAGCGTGATGTTGTCGTTATCGGTGTCTCTACCGGTGGACCGCCGGCTGTCCAGAAAATTTTATCTTCACTGCCGCGAGATTTTCCGGCCGGTATTGTGATTGCACAGCATATGCCCAAGGCATTCACCGGACCTTTTGCCAATCGTCTTAACGGCGTAAGTCAGCTTAAGGTCAAAGAAGCCGAGACCGGGGACAGGCTGTTGCCCGGACATGTCTTTGTTGCTCCCGGCGGTTCCCATCTGGTTATTGACCAGAAAGTAAGCAGGATTGATCTGGTTGTAACGCCGGAACCAAAGGAAGCGTTGTATAAACCCTCTGCAAACGTGCTTGTCTCTTCCGTTGCCAAAGCCGTTGGGCGCCGTGCCCTTGGTGTAATTCTCACCGGTATGGGCAACGATGGTCGTGACGGAATCCGGGAACTCAAAAGCAAGGGCGGCAGGGCTATTGCGCAGAGCGATTCCTCCTGCGTTGTTTACGGCATGCCGAAAGCCATTGTGGATGATGGGCTTGCAGATGAAATCGTAGATATTGATGATATGGCGAATGCAATCATCAATAACCTTTACCTATAATTTTTTTTAAGACGCAACCGTGAGATGTCTTGCGGATTTAAACAAAATGGGGACTAGCAATGACGGATTGTTCTAAGTTTCTGGATGAACTTAAAAGTGACGACAATGAAGTTGTCCGTGAGGCCGCGTTTCAGGCTGGGGAGATGAAATGTGCAGATGCCGTTCCTCTGCTGGCCGACCTTTTAAAGTCCAACCATCTGGGATTACAGGAAGCCGCCGACCAAGCACTGCGCAGCATCGGTGGCAAGGACGTAGTTCAGGCTGTGGTGCCTCTGCTGAGATCCGATGATGCTCCTGCTCGAAATCTTTCCATGGACATCCTGCGTGAAGTCGGTGCGCAGGATTTTGCTTCTCTTGTAGATCTTGTCCATGACGATGACCCGGATATTCGAATTTTCGCAACAGATATTCTGGGTTCTACTAATAGTTTCATGGCCGTTGAACCATTGTGCGATGCCCTGCTTAAAGACCCAGAGGTTAACGTGCGCTATCAGGCCGCGGTAAGTCTCGGTGATCTTGCCAACCCCGCCGCCGCACGCTGCCTGAATAAAGCCATGCAGGATGATGAATGGGTTCAGTATGCAGTCATTGAGGCTCTGGCAAAAATTAAGCATTCCAGTTCCGTTGATGCGCTGGTTAAGGCTTTGAATACCAGCTCCGACCTTGTTGCTTCCATGATTGTGGACGCTCTTGGCGAGGTTGGTAACATCAAGGCTGTTACCATGTTGCTCAGACATCTGGATAAAAGCCCCACCGCACTGCGCAACAAGATAGTCAAGTCTATTATCAGCATTCTCGGCGGTAAGTCTCTCAAGCTCCTTTCTGCAAGTGAGCGTGAAAAGCTTCGTGAGTACATGCTGGTTGCGCTTAAGGATGAAGATGAAGATGTGCAGGATGCCGCTATTTCAGGATTGAGTTACGTGGGTGGCGAGAAGGCAACTGAAGAGGTGCTTAATCTCGCCAGTGTACTTGATCCCGATCGTGACCGTGACCGCCTTACTGTCATTATTGAAGACCTTTCCAATATCGGTTTGAACGAGGCCATGGTTGCTGCCCTCAATAGCGGTGATTATAAGAAGGCCGCAGTCGTTATCGAGATTTTGTCCAGACTTGAAGGACCGGAAGTTTCCGGGGCACTGATGGGTGCCTTTGATAGCGGAGACCGGGATATCAAGCGCGGAATTCTTGAGGCTTTGGTTGGAACTGCCGGTGAAGAAGCCAAAGAATTTTTTGAAAACGTTCTTGAGCGTGAGCAGGATGGCTCCATGCTTAAGTCTGCCATCAATTTTCTTGGTGGTAAGCTTATGAATGTGGATGCTGTAGATTCCATTTTCGGGTTACTCTCCCATTCATATGATGATGTTAAAGAGGCTGCCCTTGATGCATGCGTTGCCATTGGCGGCGAAGATGTGAATCGTCGCTTTGTTGAATTGTCCAGCAGTAAGGAGTCCATTGAGAGACTGATGGCAGTGTTCGCCATGGGTAAAATTGATGCACAAGGTAATCTGGAGCAGATCAGGATTGCGCTTGAAGATGAAGTTCCTGATATCAGGAAAATTGCTCTTGAAGCTCTGCATGACTGCAATGCAGACCCCGAAAGCATGTCTCTTATTTTTTCAAGGCTCCACGATGAAAATCGCGATGTGCGTTTGACTGTGATCGAGTTGCTTGGAAACTGCTACACAGAGGAAGCCATTCCTTATATTATACAGGCTCTTCAGGATGATGACGATTGGGTGCAGATTAGAGCTGCGGAAGCCCTTGGTGCTCATCGTGAAGAAAGTGCATTGCCTCAACTTATAACAATGTTGGATTCTCCACATAAGCTTGTGGTTCTTAAGGTAATTGAGGTTTTAGGCTCCATTGGCGGAACTATGGCGTTTCAGTCTCTTCTGGAAACGTCTAATTCCGATTCCGATCCCGAGGTTATCCAGGCCGCAGAAGAGGCCATTTTGAGAATTCAGGAAGAGCAAGGAGAAGGAGACTAGATGTCTTCTCTGTTTTCAAAGACAATATCGCTGCGGAAAGAGTTGAAAATCTCCGATCTGGAGTTCACTCAGCTCAGAGACTTTATTTACGATCAGGCAGGCATTTTTATTGCGGGCAACCGTAAGTACCTGCTTGAAAACCGTCTTGCCAACCGCTTGAAGGAACTAAACCTCAAGAATTTTGGCGAGTACTATTATTACCTGCAGTATGATCCGGGTAAAAAAGCCGAGTTGAACAAGCTCTTCGAGGTGATAACAACTAATGAGACCAGTTTTTATCGTAATCCGCCTCAGCTGAAGGTTTTCCAGACCAAGGTTTTACCTGCGATTCTGGATGAGCAGCGTAAGAAGAGGCGCAAGAGATTACGTATCTGGTCTGCCGGGTGTTCAACAGGTGAAGAGCCTTATACCCTGTCCATGATTATTCATGACGTTCTTGGTCCAGAGCTTAATAGCTGGGATATTAAAATTACTGCTAATGACCTCTCTGAGAGAGTGCTTAAATCAGCACGCCGTGCGGTTTACAGCGAGTATGCTCTGCGCACTACTCCCAAAGAGATTATTGCCAGGTACTTTGATAAGGACGGCAAACAATACAAGGTTAAGCCTAAAATTAAGCAGTTGGTCAGTTTCGGTCAGATTAACCTTAGTGACCGTATGCAGGTCAGGCGGGTTGAAAGGTCCGAAATCGTATTCTGCCGAAATGTCATCATCTATTTTGATGAAGCTATGAAGAAGAAGGTCATCAATGCTTATTACGATAACCTTGTCCCCGGCGGTTACTTGATTATCGGTCACTCTGAATCTCTGCATAACATTACCAGAGCATTCAAGCCGGTTCACCATCCCGGTGCTATTATTTACCAGAAGTTGGAATAATAGCCGATATGGAAAGCAATACTACAAAGCAGTCGGACGGGGCTGCGACATGGGCGAAGGTTTATGCTATCGCCAACCAAAAGGGAGGAGTAGGCAAGACGACAACGGCATTGACTCTTGGTCAGGCCCTGACCAGACTTCAAAAAAAAGTACTGGTTATCGACCTTGATCCACATGCAAATGCCTCGGTTCACATGTCCTACTTTCCCGAAACCGTCACCACCTCGGCTCACGATCTGTTCTTTGATGATGCGGATTTCAAGAGCCTCTGGGGTGAGATAGTCAAAAAACGCGAATGGGTGGGTTTTGATTTCGTCCCGGCCAGCATTCGGTTATCCGAGCTGGAGGTGGATCTTAAAGACAGGAAGAATAAGGGGATGGTCCTTTCCAATTCGTTGGATGAGATCAAAGAGTATTATGATTACATACTTATCGACTGTCCGCCCCATGTGGGAGTGCTGCTGGTTAATGCCATTGTGGCTGCGGATACGGTTCTGATCCCCATTCAGACTGACTTTTTGGCTCTTTACGGTATCCGTTTGCTCTTTGATACGATTAAGATTTTGAACAAAGTACTACCCAGTCCGGTTAAATTCAGGGCTTTGCCGACAATGTATGATGGTCGGGCCGGGGCGTGCAGGAAAATTCTGAATCTGATCAGAAGGAAATTGGGGGAAAAGGTCTTTAGTACCGTTATCCATATGGATACCAAGTTCAGAGAGGCCTGCGCCAGCGGGAAGATCATTTTTGATATTGATCCCAAAACGCGAGGCGCTCAGGAATATATGCAGTTGGCAAGAGAGATGGTCAGAAATGAAGACGCCTGAAGAATATTTTGTAGAGAACGTAAACCTGCCCAGTGAAGACAAGCAGGCCGGCGGATATACTGATGCCGAGCAGGCCTTCATGGACAAGTACATGGGGATCGGCGGGCAGTCTGCGTTCAATAACCTTGAACGGGTAGACCCACGCGGTGATGCCGCTATCCCCGGATTCGGTTCCGGCCCGGTTGACGATTACGGAGGAGAAGGAAGCTCTGCTGACTTTGAGGAAAAACTCAAAGAAGAGGACGAAGTCCAGCTCGTAAGTTTTGTTGTCGGGGATCGGGAGTATGGTTTACCTATCATGGTTATTCAGGAAGTAGTTAAGAAAGTGCCTGTAACCCTGTTGCCCGCTGCGCCTAGATTTATGCAGGGGATTATCAATCTTAGGGGCCGGGTTACTCCGGTGCTTGATCTGAGGCATCTGTTGCATGATGGGATGGGTGTTCAAGATAAATTTGTAGTGATCTGCAGGCATAAAGGATTGCAGATCGGACTGGCTATCAGCGCGGTTAGGACCATGTATCGTGCATACAAGCAGGATATGGTCTGGGGAGTGGAAGCTGAGGTTGGTGTGAGCTCTGATTTTCTGCTCGGGCTCTATAAAAACGGTGAGAAACTGGTCAATATTCTTTCTGTGGATCGGCTGGTTGAACAAATTTTAAAGAGTGAAGGAGAGGGAAATGCCTAAACATATTTTGATAGTGGACGATTCAAAGACTGTAAGGAATCTCGTCGCCTTCATTATGAAAAAAGAAGGATTCAAGGTTACGACTGCGGAAGACGGGTTGGACGGTCTTGAAAAGCTTTACAGTCTGGACAAAGTTGATCTAATTATTTCAGACGTGAATATGCCGAGAATGGATGGATTTACTTACATTAAAACAGTTCGCGAGCAGGATGCATACAAGGATATTCCGATCATCGTGCTTTCTACTGAAGGTCAGGAAAAAGATATTCAGACCGGTTTGAGTCTGGGGGCTAACCTTTACATGGTTAAGCCTGCACAGCCTGAAAAGATGGTCAAGAATATCAAAATGCTTCTCGGATAATGTATTAGCGGTTTAGCCTGAATGGCTGCTGCCTGATTTGACTGCAAGTGACCGGTGCAGAAGAACTTTTAAGAAGGGGTCTCTAGATGAGCCAGGATTTCATGGATCCTGAAATTTTTGCGGATTTCATAATAGAAGCTAAAGAGCATCTCGAAACTATTGAGCCCAACCTGCTTGAGCTTGAGAACAATCCCGAGAATCTTGATCTTCTGAATGAAATTTTCAGGCCTATGCACTCCCTGAAGGGAGCTTCGGGCTTTTTGGGACTGAATATCATCAACGGACTTGCCCACAGGGCGGAAAATATTCTCGACGAACTTCGCAAGGGTGAGATCGCAGTTACATCGGAAATTATGGATGTAATTCTCGCCGCTACAGATTTGTTGCGCCAGTTGATCGATAATCTGGACGAGCTTGGTAATGAAGGGGAAGTTGATACTTCCGAGACTATTGAAAGGATTGATGCCATTATGGCTGGCGAAACTCCCGCGCCTGCTATGCCCGTTCAAGAAGATCCTGAACCTGAATCAGAGCCGGAGCCAGAGCCCGTTTTGGAAGAAGTGGACCCGGAGCCGGTTGAAGAATTTGTTGAAGTAGAGACAGATTTGCCGGAGACCCCAATTGAGCAGGAGCCCAATATGCCAGAGCCAGGACGCAAACAGGCTTTTCAATTCGTAGCCATTGTTAATGAGGAAGCAGAATCCTATAAGCTGACCACGGTTGGTGAAGGGCATCTGGCTGACTTCCTTGAAGAAGCTCATGAGATAATTGAGAACCTTACTAACGGCCTGCTGGAGCTTGAGCAGGACCCTGAAGGGAATGATGATCTCATCAATGATATATTCAGATATTTTCATAACCTTAAAGGCAATAGCGGCATCATCGGTTTCCGTGAGTTGAACTCACTCACCCATGAAGCTGAAACCCTGCTGAATAAGGTGCGCAAAGGCGAAGTCGCAGCAACCCGCTCTATGATTGATCTGCTGCTGGCTGTCGTTGATGGAATTGAGTCTTTGATCGCTCACGTTTCGCCGAAAACAGGCGATGTTCAGCCTTTGGACATCGATCAGCTCGTTAATCCGTTGCAGGAAGCGGTGGAGAAAGGCGAAGTTGTCGCAGCCGCTTCTGAAGAAGAGGAAGCAGATGAGCCTGAGTCCGATCCGGATGTTGAAGCCGAAGCGGAGTTGGAACAGACCGAAGACGGGCTTGATCCTGAAGATGTTGCGATTTTTGAACAGACTGTTCACCAGCAGGTGGACAATATTGATTTGGCCTTGAAAACTCTTGGAGAAGATTCCAGCCAGAAAGATTATATTGACGGTTTATACAGAAGCCTTGTTTCCATTCAGAATTCCGGTGGTTATATGGGCTTTGACGATCTGCGTGAATATGCAGAAAGGACCGCAGGGCTTGTTGATCAGGCGCGTTCCTCTGATATGGATTTTGAGCTTATGCTCGATTTGCTGCGTCAGGAATGTGGAATCATCGCCGAAATGATCGACACCTCTATTGCCGGGCTTAAAGGTGGCGCAGATGCTCCAGCCGAGGATGCAAAAGCACCAAAGGTAGAGGCTGCTCCAGAATCGCCTCCCGCTCCTAAAGAAGAGCCAAAGCCAGAGTCCAAACCGGATCCTAAACCGGAGTCCAAGCCTGAACCTAAGGTAGAACCCAAGTCTGTACCTAAAGCAGAAGATGTTCCTAAGGCTGCACCTAAGCCCGTGTCCAAGCCTGCTACAAAGCCCGCTGTGAAGCCAGCAGCTAAGGCCGTTCCTGCTAAAGCCGCAGCTAAACCTTCTGCTAAGCCTAAGGCGCAGCCTGCATCCGGAGCTCCAGCTAAAACTGGCAAGCCTAAGGCCATGTCTACCATCAGGGTTGACCACCAGAAGCTTGACCATCTGATGAACCTGATCGGCGAGCTTATCATCAGCAGGGGCCGATATACCATGCTTGCACGCGGTCTTGAGGAAGGTCATTTGGAAGTTCCGGTTGTTGCCCAGCAACTGACTGAAACTACCTATGCTCTGTCCAGAATTTCCGATGACTTGCAGGACACTATTATGAAAGTCCGCATGGTTGCCGTTCAGACAGTTTTTTCAAGATTTCCGCGTTTGGTTCGTGACCTCAGCCGTAAGAGTGGTAAGCGGGTCGAGTTGATAACTGAAGGTGAAGAGACTGAACTCGATAAGAGTGTTGTCGAGGAAATCGGCGATCCTCTTGTTCACTTGATCCGAAACTCCGTTGACCACGGCCTTGAACCTGAAGAAGAACGTATTGCCAACGGCAAGACTCCGCAGGGCCATGTCTGGTTGCGCGCTTACCACAAGGGTAACTCTGTTGCCATTGAGGTCGAGGATGACGGTCGTGGAATTGATCCTGACAAGATGCGCAACGTGGCAATCAAGAAGGGCGTTATTTCACCTGAAGAAGCCCGTAACCTTGATGACCGTGAAGCAATCGAGTTGATTTTTGCTCCGGGATTCTCCTCAGCCGAAAAAGTTACCGATATCTCCGGTAGAGGCGTTGGTATGGATGTTGTGCGTAACAACATCAAGGATCTCAAGGGTAGTGTGCACATTTCATCTGAAGTGGGCAAAGGATCCAAGTTTACCCTGACGCTGCCGCTGACTCTGGCAATTATTGATGCCCTGATGGTTCAGATTAATGGTGCTAACTACGCTATCCCGCTTGATGCGGTTTCTGAAACTACCAAAATTGAAGCTGAAAGGCTCACCGAGGTTAACAACCGTAAAGCCGTCACCCTGCGTGGCGAAGTTCTCGGTATTGCCGAACTGGCCGAGCTTCTTGAACAGCCGGTAAGCGATCCTGATCGTGAGGTTCTGCCGGTGGTTATCGTCCATGATAATGACCGCAGACTCGGTTTGGTTGTCGATAGACTTCTTGAGCGTCAGGAAATCGTTATTAAACCGCTTGGTAATTATCTTAACGGCTTTGATCTTAAGGGTGTGTCCGGTGCGACCATCATGGGTGACGGTAGTGTTGTGCTTATCCTTGATCCTCACGAAATCTACAGCATGGCAACCGTCAAAGGCGGTGCTATCCAGTAGTAGCTCTACATACAATAAATACTTAAGTCCCCCTGATGCTTATGCGTCAGGGGGATTTTCTTTAGTTAATAAAAAAGGCTTCCTCGTCACCGAAGAAGCCTTGATAATTTTATAGTTCTGTCTGTCAGGACAGGCTTAGGTACAAATTCATGGTTCCCGCCATGAGAGTAGCATGGGCAAGGGTAACAAGAAGAGGAGTGAGTGAAAGGCCGATCTTATGGCGCATGGGAGCCTCACTTCTCCAAGTTACAATCCAGATTGCACAGCAGATAATGGTCAGCAGCAGGGAAGTCCCGAAGCTGATTGCTACAGGCAGATTCTGATATAATGTAGCTACGTTGGGACCACAGATGTAGTAGACAATACCTGCGGAAGCTGCCAACTGGATCAGGGTCGGAAAAAGGGCCCAGCGCGACACTACAGGCAGAGAGAATTTGTAATAATCACGACCGAAATCATCTTTATTACGTCTGCATACCAGATAAAGACCGGATGCAGTGGCTGCAAAGGCAAGAGCCATAATCAGGTAAATTCCTGCAAGGCAAAGTCCTGCCTTACCGGGAATTTGCTGAAAGTGGGTGAAGAAAGGGACTGCCGGGACTGCCGGATTGGGGCTTTCCATCTGTAATGTGAAAAATTTTTGCATGACCACTGTAGCCACATGGATAGTCGCTAAGCCGCCGAGTGCACCGATTGAGCCGAACATTATGTGCAGGGGTTTGCTCTTTTTCAGCTTTTTCCAGGTATATTTATATGGAATTAGGCCGGCTAATGCGATTCCGAGGGTAATGTAAAACATCATTACCGGGGAGGCCGGATTGATGAACCAATCCTTGAGCCATGGCATCTGACGGCTGAAAAATGCCGCAGCACCGCCAAGACAGATAATAAAAAGCAGGTAGAGAATCAGAGTGAGTGTTGTAACCTGCTGGGCTAGCTTGTCGTAGAAAATTTTTTTGCGTGCCTTAGCCGTAATTTCAAGGATCACAGCCATGATCGGGGCACCGATAGCTGCCAGTGTGGCAAAGTCTATCAAAGCCTTGGGCAGCATCTGGGCACTGATCATGGCCGTTAGCCGAATTGGTTCCATGGGGATGTTCATATTTGCTTTCCTAAAATAAGGGTTTTAAAGACTTCTTTTGTGTGCACTTTTTGCCCTAAATTTGCGCAGGACGCAAGGGCGGGGGGGGCGATCCTGTAAAAGGTCAGATATGCTTGCCAAATCTAACTAAGTGGCCTATTTTAAATCCGTTGAAACTTGAACCAAATTCACCAGTTAGATTCAACATGTCTTTCGGAGAACAATTGATGCAGTACTTACGATTTCTTTTTGTTGTTATTCTTACCTGCGTTGTTAGTGGATGTCTTGCTACTAAGCAGCCTGAGGAGCCAGCTAAACCCGCATGGGGTGGTAGTGAAGAATGGCGTCTTAAAAGTCTTGAAGAAAATTTCCTAAATTTCAAGGAAGGGCTTCGTCAGCAGAACGACCTGATTGAAAGTAATCATAAAGATACCACTGCTCAAATTGAAACTCTTCAGGACAGAATTTCCGAAATTGACAGTACTCTTGCGGAGCTTAAAGAAAATCAGCAGAAAATTATGGCAATGAAGGTTGAGCAGGAGATTCCTGCTGAAGAAACCGTTATGTCTGAAACTGTGGTTATGGGCGGGAATACCAGTAACGAAGAGAAGCCGTGGATGATTGTTCCCGGTGAGGCCACCGCTGCTGTCGATGCAGCCAAGCCAGAAGCAACTCCAGTCGCTCCTACAGCCCTCGCCGCCCCGCAGGCATCCTCTTTGAGCGGTGATGCATTATATCAGGAAGGCGTTCGTCTGGTGATGAATGATCAACCGTTGAAAGCCCGAGGTCTGCTTGAGCAGTATCTGGCGCAGAATCCTTCGGCAAATCTTTCCCCTAATGCTTTGTACTGGATCGGTGAGACTTACTACTCCGAAAAGAGTTTCGCTCAATCCATCCTTAAGTTTAAAGAAGTCAGCAGGCGCTTTCCCAAGGCCGGAAAAGTTCCCGCCGCCATGCTCAAGATCGGTCTTGCATACGACAAGCTTGGCGACCGCGAGAATGCTGTTTTCTACCTTCGCACCCTGATTGAAGATTATCCCAAGTCCGATCCGGCGAAGATTGGTCGTGAACGTTTGCGCGCTATAGAAGGGTAGTAACATCGGCGGTAGCAGTTGAGTTCCCTACAGGAAGAATATTTCGCATGTCTGGCCCTGCGCTATACGCCGGGGCTTGGGCCTAAATCATGGGGTCCTATTCTCCGGCATTACGATACTGCCTATGAAGGGCTTAAGGATGCTGCAAACTGGCATTCTTTAGCTCTTGCTTCAGAGAAAAGTGCTGCGGCTGCAATTAGTGAACTCTGGCGCTCTAAAGCCGAAAAAGAATATCGTGATTCCGTCCGGCTTGGTTTTGGAATTCTGCCGTGGACTCATCCTTTATTTCCTACTCTTTTAAAAGAGCTTCCTGATCCTCCTACCTGTCTCTATTATCTTGGTGATCCCGGATTATTAAGTAATCCTGCTGTCGGAATCGTAGGGGCGCGTAATAGCGGTCCGCTTGGGCTTGAGTATGCAACGGGGATTTCCAAAAATCTTTCGCGAAACGGGGTGACTATCGTCTCCGGTTTTGCAAAAGGCATTGATTCCTGTGCTCATGAAGCAGCTTTGGATGGAATAGGATCGACAATCGCCGTTTTGGGTACTGGACTGGATATGGATTTCTATCCGCCGGACAGTTTGCGGTTGCGGAACATGGTAATTGAATCCGGTCTTATTCTTTCTGAATTCCCTCCCGGCACAAAGCCATTTGCTAGAAATTTTCCTTTTCGCAACCGTTTGATCAGTGGCCTGAGTATCGGAGTGTTGGTGGTGGAGGCCGGGATAACCAGCGGAAGTCTGATTACCGCACGTTTGGCTGCTGAGCAGGGCCGTGAAGTTATGGCTATGCCCGGACCAACCGGGGGCAGCAGTTTTGCCGGATGCCTTCGACTTATAAAAGACGGAGCTGCACTTGTGGAAACTGCCGATGATGTATTAATGAACATTCGTCACGCACTGGATATTCCCGGTCAGGAAGAAGGGGAGACCCAACAACGCAAAGTTTATGCACAAAAGAAAGAGCTCAAAAGCAAACTCGTTTCCCGGCCAAGACCTCCGGTGGAAGAAAAGCCTATTGTTGTTGCGGTCGATTTAAGTTCTTTGGAACCACCTGAGCTGGATATTGCCAAGGCTCTTGAAGACAGTGGCAAAATGCATATTGATGAGATTGCCCGTGGGGCCGGGATTGATGTTGCTGTAGCAGGTGCCGTCATACTCGGTATGGAGGTCAAGGGAATGGTTGTGCGCTTTCCCGGCATGTATTATGATCTCAAGCGTTGTTAATATGGGGCGGTTATTTTTGAATATTATTAGGAGATGTTCGACTGATGCAGAAAATTCCGGTTAAACTCGCGGCTCCGGGAATGAAACTCGCCAAGCCGGTTACCCGTGATAACGGTATGGTTGTACTTGCTGAAGGACTGGAGCTTACTGATGGTATCATCCAGAAACTGGAGACAATGGATGTCGAACGTATTGTGGTCAAAGGTAATCCGTTGGATCTTGGCGACAACGATAACTCTTCGTGGGCTAAAAAGTCTGAACGCCTTGATTATTTGTTCCGCCGTTACGCCAAGGATAAATGGATGTACCGGGTAAAGGGATTTTTTAAAGAATATTTTGATTTAAAAGCCGCCGCCCAAAAAGCTGAAGAAGAAGCTGAAAGGTTGGCCGAAGAGCAGGCCGCAGCTGAAGCTGCCGCAGCCGAAGAAGCAGCAAACGGTGAGGATGCATAGATGGCAAGCCAGGATCTTAAAACCAGTGTAAAAGGTCAGATTCTTTCTACTTCCGACCTTCCGACTTTGCCTTCAGTTTTGGACGAAGTCACCAAGCTTGTTGATGACCCGAACTCCTCAACCGAACAGGTTGCAAAAGTTATTTCTCAGGATCAGGTGTTATCCGCCAAGGTCCTCAAAATGGTTAACTCTCCCATCTACGGTTTTCCGGGCAGAATTACAACCATTCAGCATGCGCTGGTTCTGCTTGGCCTGAACGTTATCCGGGGTATTATCATTTCCACTTCGGTTTTTGATATGATTCAGCAGGCCATGTCCGGCCTGTGGGAACACAGTCTGGGCTGTGCCATGGCCAGTGGAGCAATTGCCAAGGCCGCCGGATTCGAAGACCCGGAAGAATTTACCGTTGCCGGGTTGCTTCATGATCTTGGTAAAGTCGTCACTGCTGTTCAGCTTCCCGAACTTAATGAGGCCGTACGCATGACCGTGCAGGAAAAAGACCTCACTTATTATGAAGCTGAAAAGCAGACTCTCGGCTTCGGGCATGACCGTATCAACGCATGGCTGGCGAGACACTGGCACCTTCCGCCTAACGTACGTGAGGCCATGACTTATCATCACCATCCTGACCGTGCTCAGTTTTATCAGCAGACTGCTGCGGTGGTTCATGTGGGCGATTTTATGGTTCGCCTTTTTGAATATGGAAATGGCGGAGACGACCAGATTGCCTATTTTAAGCCGGCGGCGATGAAAATTTTAAAGTTGAAAATGAAAGATCTTGAGCCGGTAATGGACGAAGTTTCCGATAAGTTTATGGAAATATCTGATCTTACCTTCTAACCTATTCGTTATTTTTTTTAGCTTTTTATGGAACGGGGTCCGTTAGAGCTTTGACGTTATCCAATAGTTGATGTTAAACCGTTGGTTATGGACAATAATAAGGATCACGGCCTATTGGGGCTGGCAAAGCATAGAGCTATTCTGGTTTCTCCCGATAGCTCCCTGAGCGACTTGTTGCATGAAATCTGGCCTGAGGATGTGCTGGAATTCACCTGCTATACTCAAGCACGTGGTGCGGTGGAAGATTTGTTTAATGATCCGCCGGACCTTCTTATTGTCGATAGCAGGGTGGAAGATGTTCCTGCTCAGGAATTGGCGCGGTTGGTCAAGAGTGAGAATGTTTACCGCCAGCTTCCGGTTATCATCTGCCTTGATGATACTGACATGCAGAAGCCTTGGGATTGGAATAAGGTAGAGGTTGACGATTTTCTGGTTCGCCCGTTTTTCCTGCCTGTTGTGCGTGAAAGGGTGAATCTTACTCTTTGCCGTGCTTTGCGCGCGCTGGATGCCAACCCGCTTTCCAAGCTCCCGGGCAATACTTCCATCATTCAGAGAATTCAGACTCTAATTGATCGCAAGCAGGATTTTGCCCTTGCTTATTGTGACCTCGATTACTTCAAGTCCTTTAATGATAAGTATGGCTTTTCACGCGGCGATGAAGTGCTGATGATGAGTGCCCGGATCATCGTCAATACTGTGCGCAGTTTTGCCGGAGAGCAGACATTTGTAGGTCATGTGGGCGGTGACGACTTTGTGGTAATCACTTCGCCGGATATTATTGAAGAGGTCTGCCAGCGAATCATTTTTTCTTTCGACGGTATCGTTCCTAATTTTTATGACATGGAAGACCGCCAGCGGAAATCCATCGTCTCCACTGATCGTCAGGGTAATGTTCAGACCTTCCCTTTGATGGCTATTTCTATTGCTGTAGTTTTCAACTTTGACGGCAAGATGAAACACTATGGTGAGGCCTCTGCAATCGCCATGGGCTTGAAGAAAAAAGCCAAGGAAGACCCCAAGAGCAGCTATGTTCTCGATCGTAGACATAAGTAAGGACCTGCCGGAGTCGGTTCAGGTTTTTATGACCTATCTGGATGTTGAAAAACGTTCATCCAACGCGACTTTGCGCTCATATGCCAAGGATCTCACTCAATTCGAAGAATTTCTGGAAAGCCGCAAGCGGTCTCTTGCCAGTCCGGAGAAAGTGAGTCCCGATCATGTTCGTGGATTTTTAGCTAAGCTGCATGCTCAGCGTTTGGCGAAATCGACCATGTCCCGAAAGCTTTCTTCGTTGCGCTCATTTTTTAAATACATGACCAGACATCGTTTTATTAAAAATGATCCAATGGTCGGGATTAGGAACCCCAAGCAGGAAATCCGCCACCCCCGTTCCTTGAATGTGGATCAGGCTGTAAATTTGCTGGATGCCCAAGTTGGAGGTGAACCTGCGGATAAGCGTGATCTTGCCTTAGCTGAGATGCTTTATGGCTCAGGTTTGCGTGTCAGCGAAGCGATTACGCTGGATTTGTTTGATGTAGATACATCAAGCGGGGTAGTCCGTGTTTCCGGTAAAGGGAATAAAGAACGTCTTTCTCCGTTAAGTGATGCCGCCGGCAAAGCGGTAAATGATTATCTGGCGGTGCGTGATGAACTGGGACCTTCGCTGGAGGAGCAGGCACTTTTTGTTGGTAATCGCGGGGCGCGCATTAATCGTAGGCAGGTCAATCGCATTCTTGCACGTATGGCAGAAAGTGCCGGACTACATGAAGGTGTGCATCCGCATATGCTGCGTCATAGTTTTGCATCACATATGCTGCAATCAGGTGCTGACATGCGTTCTGTGCAGGAACTTCTCGGTCATGAGCATTTGAGCACCACGCAGCGATACACCCACTTAAACCTGCAACAGATTATGAATGTGTACGATAAGGCGCATCCGCTGGCAGGTAATCAGTCACCGGATTCAGATGGAGAGAAAAAGGAATAGATATTTGTAAATGAGTGTGTTAAGCAAAAGTTAACTTAGCAATTCTGGAGGAAATTCAATGAAGAAACAGACCGCAGCGGCAGTTACTAATGCTATTAATGACAAGAGTGAAGACGCTCGTAAAGATGCCCTGTATGAGATTCGCAGCTTAAAAAAAGATCTGGCCCAGCTTGAAAAAGAGCTTTCCTCCAAAAAATGTGTGATCGAAGATCCGGCTTTTGATTTGGTCCACAGTGCTTTTGAAATTTTTCGCCACACTCAGGTTATGGCTGAGAACCGTAAACTGACTGTACAGATTGATGAAAGTCTTGAGAAAGCATCCTATAAGGATTATCTTGATTCCAAGGGCGCACGTATCTTAAAAAAGCCTGAAGGCTGGCACTGGATTTCTCCTCAGGGCGAGATGCATTATCTCGGTGAAGGAGCTGATACTCAGGCGGCAGCGGAAAAGCTTGAATCCTTGATCACAAAGCGCAAAAAGCCTGCTGCAAAGAAAGCCGCACCGAAAAAGGCAACCCCCAAGAAAGAGGGTGCACCGAAAGAAGAGTCTGTAAAAGAAGAGAAGAAAGCGGTTGAAAAGAAGTAGGAACTAATATTTCAGTACATCAAGAGTGAGTTTCGTAAAATGCGAAGCTCTACTAATAAAGCCCCAAACAAAAAGGCGTTCTACCGATCAGTAGAACGCCTTTCTAATATTCTATGGAGAAGTCAGCTTAACGGGCGACAGCGCGGTCGAATTCAGATTTAAGATCAGAGATGAGCTGCTTAACAGAGATGATTTTTTCGGTTCTCCAAGCATTGGAACCTGCAAATGCAAAACCGTTTTTCAACTTACCACGCTGGGCATTGATCAGCGCAGCGGCGATGCAGTAAGGGCTTTTTTCAACTTTGCAGCTTTTGATGCAATGGAATGGGCATTTGAAGGGTGATTTCTTGCCATCGGTTACAGCTTGCAGAAAATCGTTGTTTACTGCTCTGCCCGGGAGTCCTACGGGACTCTGTATGATTGCCATATCGTCTTTAGTGGAATTCACATAAGCCTGTTTGAATTCTTCATCAGCATCGCATTCGTGGGTTGCGACAAAGC
This sequence comes from Desulfovibrio sp. UBA2564, assembly GCA_002340305.1. Classification (GTDB taxonomy): domain Bacteria; phylum Desulfobacterota; class Desulfovibrionia; order Desulfovibrionales; family Desulfovibrionaceae; genus Maridesulfovibrio. The sequence continues at coordinate 17,185 of DDLU01000142.1, forward strand.
GGGTGCCCATCTGCACGCCTGCAGCACCCATGTCGAGGTATTTGCTGATGTCTTCACCAGAGTAAACACCGCCGGCAGCAATAACCGGAATATTGCGTCCTGCTTTTTCTTCGAAAGGCTTAACTGCCTTGATTACTTCGGGGAGAATGCTTTCGAGTGCGAATTTGGGATCGTTGAGCT
>DDLU01000147.1 GCA_002340305.1 Desulfovibrio sp. UBA2564
TCCGGCAATGTTTCAAAATTTTTGCTTGGGCACCAGGCTGATAAGGGTCACCAACCATGAAGATTTGCACCAGTTCACAGACGGCCTCTCTTTCTGTTGCAAACGGATCGCGAAGCTCTTTAGGCGGGAGCGGGGTCTCTTTGGTCTCTGCGGTCAGCGGAGTTGCGCGGTACAGGATAGAATTTCCATTGCGGCCCATGCGCTGAATGAAGCCTTCCTTTTCCAAGTGGCGAAACCAGCCACAAACATGACTATGACTAGCCCCGGAACGTTTGGTGATGTCATTGACAGCAAAACCGGGTTTGGCAGCTTTGACAGCCCGCCATGCGTTGGTCAGTAACGGAGCATCGCGACGGGTATCATCGCCAACGTACTTGTATTCGCCTCGGGCAACCCATTCGAGGGCACCAACTTGTCTAAGAGAGGTAACGCGTTTGCGGATGCGGTCCCGACGTTGGGGGTCTTCAGGGCCTGCCCCCATGGCGGCGTATATCTGAGCATTAGTGAAAGTTTCGCCACCTTCGCCTAAAGTGCGGCAGACAGTGCGCATTTTGTCCATCTTTTCGTTTTTCATTACCGTCTCCAGCTCAGGGCTTTCTTGGCTACAGCGGTAACCATTTTGACGTTGACCTGATCAGTCTGACGGGCACGAGCTGCTTTTTCCAAGCCTGCAATCAGGGTCCAGACCAGCCTGAAATCTCCGTCCGCAGTCTGCACGATCAGGCCGCAGGCATCCGCGTCAATATTCAGTGCGGCAGCACCATTACCCAGAATGGCCACATCTTCTTCGGCGACCGGTTCAAACTCGACAACCTGTTTTACGCGGGACCATAAACGACGTTTTTCGCCCAGCACCCCATGCAGCTCACGCTCACCAATCAACACGATGGGAACCCGTGTTTCATCGTGAATATCGCGCAGGTCCTCAATACGGCCTATATGCAGTCTGTCAGCCTCATCTACATAGATGGTCTGGGGTTCAGCATTCAGACGGTCGATGATGCGATCCTTGCAGGCTGCCGAGCTGCGAGCCGGATTGAGATACATTTTTTTAGCCAGGGCGGTCAGAAATGCATTCTGGGTCCAGCTCTGCCGTACACGCAGAAAGATACCGCCGTTACGGGCCTGATAAGTCAGGGCGGTTTCGGTCTTGCCTCGTCCGGCCTGACCGTAAGCCAGGGCAAAGCCCAGTTCGCCGTTATCTATTGATTCCAGCGAGGAAATAGCGGTGTTAAACTTGGTCACGTTTGAGGTCTCGATAAAGATCGTTCTGTCCATTTGCTGCTCCAATTCTAGTTAGATGCCTGTTTCCGGGCGTAAAACCGTTTGCGCTGCTCGCAGCGGGCTTTGATGTTGTCGTATTCGTCAGTTGTTTCGAAATATTCCATCCATTCCTGATCCGCTTCGCGCAGGGTTATGCCGTCACGGTAGGCCAGCGTGAACAGGTATTCGTACTTGTCCAACTCACTGAGGATGTCGGGATTTTCTGCGGCGGGTGTGTAAGCCGGGGAGTCCTTGCGGGCGTCCATGGCTTTAACCTTGGCGGCCTCAATGCTGGTAATTTTGGCTTGAGTAAGCGGCTTAGGCTGCTTGGATTCGGGCTTTTCGTCCTTTTTGACTTCCAGCTCTTTCATACGCTGCTGTTGGTCTTCCAGAGCAGAATCCAGCACACCTTTTACGTAGCCTGCTGCATCTTTTTCTTGCGCTTTTCTAAAAGTGACCTGCTTTTTGAATTCTGCCTGGTGGATTTCATCGCCAAGCAGATTGGCAGCCGGATGAACCTTTGCCACTTTGGGGGCTGTACAAATAAATTCGCCATCACGGTAAATATGGATGCAGGACATATCATGCATGTCATAGCGAACTTGAACTGAATGAGTACGGCTGTAGAGTTCCGGCGCGTAGTACCTTTCGCCGAACAACTTGATTCCTTCGCGGGTGATCCTACGATACTCTTTAACCATCATCAGGTGGCGGAGTTGGTCTTCATCCACACCAGGGCCACGTCCAGCCAGAAAGACTTCTGCCGGGCATCTGCCGTTCAGGTGTCCGCGCTGCGGCTTGTTGATGTACGTGTCTATCCAGCGTGCCACAGCCACATGCGTTTCTTCCATAGTCAGCGGACGCCCCCCGGTGCCTTCGTATGCCTTGCGGTGCATAGCTTCGCCACGATGCAAGCGAGGCGGCTTGTTATCAATGCAGTTACCCACATAGCTGGGAACCCATTGTTCAAGCTGGTGCAGGGTACCAAAGAATCTCTCAACGGTTTTAGACTGACCATGATATGGCCATGCAAAAATGGTCTGCACACCCAGCTCCTGAAACAGACCGCCGATTCCGGTTTGCTCGAACTTGGTGCCATTGAAATATTTACTACGGAATGCTCGGCCGTTGTCGAGGTAGGCAATGCGGGGATACTTGCCGAGAAAGATGCAGGCACGCCGGAATGCGGCCGCAATGGACAGCTTGTTTTCCGTGGGCATGATCTCCCAACCCAGAGGGCAGTTGGAAGCCATATCATACCACATGATTAGCTCCATACGCTGGGCCTTGCCTGTCCATGGATTCAGTGTTTCGAAGTTGAGCACATGGCCGTCAGCAACCATGATGTCGCCCACTTCAATCAGGCTGTAATCGCGCTCGATGAAAAATGCGGCCTTGTCGTTCCAGGCCTTCTTACCCTCGCGGGTAAAAACCCAGGAACCGAAATTTGTTTCTTTCCATTTCTCAAGCCAACGGCGCATGGTCTTGTCGCTGGGTATGAAGTCCATGCCCACGGCTTCCATGGTTATACGGGCCATTTTCAATGCTGAGGATATGGTCGGCTTGTTGGGGTTCAGCACGGCCCTAAGTACAACCTCAAGGTGTTTCTCGGTCATCTTGGCCCGGTCGGTGTTTGCACCACCGCGCCCGTCTGCCAGAACAACAACCGACTTTTCCTTACGTAGCTGAACCTTCCAGCGTTCAATGGTTTTCCATGAGACATTGGGGCCGAGGATTTCTAAAATGCGGGACCATGCACCGCCCTTATAAGCAGTAATAAAGTTCTCTCTGGCTTCGGCTTTTTTACCGTGTTTACTCCGAGACAACCAATCGGAGTACAGTTGGAGCAGGTCAGCGCGAGCCAGAGCCACGGTGCGTTTTTTATCGTTCAGGCTTTCTAGGGATGGTCCCTGATGCGGGGTAGGTAAGTTGCTGTCGGTGCTCTCGGCTTCCGCCTTCATAATCGCGGTCTGCACCGCTTCCGGCAGGCCGTCAAAAGCATACTCGTTACCGCCGCCTTTAGCTTGGCGAGGGCGGGATGGCCATTTTTCGCGGTCAGCACGGCGAAGTACTGTATCTTTGCCACACTCAAGGGCTTTGCGAATTTCTGCGGTGGAGTAATACTTACACATGATGTCTGTCGCTTGTTGAGGTGAACTACTTCTGGAGACTCTCAATAATTTTGTCCTTGCCCATGCCAAGATAAAGGCAATCCTCACGGGGCCAGAAAGCATCAACCTTTTTGCTGCTCCATTCTGTGGTAGGAATGGTTACAAAGTATTCGACAAAGCTGTCGTCCTGTTCATCAAGAACCAGTGAGTCAAACACTGCGACACAGCCTGTGGGCTTGTGTAAAATAAATTCGCCTACTTGTGGTGATTTCATTATTTGCTCCTGCTGAGTCTTGAGGTTCTGAATCCTCTGCCATTGTCGATATAACCGATGGGTGTACTCATTTTTGCTATCGCCTTTTTAAGGGCTGCTGTAATATCAACTGTTGATGATTTCATTCTTTTCACCTTTTGAATTTATTGTTGGTTCCGGCTCCTTCTGGTAGAGGTGATTTAACCACTCACAATCAAACTCTAACCAGAAAGGAGAACCGGAAATGTCAAAAAAGTGTCCAATATACAACTCAACAAATGCGTGTAATGAAAACCCTGATTGCCTATTCCGTCGCCAAGGCGGGTGTGCAATCATTCTTGGCCTGGAGATAGATATTGAAAATGAAAAACGTCTCAAAGACCTTCAGGATCAACTTTCAATTCTTGACCATAACGTCCGTCTAATAGCTCAAGCGATGAATCAGAGGTAGAAGGAACCACAACGCTCTCGACAGCAATCAAACCAGCTAGGCGGTCTTTGACCGCCATAGCCAAACTTACTCCGTTATCCGCCCTCTTCGGCGACCACTGCCCCTTGCAAATGAGAATGATGTCTACGCCACCTTTCATGATTACTGTTCTCCTTTCATGTCTTCCGGCAGAGCCAGATATTTTTCAGGGCAACCCATATCTTTCAGGGCTGCCAGTACCTTACGATTATTCGCACCGCCGTTGATGGTGCGGCTTACGATGGACACGGCACTGATCTCGGCTTTCTCCGCCACGTGCTTCTGTTCCAGTCCCTTGCCGCTCATCCATTCCTTGATGCGCCAGGGCTTGCGGTGCTTACCGGCCTTAACCCCGGCATGGGGATTGATTGCTGCTGCGTTCATTTCAGTTCCGCCTCCAGTCTCTTCTTCTCTTGTTGTGCACGTTTACTTTTAAGTGTGGCCTCTGCGTAAGCGACCAACTTTTCTTGCTTTTCAGTCATGATCTTTATTCCCAAAGCATCAAGCAATGGCTGCAACGGGCTTAAGTCGCCTGTTACCATCATGAAGGCCACGATAGCCTCGTATTTTGGGGGATGATCCCTTGCCCCCGGCG
>DDLU01000073.1 GCA_002340305.1 Desulfovibrio sp. UBA2564
TATTTTCTCCCTCTCAAGAATCTTAATGGCTGTATCCAAGTCTTCCGGGCGGTCCACTCCGTGGCAGGAGTGCTCGGTGATGGTGACATGGATGGGTATTCCGTTTTCCAGCAGGCGCAGCTGTTCCAGCCGCTCTCTTGTTTCAAGAGGCGAAACGTCCATGCCGGCAAAGGTTTCAAGGGCTTCCATGCGGAAGCCGTAAAGGCCGATATGTAGAAGATAATCCCCGTCGCCTTGATGGGAAAATGGTATAGGTGCGCGGGAAAAGTATAACGCCCGGCCATCTTTTGCAAGCGCTACTTTTACCCTATCCGGACTTTTTGCCTCATTCGCGCTGATGGGGGAGGCAAGAGTTGTTACCCTGACCCCGTCTTTTGCAAACGGTGAAACCAGTTCCGAGATCATTGCCGATTCAAGGCATGGCTCATCCCCTTGGATGTTGACCACTACGGAATCGGACGGAAGTTCCATTTTTCGTGCTGCTTCCAGCACCCTGTCTGTGCCTGTTCTGTGGTCCGAACTGGTCATTACTGCCGGGACTCCGATTTTTTCCGCAGCTTCCATGATGATTTCACTGTCAGTGGCAAGGACAACCTTGTCTATCTCCGGACACTGTGAAGCACGGTTCCAGACATGCCAGAACATGGGCTTGCCGCAGATATCAGCCAGCGGTTTACCGGGAAAGCGGCTCGAATCGTACCGGGCGGGAATTATGCCATAACAACCGTAAACAATGCTCATTTAATTATAAATTCCTTTTAATAGCTTCGCAGACTGCCTCGGTTCCGCCGCGCATGTCTTCGAGATATTTTTCAAAATCTTTTTTAACCTTTTCAGGTTTGAAAGCCCGTTTGCTGATATCGAGAAGGCCTTGCAAAACCCCCTCCCAACCCTGCTCCTGACGGGCCAGTTTCTTTTCGAAAATTTCTGCACCCACCCAAGTGAAATTAGACCAGTAGGGTCCGATGACCGGGGTCACGCCGTGGGTCAGCGGCTCAAGGAAATTCTGCCCGCCTACCGGGGCAAGTGAGCCGCCGATGAATGCTGCGCGCGCAAGGGAGAATGCGGATTGCATTTCACCGAAAACATCCCAGAGAACAACGTGCCCGAAGGGTACGGTGCTGTCGATTTCGGAACGAAGCACCCAGGGCAGGCCTGCGTCTTCGAGCATTTTCTTCCAGGCATCAATGCGGTGCATGTGGCGCGGGAAAAGGCCGATGACAGTTTTGGGACGTTCTTTTTTCAAGCCTTCGGCGAGCTTAAGAACCTGTGACTCCTCTTCTTTGCGTACAGAGCCGAGAATGATGAACGGAGTCTTGGGACGGAAGATTGAAGATAGCGGGTTGGCGGTGTAAGGTACTGCCGCTGCGGTTCCGGTGCTATCAAATTTGACGTTGGGCATGGTTGAGACCTTCTCGATTTCGAAAAGTGTCTTGAAACGGGTGGCGTCATCTTCGGAGATGGCTAGAATTTCCTCCGGTGCAACTGAACGGAAAAATTCCGGTAGAGCCATATATCCGGCGAGGCTCTTGGTGGTCATGCGACCGTTGATAATTATCACTTTTACGCCGAGTTCTTTGCAGGCGGAAAGGAAGCCGGGCCAGATTTCAGTTTCAACGAGTACAACCAGCTTGGGGCAGACGGCTTCAAGGGCTTTGCGGGCAATCTCAGGGCTGTCAAAGGGGAAATAAGTGGCTGATGCGGAAACATTACGAGGGTTTGGGTTAAGTCTGTATGCAGTGCGCACAAGCTCTGAAAGTCCCTGCTCGGTATTTGTGGTCAGCAGGAATTTGGTCGGGCTGCTCATGGTAATGTTTTCCATGATTCGGGATGCTATTTTGGCTTCCCCTGCGGAGGCGGCCTGAATCCAGACATCCGCGCGTGGCGGCAGGCTGTGTTTAAGTGTTCTGCGGTCGAACCCTTCTTTCAGTCTGTCGTTTTTCTTGAGAAAGGGGATAGCGGCTTTCCAACCGAGGCCATAAAGAAAAGATGCAGCTTTGAGTTTGAGCGATACTGACATGTGTTGATCCTGACGTTTCCGTTCCGTTTGAAAAAAGTTACTTCCGCTTGCGCTGGCCCAGTTCAATGAGTTTCGCGATCAGCTCATTGAAAGAATAGCCCGCTTCTTTTGCAGCCTGCGGGACCAGACTTGTAGGAGTCATGCCGGGGAGTGTGTTCACTTCCAGCAGGTAGGGCACTCCATCAGAAATTATAAAATCAGCCCTGCTGTAATCGGTTAGGCCCAGCAGTTTATGAACCTTAACGGTGATCTGCTGAATCTGTTCAGTCAGAGCCGCATCGATAGGGGCGGGGCATATTTCTTCCGCCCCGTTGAGGGCGTATTTGCTGTGGTAATCAAAGAATTCAGCATTTTCCGGGGGATTGATCATGATCAGCGGCAGAGGTTCGCCATCAAGAATACCGCAGGTGACTTCAACACCTTCGGTATATTCTTCCACAAGGGCGCTGTCTCCCAGAGAGAAAACCGTCTCGATCCCTTTCTCCAGTTCCTCGGCAGAACGGGCAAAGGTCATCCCGAGGCTGGAACCGCCGGAATTCGGTTTGATGAAAACAGGAGGCTCAAGCCCTTCAAGACCCTTGCAGCCATCAGCAGGGCAAATCAGCTCCCAGCGGGGAGTAGTAATCTGGTTTTGATCAAAGACAGTTTTCGTAGCGGCTTTATTCAGGGTCAGGAAAGAGCTTTCCGGCTCCGCACCCTGATACGGGCAGTTTACCTGATTAAGCATAGCCTGAATCAGGCCGTCTTCTCCCGGTGAACCGTGGAGGTTGATGAAGGCGAAATCCGCATGTTCAGCAAGCGTAAGGATATTTTTAAAATCTTTTGCCGGATCAAGGAATTCAACATCGTGCCCAAGCTCTAAAAGAGCCTGTTCAATGCCTTCTGCGCCACTTAAGGAAACATCCCTTTCCTCAGACCAGCCGCCCGCAATCAAGAGAACATGCATTCAGATCAACTCCGATAAGTTTACTAAGCTGCTCTTCAAGCACAAGAGCCTGCTCATATGTTTTGTGAATTCTTCGTTTGATTTTTTCAGTCTTGCCGTAGCGGACTTTTAAATCATTGAATCTTTTTTCAAGTGTGGTGAAAGAATCATGCATTACGCGTTTATCCGCGTAACTGATGACCAACGGAAGGAAATATTTGTCAGCCTCAGGCTTGAAGGGCCAGAAAACGTGGTGGAGCACACCCATGGCAATAGCCGGATTTCCGGTCAGCTGCATAGCCCATGCAGCACCAAGCTGGCTGTGGTTGCCGCCATGGTGGATACAATAGCTTTTCGCGATATCGTGGAGCAGGGCGGATGCCTGAATTGTAGGAATATCGACTTTAATGCCTGACTCATAAGCAAGAGTCGCAGTCTGAACGGCAACCTTGGCAACAAGCATGCTGTGCGCCTTGATATTGTCCAGCATCCCGTAATCGTCCCACCATGCCATGCACTGTTTTGCGGTAGGAACATTCAAGGATGGATCAACTTCCACCGGTGGCGGGGGAATGAGGGAAGACTCCATTGGGGGGTATCCGGGTGTCGGTTTGTCCGGTGATTTTATCAGAGTGATTTTATTCATAGAAAATAGTCGTAACCATTTATGGGCTGAAACTTCCTCCTGTTAGCATTTTGTACAAGAAAAGGCAAAGCCCGGAAGGATAGACCTCCGGGCTTTGCCTCAGACAGCTTATGAAGCATCATCTGCATTGATGCTGCAAAAAAGGCTGGCATTTAGCTCTTTCAAAGCCTTCTGCCATGAAGCAAAATGTGTTCGATGAAAATCGTTTTGAAATTTAAGTGCCTTATTCAGGGACATCTTCCTGCAACAGCGGGTCGGAAAGAAGTTCCATTATTCTTGCCATGTTGAAGTCATGAGCACCATCGATGGCACCTTCATGTGCACTTGCTTCTACAGTCTGTTCCAGAAGCTGTTCAGGGTTTGTTTCTGCTGCATTAAGTCCGGATCTGATATTTCCGGAAACAGAATCAAGTTTCTGCCCACGGCTAACTGGTGTTACCGGGGTATGTACGGGCTGTTCGTTTCTATGAATAGTGTTCTGGGATTTTACAAAACTGATTTCCATTTTAGCTCCTCCTGATTTTATGGGAAAATATTAAGCACAAACTGTTCCGTTGGTTTTTTGTTTAATTAAAATAAATATTTAGCGTGTTTCAGGGCGGACAAAAGTTCCGTTTTACGAATTAATTCAGAGATAGAAATGTAAAGATTTTCCGCTTTTTGCTTAAGAAGGAATTAATTTTGGAATGGGCATTGCGCTGAATGGCTTGGCTTGATCTTCCCTGCTTGGACATTTTTGTGTGAAATATGCAAACTCGTACAATATTTTTCTTGAATTTTTCTTGCCAAGGTTTTAATTGGCACTGTGGGTGAGTGAGAAATTTTCTCCGAAACTGGGTTTCGGGAAATTCACTATATCCTGTTGTTAAAGCGCAGGACGCTTTTACGATTAATTTTTAGGAGGTTTTACATGGCAATCGTTGAATTTCAGGGAAAAAGCTTTGACGTAGACGAAGATGGTTTCCTGCTCAAGTTCGAAGACTGGTGCCCCGAGTGGGTTGACTTCTGTAAAGAAGGCGAAGGCATCAAAGAACTGAATGAAGAGCACCAGAAGGTTATCGACTTCTTGCAGGACTACTACAAGAAGAACGGTATCGCACCCATGGTCCGCATCCTTTCCAAGGTTACCGGATTCAAACTCAAGCACATTTATGAGCTGTTCCCCTCCGGTCCCGGTAAGGGAGCTTGTAAAATGGCTGGTCTGCCCAAGCCTACCGGCTGCGTATAGTTTTATAAGTAAATCAGTTTGTGAATTGTGAAGCAGTCGCAGTGATTGCTTCACAGCGAGTCCAAAGTCAGAAAAACCCCGGAGATCGGCTCCGGGGTTTTTTGTGGTTGTTGATCTAGATTAATAAATTGTTAATATGCCCCCTATCTTTTAATTTTAAGTGATTTTGGCTTTCCTTGATTTTCAGGAATATATGTTTATAGTTAGCGTATAGTGCCCTACAGTTACTGTCAGGTGCATTGTTTTGAAGCAAGGAGCAAAACGACATGACACCGGAACAACTCGCAAATAGCTATCTCGCTGCTTTGTGGGACGGGATTCTTCCTGTCAATCCCATCAAGTTTGCGAATGCGATTGGCCTACAGGTAATACCGGAAGAAAGTCTGCAAGGCTGCAACAGATCTGGAGAATATAGGGAAGGAGTTATTGCCTTTAATCCCGGTCATCATTCTAACAGAACAAGATTTACTGTTGCTCATGAACTTGGACATCATGCTTTGCAGCATGGCCCATCAGCCCGTGAAACACATTCGTTCGGGTACAGTTGGAAGGAACAGCAAGCTAATGAATTCGCTGCTTCTTTGATTATGCCGCGCGAAGCTATCACTCAATTGCTTTCCGAGGGGGTTACAAACTTGAATGACATGGCAAGGTCTTTTGGTGTTTCTCCTCGTGCAATGGAAATTCGATTGGAAAGGCTTGGTTATCTTTAATGGTTGAGCAAAATATTACCAGTAATGATTATTCCGAAATATTGGACACACCCGATTCGGAACAACCTGCTAAGCGTGATCCCATCCAAGTAGAAAATGCGCTTCAGCACGCCTCTCAAAACTTGCGCCATAAACGATGGTTGTTCCGGTTTGGTATCTCAATTATCTGTTTTAACTATTTGGCGATTATATATTTGTTTTTATGCCCTTGGGGGCAGGGGCTTTTCCTAAGTCTGTGCGAGAAGACTCAGTTTGCCCTAGGATTGCCCTTAGCTTATCTGACTGCTTCAACTCTTTTTCTTATCTTTTTTGTCATCTCCGTGTTCGGTGGATCGAAGAAAGATACCTCATCTGACGTTTCCAAAACAATTGTAACGTTAGCTGAAACTGCCACGAAATATATGGCAAAAAATTAGTTTGTTTTATTTAAGCATATCTTACCGCGAAATCTTCTCAATCTGTTGCTTCAGTGGCATAAAATCCGTGAATCTGTACCACGGATTGCTAAGCATCGCTGCATGCTCGATTTTCCCTTCCACATCACCTTTTTGAAATTTATCCATGACGACTGCGGTGTCGGCACGCTTTTCAAAGGCGGCAAAGAAATCCCTCTGCGCTTGGGTCAATTCTCCGTAATTTGAAGAGCTGAATATTTCCTCAGCCAGTTCGGAATTAACTTCCCCGGCATAGCCGATGGATATCTTCTGGCTTTGCGAGATCAGCTTTGTGCAGATGCGGATTGCTGTATAGCTGGACATGGCGGCGAAACCACGTTTGGCGGTTTCGGGTTGCACGAGGAAAGTGCGTGCATAGCAGCTATTACCAGCAACTTCTTTTGAGTAAATTCCAGTGTTGGAAAGTTTGGCTCCGGGAACTTTCTTGGGCGGAAGTCTCCAGCCCTGTTTTATGTCTATAAGTTCCACCCATGCAGCTTGTTTACCGTCCGGGTCCAGATAATAGTAAGTGTGAACATTGGCTCCGTTCTTGGTTTCTTTGAACTCTCCTTGATATTCCAGCCCATTGAATTTGATTGATAGGGCCGGGGATTTGGTGGAGTAAAAACCGTATTTACCGGGAATTTTGCGGGCTCCTGTGCATGCTGCAAGGGTTAACATTAACAGCGTAAAAAGAAGTGCCAGAAGTATTTTCGACATTTTGATCCGCTCCGGTTTCAGGTTGTGTTCTAAATGCTCTTCAAATCTTCCAATATGGTTTCGGCTGTTCGGGCTGCAACTCCCGGTTCACCTATCATTTCTCGCAATTCTTTTAATTCTGCACGTACTTTTTGCGCGGATTCAGGGAATCCTACCCACTGGCGAATCTGTTTGTAGAAATTATCCGCAGTGGCATTTTCAAGCAGGTATTCCGGTAGAATCAGTTTATCCGGGATGATGTTGGCGAGGCTGACATATTTGATGTTGAGGATCCTTTTTGCCAGAAATCCGCTTAGTGCTGACATCTTGTAGGCCACCAGAGTCGGGGTGCCGATCAAGGCGCATTCCAGTGTGGCAGTGCCTGAAGCAGCCATGATTGCGTTGGAATTGCGCATGAGGCGGTATCTGTTTTCCGGTTGATTGATTGTCACCGGGATATGATCGGGCCAGAAATGGCGTAGTTTTTCTTCTTTCACTCCCGGGGCACGGGCTATGGAAAATTTTAGTTCCGGGAAGTCTTTGGAAAGCCTTTCAGCTGCCATGGCGAATTCAGGGAGCAGGGAAGATATTTCCTTGCTGCGGCTACCCGGAAGAATCCCGATCAGATCCGGGTCAGGATTAATGGCATCGAGTTCATCAAGCGGTATAAGGTCCAGCAGGGGATGCCCCACGTACTGCGCATCTACACCGCGTTCTTTAAAAAATTGTTGCTCAAAGGGCAGGATGCACAGAATTTTGCGGACGTGCTTTTGCAGGAATTTTGCGCGTCCCTGTCGCCATGCCCAGATTTGGGGAGTGATATAATAGTAAACAGGTATATCCAATTTGCGGGCGATTTTGACTAAACGGAAGTTAAAGTCCGGGCAGTCTATGAGCACTATTGCCTTGGGGCGTTCAGCTTTGAGGATATCTTCAATCTGACCGAAAAGTTTAAGCAACCGTGGAAGCTTGGGCAAAACTTCGGTCAGTCCCACCAGCGAGATGAGTTGCATGGGATAACAGATATCGCAGCCTGCTTTTTCCATGGCAGATCCGCCCATGCCCATTACTTTCAGGCCGGGGTCACGCTCCATGAGTTCTTTGGCGAGGCGTGCACCATGCATGTCGCCGGAAGCTTCGCCTGCGTTGATCCAGATACTATTATTTTTAATACTCATTATTTGTTCTCATAAATGTGGTTTAAAAGCGGACAATACGTTTGCAGTCGCGAAAAAGCAACGTTGCATGCAGTCTTTCGCACGTTGTGGTAATTTGGTAGGTGGAAGAAGATTATAAGGGGAACTACTTGCAATTATGAAGAAAATAGTGCTAAGGTTTAAAATGGTGTGAGATTGATGTTTTTAATTTTTTATCTGAATTAAGGAGTACTCAATGGCACAAAAGAACGTAAAAAATATGATGGGCGTTCTGTCCGGAGTTTTTGCCCATACCGGTCACCTTTCCAAAGAAGAAGCCATGAAGATGGCAGGCATGAGTGAAGAAGAATTCAAAACCGTTTATGAGAAATCAGCAAATGTGGTTAAAAAACTGGAAAGCTACGACTCCGCAGCTGAAAAATATGATAACTTTTCTGAGCATCTCTGGGAAGAACTTCAGGAATACGTTAAGAAGTTCGGTCCATTCGGTGTATAATTAAACCTCAGTATGGAATATAAAAGGGAGGGAGCATTTTTGCTTCCTCCCTTTCCTTTTTAAATTAAGTACCAGTTCCAGAATGGTTCGGCGTAAAGAATGGTCAGCATCGAACCTAAAGCCAGAAACGGCCCGAACGGTATCATTGATCCGTATTCCTGATCCTTATCCACTGCCATCATGATCAGCCCTGCAACCAGCCCGGTGAAGGCCGAAACCGTGATTACTAACGGTAAATTTTGCGGTCCTGCCAGAGCACCGATCATAAACATTATTTTAACGTCACCGAGGCCCAGTCCTTCTACTCCTTTCAGGCCCCGGTATAGCAAGCGCAGGGACCAGAACAAGCCACCGCCGATTCCAGCACCCAGCAAAGCTCCTTCCCAGCCCAGGGGGGTGAGTAATGCCGCGCACGGCACGGCTGCGATTGAGCCGGGAACGGTGATGATGTCCGGCAGAATAAAGGTTTGCAGGTCAATGAATGAGGCAACGATCATTAACCCGCCGAAAAACATGTACATTAACCACTGAATAGTAGGCCCGAAGGTCAGCATGAGCAACACTGCCCATGCAACAGAAACCGATTCGATAACGGCGTACATGGGACTTATTTTCTGTTTGCAGTCTGAGCATTTTCCGCCAAGCATAAAATAGCTGAGCAGCGGGATGTTTTCGTACCAGCGGATGGTATGCCCACAGTCGGGGCAGGTCGAGCGGCGCGGATTGGTGAGTGTTTGCCCGTTAATGTAGCGGAAGACACAGCATCCGTAAAAGCTGCCCAGCACAGCTCCGAACAGACCAGCCGCGACCAGTTGGAAAATATTGATGGAAATTAGATGCATGTTGACCTTAGATAACTTGAAGTTTTAGGGTGTCCCTGCAAAAACAATTGATCCATACGTGGATACGATACATACGATAATTGAACAAGCTTTCTACGGAGACATAAAATGGGCGGCAAATATAGATTCATACCGGAACTTAGTGCACAGGAATTGGCTGATAAACAGCTGGAAGGATTGAAGTGGACCGTTGAACATACAGCCGCTAACAGCCCTTTTTATCAGGCGCAATATAAAGAGCAGGGTGTAGAGGCTGGCGATATTAAGACTCTTGATGATATTCAGAAGCTTCCTTTCACCACTGCCGACCATCTTAAGGAAGGCTATCCGCTGCCGCTTCTTTCCGTACCTGAAGAAGATGTGGTTCGTATTCACGGTTCCAGCGGAACTACCGGAAAACGCAAGATTCTTTCCTACACCCGCAAGGACATCGAAACATGGAAAAACATGTTCGCCCGTTGTTACGAGCTGCCCGGGCTGACCACTCTTGACCGTGTGCAGGTCTGTGTGGGGTATGGCCTGTGGACTGCCGGAGCCGGATTCCAGCTCGGCTCGGAACATTTCGGTGCCATGACTTTGCCTGTTGGACCGGGGATGCTTGAAATTCAGTTGCAGATTATGGAAGACCTTGGCGCAACCTGCCTTTGTTCTACTGCATCTATGGCCTTGTTGCTGGGCGAAGAGGCCCGCAAAGCTGGGATTGTAGAACGCTTGAAGCTTAAGCGTTGTATCTTCGGCGGTGAGTCTGCTTCGCCCAAGATGCGCAAGCAGTTCGAAGAAGCCCTCGGACTTGAGGGCAGCTATGATATTACCGGCATGACCGAGCTTTACGGTCCCGGTGCCGGAATTGAGTGTAATGCCCACGACGGCATTCACTACTGGGGTGATGAGTACATTGTCGAGATTATTGATCCGGCAACCCTCAAGCCTGTGCCGGATGGCGAAGTAGGGGAACTGGTTGTGACCACCCTGAATAAAGAAGCTTCTCCGCTGGTCCGTTACCGCACCCGCGACCTGACCCGGATCATTCCCGGTGAGTGTGCTTGCGGTTGCTCCATGCCTCGTCACGCTACCATTTCCGGAAGAAGTGATGATATGTTCATTTTTCGCGGAGTCAACATTTATCCCGGACAGATCGCTTCCGTGCTGGAAGCTTTTCCCGAAGCAAGTTCCGAGTACCAGATTTATCTGGAGCGGCGCGAAGGGCTGGATCACATGTCCGTTAAGGTTGAGCGCAATATCGGAGTTTCCGAGGATAATGATGCAAATCTCGCCAAAGCAATCTGTGACGAGATCAGGAAATTTATCCTTGTCCGGGCCAATGTGGAAATCCTCAAGCCCGGTCTGCTGCCAAGAAGTTTCGCCAAGACCAAGCGGGTTTTTGACGAAAGAGCTTAATTCTGCTGCCTCCGGCGGCAAAAGGGTAAGGGGGAACTTTTTGGCTATAGCAAAAGTTCCCCCTTACCTTTTGAATCCCCAATCACCTCAAAACGCGTTGGCTGGGGTATGCTTTTTTTTATTTTAATCCCTTACAGATAAGATCCAGATTCCCTGAGTACAATTTTAATAGCCTGTTCTTGGCACCGTCATCAGTTGAATCCATCTTTGTCAGCGTAGTCAGTACAACGGGCTTTGCTCCATTGCTGACAATCACTTCATGAATCCTGTCCTGCGGCATGCGGTTGCAGATTACAGCTTTGATTTCATTTTCGCGGATGGACTCGCCAAGTGCGGCGATGTCTGAATCATCCCAATCAATCTGCTGTTTCTGGAAACTGTCCACCTCATCGATTCCAAATTCTGAAATTAAATACGCAAAGTCTCCGGTCAAGCTGATAACTTCTACTGATTCAAGTTCGATTAGTCTCGATTCGTAGTTAGTGCGCAGTTTGAAGAGACCCTGTTTCAACGATTTAAGGTTGCTCTCAATTTGAAGCGTATGATCAGGGTAAAGGGACATTAGATCCTTGGAAATGAAGTCTGCCATCTTGGTCAGGTTGCCCGGTGAACGCCAGATGTAGGGAGAAATTTTGCCGTTAACTTCTTTAATCAGCTTAACTCCGGCCTGCATTTTATCGATGGGTGCGGCTCCGTCAATTTCCACAATGCGTACGTTTGCGCGTCTTGCGTATGGGTAAAGATCATCATGATTCCAGATGGAACGGATGGTCACGCAGGCTGCCGCATTTGCAGCCTGCTCATTGAACTGGGCTGTGTGCTTTTTAAAATAGCGTGCATGGGAGTTCATGGAGTAGGTGGCCGGGACGGTCAGAATAGTCCTGATGCCTGTGCCGGCAACCAAGGTTTCAGTCAGTAGTTCTGTCGCGGTGAGCGAAGTGAGTATGCTCATGCTCGAAGTTTGCGGGAGAGTATTAGTCTGTTTATGACAACCCGTCAAAGAGAGCAGCATAATTAAAAGACATATTTTTTTCATATCAGAATCCTATAAATTAATCCTCTTGCCCGAAGGGCAAAATGAGGGATTCCAAAGGGCCTTGGTGCTCTGCTTGCAATATCCGTAAGACTCGAGCAGGAAGCTCTCGCCTAACGGCTATAGGCCTTTGGTCGCCGGAGGCGAAATCA
>DDLU01000276.1 GCA_002340305.1 Desulfovibrio sp. UBA2564
TGGGTGGTTTTGTGGCCCGTATGCTGCGCCAGCCGCTTTTGCTGGGTTACATCGTTGCCGGGGTTCTGGTCGGCCCGTATACCGGAGGGATCACTGTTTCCGGTGTTCACGAGGTTGAGTTACTGGCGGAAATCGGCATAGCCCTGCTGTTGTTCACCCTCGGTATTGAATTTTCCATCAAAGAATTGAAACCTGTGCGCCATGTGGCTTTGATCGGGACACCCGTACAGATAATCCTGACAATGATCTGCGGCTGGGCAACCGGACAGCTTATGGGCTGGGATAATCACCTGTCCATCTGGTTTGGGGCTTTTATTTCTCTTTCCAGTACCATGGTTGTGCTTAAAACCCTTGAAAGTAAAGGGTTAGTCGGAACTTTGTCCAGCCGGGTAATGCTCGGTATGCTGGTGGTGCAGGATATTGTTATTGTACCTATGCTGATCATCATGCCGCAGCTCGGTTCGGAGTCTTTTGGGCTGAGTGAATTGGGAATGGCAGGTATTAAAACTGTTCTTTTCCTTTTTTCCATGTTTGTACTTGGCTCGCGTATAATCCCCCGGTTTATGCGCATTGTTGCCGGCTGGAATTCTCGTGAGATGTTTATGCTCTCATGCAGTGCCATCGGCTTGGGGGTTGGTTACGCCACACATTCATTAGGGTTGTCTTTTGCTTTTGGGGCCTTTGTGGCCGGGATGGTGCTCAGTGAATCCCGCTACGCTTATCAGGCTTTGAGTGACATCCTGCCTTTGCGTGATATTTTCAGCCTTATTTTTTTTGCTTCCGTGGGCATGCTCATTGATCCTTTTTACGTCTGGGATCATATCGGGACCATCGTTGTTCTGGCACTGGCAATTCTTGTGGGTAAGGGGCTTATCTTCGGCTCTATGGCCCGTCTTTTCCGCTACCGTAACGTTATTCCGCTGGCCTTGGGGTTCGGTATGTTTCAGGTCGGTGAGCTTTCTTTTCTGCTTTTGCAGCAGGGTACGGATTCCGGTTCTTTCCCAAGGGAATATTTTCCTCTTTTCATGGGGGCGGGTATTGTTACCATGCTGATTACCCCGATCATGGCTTCCTGTACCGGGCCGGTTTATTCCATGCTCCAGAGTCGTCGTAAGACCGATCCATTGCAGACAGTTAACCTGCCGGAAAGTGAACTGGACGGGCATGTTGTAATTCTCGGTTACGGTCGGTTCGGATCCTATGTCGCAGAAGCTCTGCGCGAGATTGATATCCCGCATGTAGTGGTCGAGCTTGATGCCAATAAAGTTGAATTGGCTGCCGATGCCGGAAGGGCGGTAATTTATGGTGATGCCGGACAGGAAATCGTACTTGAAGCGGCCCGCGTTCCCCATGCACGTATGGTGTTGCTGACCATTCCTTCGGTGAGAGGTTCAACCGCTGTTCTGGAGAAGATCAGCCATCTTGCGCCGCAATGTCCGGTGGTGGCTCTTTCCCGTAACCCAGAGCATCTGGAAATTCTCAATGAACTCGGCGTGCATCATATTATTATGCCCGAATTCGAAACCGGACTGGAAATGGTTCGTGAGACTTTGTTTAATTTCTGCCTTCCTGCTGTAGAGATTCAAAATGTAATGGATTCCATGCGCCGGGAGAGGTATACCACTGATGTTGAAAGGAATTATCCTAAGTCGGCGCAACTTTCCCGTTTGAGCAAAGCGGCTGAGTCCCTTAACCTGAATTGGGTAGAGGTCAGTGACGAGGCTGAAATTATCGGTAGATCGCTTGCCGGGAGTAAAATCCGTACAGTTACGGGTGTCTCCGTGGCGGGAGTTTTGCGCGGGGATCATTTCATTCAGAACCCGGACGGCTCTTTTCAGTTTGCAGATGGTGATATTGTCGGCGTTCTCGGCGGACGCAAAAATATTGAACGGTTCAGGTGTCTTGCCTCAAAGCCGGAAGATGGAGAAAAGGAACGTTAAAATGGTAACTTCTAAGATTCGCATATTGTTTTTCATTTTGTTGTTTGCCCTTATTTCGGGTTGTGCCAAAACCAATATCCCAGATCCAAGGGGATTGGGTGGGCCTCCACGCAAATGTTCCGATCCAGCGCAGTTACTTGGTTATTTTGAAGGAATTCCATATCGCGGTGATGCGGCCGTCAACCGTTTTGGTGATTTTACTTTCTTTGCTGAACCGGGAGTCTACCTCAAGGAACCGGGACTCAACTGTAGCGGCTTTACAGTGGCTGCTTCCCGTTACTTTTTCTTCCGGAATTTTAACCTTGCCGATGCTACACTCGACCGCCTAGCGGACAGCGGTCCTGATTCTGCCTACGGTGAGGACTGGGATTTCGGTTATGATCTTATCCTCAACCTTACTGAAGGGTTGCCGCGTAGAGCCGTGCTTCCTTATGGTGAGACCTCGGTCATTGGAGATAATGATGGTATGGTCCTGCGTGGATTTGAGTTGAGTGATCGGTCCGCATGGGCAGATGTAATCAAGCAGATGACTCCGGGGCATGTTTATCTTTTCTCCATGAGCAAACCGATTAAATTTAAGAATTACAAAATTATTCATTATCACGTAGGATTGATTGTCCCTGATAATGAAGGACATGTCTGGCTTTGCCACGCCACCCGCAATAGCGGAGTAAATAAAGTAGATATTACCAATATGGCTAATATTGATGCTATCGCCAAAGCTAACCCTGATTCCAAACTGGGACCGCGTAAAATACTGGTTATCGAAGCTCCTTTGCTTTGCCGTCTAAACCCCAAAAAATAAGGAGAGGTTATGTTTGCTGAGAATGTTTTATTCGCCTTCGGTTTAACTGCTTTTGCCGGACTGTCTACCGGGATCGGTTCCGCGCTCGCTTTTTTTGCTAAAAGGACCAATCCGAAGTTCCTGTCATTATCACTTGGCTTTTCCGCCGGGGTGATGATTTATGTTTCTTTTATGGAAATTATGGTCAAAGCCAAAGATGCCTTGCAGGCTGACATGGGCGAAGTCGCCGGAACATGGGCGGCTGTAATTGCATTCTTCGGCGGCATTGCTCTTATCGCCTTGATTGATAAGCTTGTACCTTCATATGAAAATCCGCATGAAATGCATCGCATTGAGGAAATGAGTGCGGAAAGTCTTGCTCAGGCAGGGACCGGCGGGCAAGAAAACGGTCTCGAGAGCGAAGAGGGCAAACGTAAGCTTTTCCGCATGGGAACCATGGCGGCGTTGGCAATCGGTATTCATAACTTTCCAGAAGGTCTGGCAACTTTTACCGCTGCCCTCAGTGATCCCAGCCTCGGTATCGCAATTGCGGTGGCTATCGCTATTCATAACATTCCCGAAGGTATCGCGGTTTCTGTGCCCATTTATTACGCTACCGGGGACAAGAAGAAGGCATTCATCTACTCCTTCCTGTCCGGTCTGGCAGAACCTATCGGTGCTTTGGTCGGCTACCTGCTGCTTATGCCGTTCATGTCCGAGACCGTGTTCGGTGTGATTTTCGCCGGTGTTGCCGGGATTATGGTTTTCATCTCACTTGATGAACTTCTGCCCGCAGCCGAAGAGTATGGTGAGCACCATCTGTCCATATACGGGCTGGTCAGCGGCATGGCTGTGATGGCTTTGTCTCTTTTACTTTTCTTGTAAGAGAGTGTTGATGCGCTTTGCGCTTTTGGTGAAATGATTTTGCCGTTGCTCCGGCGGCCAGAGAAACTTTTTATTAGCACTTCGCGGCTTCGCAAGTTCATGTTCTCTTTTAGTTTCAGGTGGCATTCATTTAGATTTTATGGAATTGTTAGGGCCAGTATTGTTTTTACCGAGGAGTTCAAATGGCTAAGAAAAATATAGGAATTCAGGGTTTCACTCTGCCCATGCCCCAGACAATTCTGGGTTCCCGGTACGAAGGACGTAATAACTACATGGCCCTCGCTTGGGTTTCACGGGTTAACTACAACCCTTCACTGATGATGATTTCCGTTGGTAAGCGCCATTTCTCGAATATGGCGATTAAGGCCAGCGGTGAATTCAGCGTGAACATTCCATCCGTGGAAATGGTTGAAGTTACCGATTTTGTAGGATTGGTTTCCGGTTCCAAGCTGGATAAGTCCGGTCTGTTTGATGTGGTTCCCGGTGTGTTGGAAAATGCCCCGGTGATCAGCAATTGCCCGGTTGCCATCGAATGCAAGGTCTTCGATTCCATGGAATTGCCTAACGATACTTTATTCGTGGGTGAGGTTGTTGCCACATGGTGCGATGAAGAAGTGCTCGTCGATGATGTGCCGGACATCAAGACGGTCAATCCTTTCACCCTGACCATGCCTGATAATAAATATTGGGATGTGGGTGAGTGTGTTGGGCGTGCATGGCATGATGGGAAGAAATTGAAGTAAATTTACTCCAAATACGTAAGCAAAAAGCTCGCAATGTTATCAGCAGTGCGAGCTTTTTTATTAAAATGTTTCGGGATTCTAGCACTAACTTTTAGGCAAGCGGTCTTCCGCGAGTCTTAGAGATAGCGATAGTGGAACAAACCCTTTTGGAAAAGGGGTTAAGCCCCTGTAGGGTCGCCGAAGGCATTCTTTATTTCATATAATGTTTGTAACAAGCTATCGCGTTCATGGCGAAGAGCGAAGTTGTTACTTCACTACCGACGATGATCCTTGTCGGATGGCGAACCATGGTCCATTCGTAGGCTTTGTAGGGATGCTTGAATAATCCCTCGCCGAGGCTGTCGTGTAAAACTTTTATGCCCCGTTCGATGAGTCCGTCACCCCGGTTGGGGTAGCGCAGCAGGCATAGGGTCGCTACTGCAAGCGATGCATCGAAGGGATTGAGGGTTGCGCCGAGCATGTCATATTTGCAGTAGTCCATGGCTGCAGCCCTGATCTGCTCTACTTTGCCTTCAGGGTCGATAAGTTGCCGTTCATCTTCGGGGATGGTCAGCCAAGTGTCGTAAAGTCTTCCAGCATAACTGACGTAAATTTCCGGCAGATAAAAACGAACTGCGCTGTCCTCTTTGAAATTGCCGCTTCTAAAAGCGTTGTGATGGAAAGTCAGGAACCTTTGCAGGGTGGCAAGGTTTTCACCTTCAAGTGCCTTCCACTGGTAACGGTTGGCGAGGATGGATTCAAAAATATCCATATTGTGACCGGGGCAGATTTCATTACCCAGAGTCTCACGTACAACGCGTCCGTCTTCCTTGTCGCGTTTGAAAGGCTTATCGAACCATAGTGGTACGGAGCCGAAGTAATCCAGCGGGCGGGTCATGGTGATGGTCGGAGGATTGGTCTTGTTGCCGCCACCGATTTGATATTCATTGATGATCTCAACCCACGGGAAATCGAGAAACACTTCGGCAGCGCGCAGTAGTTCCTCATTCGCTTTAATATTTTTTTCTTCCACCAGATCAAGCCATTTGCGGCTCATAGCCAGCGCGAGAAAAGTGGTGTCCACATCGGGTACGTAATCGTCAAACCCAAGCTCTTTTTTGGCTTTCCAGTCGCGAGGTTTGAGGTTGCAAAGCGGCTGACCGTTACCGTCTTTGGGCAGGCAGGTGATCGCCGGATGCTTGATGCCGGAAGAGGGTGCTTCCAGCAATTCCATACTGGTTATAATCAGGAAATGGAGGATGGATTCCATCATTTCGCGCAGTTTTTCCTGCTCTTCCTTGGGAAGCTCTCCCAATATATAAAGGTTGTAAATCTGTTCCCAGAAAATATCGTCATAAAATCCGGTACGGTGGGTGATCCATGAAACCCGCATGGAGAGCGGTTCAGCAATACCTTTCCACGGGCGGCGGAAGATTTTCAGGGCCAGTGGGTTGGCGTGCAGGAAGCAGCGCATCAGCGCGAAGAGCAGATTGATGTTTTGAAATTCATATGAACCCAGTCCGGTCATGATATTCATGAAATTTTCACCGTCGCAGATGGAATCTCCGGGCATGAGCACCTGTGCGGATACCGGGAAAAAAGGATCCTTGGGATTTTTGTTCCAGACCCGGATAATGTCCGAAAGTACCGCGTCGAGTACTTCATTAACTTCTTTCTCGCGGATACACGGAGGTTTGGTATATGTTTTTTCGCGGATACGCCACTCTGGGTCCTGAACGCGATCCAGCAGTTTTGCCAGCGGAGCGAAAGTGGTTTCAATCCATTCCCTGTCCTGCCAGTTTTCATAGCTGGCCTGCATGGCAGCTTTCATCATCTCCTGAAAAGGACCGACCTGACTCTGGAAAATTGCCGGATGTGAGCACCAGCGTAGGATAAAATGCTTGAAGAGCGGGTTGCCGAAAAGTTTTTTGTAAAGTTTACGCAGGTTCTGGCCCGGAACTGTGGGGGTGTTACATTCTAAAATAGGGGTATCGCATATATCATATATAGTAGCGTTTCTCACATTATCTCCATTTTTTTGTTAAAAACTCCACTATCAAACTGGAGGCCGCCTTGCAATCCATTCGCCCTGCATGTAGTGTCCCTTGTAAGCCTTAACAGGGTTGTGATGATTCGATGATGATATGATAAAATCCAGCTTTTATAGTTGGTTGTGCTGTTTTAAAAGATAAGTTGATCAATAAATGATCACGATGGGGAAGAACGGTAGACCATGGAAAGATTTATAGCCGACCTGCATATCCATTCCAGATTTTCACGTGCCACCAGTAAAGCCTTGAACCCGCGCCTTCTGGCTGCATGGGCAAGGATTAAGGGGATTGATGTCATCGGTACAGGTGACTTCACCCATCCCGAATGGGTGGCCGAGATCGAAGAGCAATTGGTGGAGGATGGTTCCGGTTTGCTCTCTTTGCGCGAACCGCAGGGGCTGGAAGAATCCATCGACTGGGTGGAAGGCCCCTTTGCCGGACAGACCCGTTTCATGCTCCAGACTGAAATCAGCTCCATTTATAAGAAGTACGGCAAAACCCGCAAAGTCCATAATCTGGTCTACATGCCCGATCTGGAATCGGTTAAGAAATTCAACGCCAAGCTGGATACCATAGGCAACCTGAACTCAGACGGACGGCCCATCCTTGGTCTGGACAGCAAAGACCTCCTCGAAATTGTCCTCGAAACCCACGACAAAGCTTTTCTTATTCCCGCCCATATCTGGACCCCGTGGTTCTCACTCTTCGGAGCTAAATCCGGCTTCGATACTGTTGAAGAATGTTACGGTGATCTGGCTTCTGAAATTTTTGCCATGGAAACCGGGCTTTCCTCTGACCCGGAAATGAACTGGTTTATATCCGCGCTGGATAAATACCGCATGGTTTCCAACTCTGATGCACACTCCGGTGAAAACCTTGGTCGCGAGGCAAATATTTTCAGCGGCAATATGTCCTATGAAGGTATCTACCGTGCTTTGCGTGGAGAAGGGCTGGGGCATAAATTTATGGGTACAATCGAGTTCTTCCCCGAAGAAGGGAAATACCACATGGACGGACACCGAAAATGCGGAGTGGTGCTTGATCCCCATGAATCGAAGATGCGTGGCGGAATCTGTCCCGTTTGCGGCAAGCCTTTGACCATGGGTGTCTACTCAAGGGTCATGGAATTGGCAGACCGCGAGGAAGCGCAGCAGCCGAAAGGACAGCCCGGATTCGATTCGCTGGTACCGCTAAAAGAACTTATTTCCGAGGTTGTGGGTACCGGACCCAAAACCAAGAAAGTGCTCGGTGTCTATGCGCCGCTGATCAAAGAATTCGGTTCAGAATTTTCCATTTTACAGCAGGTTCCGGTTGAGGACCTTAAGCGCCATAACGTACATCTTGCCGAGGGCATCCGCCGTATGCGTGAGGGGCAGGTTATCCGTAATTCCGGCTTTGACGGACAGTACGGAACCATTTCTGCTTTTACCGCACAGGAGCGCGATGAAATTGTTAACGGTGTGAGACTGGTTGTGGTCCGCAAACCCAAGGGCGATCTTGATGATCCCAAGCCGGAAGCCGATGTCCGCAAGACATCCGAACCGGAAGAAGATTCCGGGGTGGTGCGCTTTAACGCGGCCCAGAAAAAGGCTATTGAAGCAGGACCTGAACCAGTGCTGGTTATTGCCGGACCGGGAACAGGTAAAACCCAGACTCTCATGGGACGCATCAAGCATCTGCTGGAATGCGGAACCCGTGCACGCCGGCTTCTTTCGCTGACCTTTACCCGTAAAGCTGCTGAGGAAATGAACGAGCGTATGCGTAAAATGCTCGGTGATGATGAGGTTCTGCCCCGCGCCGATACTTTGCATGCTCTGGCCCTTGAATACTGGGCTTCCGCTTTTGATCACGATCCGATTATCCTCAATGAAGAGACCGCGCGTCGGGTCTTTGCAAGGGCTAATCCCGAGTTGAACGGTGCAAAGCTCAAGTCTGCTTGGGAATCCATCAGCCTTTCCCGCGAGACTATGGAGCCCATGAGCGAGGGGCCTGCTGAAATCTTAGCCAACTATACACGCCAGAAAGATCAGTACAATCTGGTCGATTATACTGACCTGCTGGAATTCTGGCTTTCCGAACTTAAATCAGACAAGTACGTGCGGACTTTTACCCACGTTCTGGTAGATGAGGTTCAGGACCTTTCGCCTTTGCAATTGGCGATTGTGCAGCGTCTTGCCGGGGATGATGGGGAAGGGCTTTTTGCCATCGGTGACCCGGATCAGTCCATTTACGGCTTCCGTGGTGCAGCCGGGGATGTGGCGAATCGCTTTCGTGCGTTCTGGGAAAATCTGATTCAGATTACCCTTGAAGATAATTATCGTTCTGCGCAGGGCATTTTAGATGCCTCGGCATCAGTGCTTGAGAATCCGCCGGAGCTTAAAGCACATCGTGAATATGAGGCTGAGATACAACTTTTTTCCGCACCGGACAGCAATCGTGAAGCCTCATGGATTGCCGAACGCGTTAAGCAACTCATCGGCGCTACCAGCCATAGCCTTGTGGATGCCGGAGAGGTGGGAACCTTAAGCCCCGGTGACATTGCCGTGTTGGTCCGTTTCAAAGCTTTGATCGGTCCCATCGAAGCAATGTTAAAGCGACAGGGGATTCCTTGCAGTGTGCCGGAGGCTGAGAGTTTTTGGCATGATCCAAGGGTAGAAGTTCTTTTGGGGGCAGCCAGACGCATGCTCGGCTTTGCCGAAGATGCTGATGATGAGGTGCCGGAAGTTCCTGAAAAAGTCATTGCCCGTGGTCCCTTGGGACTTTCCGCTTACTTGACCGACATGCCGCCTTTTGACCAGCTGTTCTGGGAGAGCAAAGCCTTCCGGGATATGGTTAAGGGGTATAAGGAGCATGGTGGATGGTCCGGTCTGTTGAACTGGATTCATATGCAGAACGATCTCGATCAGGTGCGCAATAAGGCTGAAAAGGTACGCATCATGTCCATGCACGCCGCAAAAGGACTTGAGTTTGAAGCAGCATTTCTGGCAGGGCTTGATGATGGAATCGTGCCTTTTGCCGGACCGGATATTTTGACCGGAAAGATTTCAGGTGACGGACCTCTGGTGCAGGAAGATACTGAGGAAGAGCGCAGACTGCTTTACGTAGGCATGACCCGGGCCAAGAGAAATCTTTATCTTTCCCATGCGGCAAAGAGACCGCTTTACGGGCGGACTTTGATGTTACCTGTTTCGAGGTTTTTGAAGAATCTGCCTGAGGGCGTGAAGAAGTCGGCGATGGTTGCACGAAAGGTCCAGAAGGAAAAGAAAATCAGCTTGCTGGATATGTAAGCTTTTCTTTCCGGTCCGCGCATATGAATAAGCGGTGGCAAGGTTTTAATTAGAGCAGAAAAACCTTGTAAACCATCTTTTCATAAACCATTGACATTCTTCTGGCTGCCATTGCGCTTAAACCTGCGCCTCTGAGCCTGCAGAAGATGTGCAACGGGTTGAAGTGGTGCTGGAAAAAGTTCCTGACCCGTTTCATTTTTCATTCTCCCGACATAATTGAATATGCTTTATTTTAAGCAATACTTATGCCGTGTATAAAAATACCTTGCTGTTCAGTGTGTTGAAAAATGAGCAGAATGCAGATTATAGATTTAATGAATTCTAGGCGGCAAAAATGTTCAGTTTTTTGAATGGTATTGATAGTTCTTTTCAGTTAGCGGCCCCGTCATGGGTAATTCCGGGTACAATTGCCGAGAACTGCCGTTTCCTCGTCGGGAAGGTGAACGAGGTCGCTCTGCTTTTTTTTGAAGCTGAGTCCTGTCTGGCCTATACCGAGGCTGATCTTCCAAATGATTTAGCTGAAACAGGACTTTCCTTCCATATCCATCATCCGCTCGATCTGCCATGGCATGAAGGAGGGTGGAAAGTGGCAGAAATTGTGCTGGCTTTAAATGACAAAGCCGCACACCTTGATCCAAAAGCCCATGTTGTCCATCCTCCTGCTACCGGGTTAGAAGCAGCAAAAATCATAAAAGATTTTGCGGCGGCAATCGCAAGAAGTCCTATAGATCCAGATAAGATATTATTTGAAAATATTAAGGAAAATTCTTTAATCGGCCTGACTGGAACCATTGCTGACTGCGGGATGAAAATTTGCCTTGATCTGGGCCACATACTGGCTTACGCACAACATGACCTCCTGCGTGAATCAGGTTTATCAGAGTTGGTTGCTATGTTGCACCTGAACGCTCCCGGTCCGAAAGGACGGCATCTAGGTCTAGAGCATCTTGAACCTGAAGGTTTTGAAATTCTGGGTATTTTGCTTGAAATCTTAGCTGCTGACGGGACTGTCACTGTTGAGGTCTTTGAAGAAAAATCTTTTTTCAAGTCACTGCAATTATTAGATGATTATTGTACTACAAGAAGTATTAAGTAATACCTTGTGAAATTTTTATTGTGGTTGCAGTCTTTGCTGGAAATAGAGTACGTAAAGATAGTTTTCCCGTTCTTTTGTACTCATGTACCAAGGAGAAAACTTGATTACATTTGTACTGGGGGGCAATAAGTCGGGAAAATCAGACTACGCCCTCGACCTGTTTGCAGAATATTCCGGCCGTAAATGTTTTATTGCTACCGGGAAAGCCCGCGATATGGCTTTCCGGCAGCAGA
>DDLU01000057.1 GCA_002340305.1 Desulfovibrio sp. UBA2564
CAATGGTTGCGGCTTGAATTGATCCGGATCAGCCATCCACAGATCAAGAATCGACCTGGCGTACCTGTTTCTGTTCGGGCCGACTTTGGGCAGGTTGTAGGATTTCAATTTGTCAGCAAATGCGGAAGCTGAATAACCACAGTATTCTGCAGCTTTTTTCTGGTTGTAAAATGGACCTCTAATTTCCATAAAGAATCCTTTATTTTGGTGATTTAAAAGCTCAGTGGTTTTCACTACAAGCTTTGAAGTTAAGATGTATTTAGGAGATAATATCCGTTTAGTGAAAATCTGAATAGGAGATTATCTCCGTTTTTTCAAGCTTGTAATTCTGAGAATCAGACAAATGATTCCAGGGGAGGCGTTTTTATGAAGAAGGATCCTGTTGAAGAATTGTATCTGCTGGTAGAAGCGATGGAGTCATGTTGCAGGCTGGCCCCGGTAGGGCTGGCCTTTTTATTGGGGGCTTTGAAGGATAAAATTTACAATATAGCTGTGCAGCTGGAGAATGCAGAGTAAAAATAAAGGCCGGTTTATCCGGCCTGTTTTTGTTTTTTGTACTGGTAGACTTCCCAGATGAAAGCCGGAAACTCTGCGTCTAAAGCTTCGCTCATTTTCTCCGCTTCGTTAAGGCTTAATCTCCGGGGTGGTTTGTCCGGCTGGGGGCTTCGCAGCTGCCGCCAAACTCGTTCCGCTGTTCCCAGTGACTGCCCAGGGAAAACCCTTCTGGCAAAATCTGAATGTGATAGTCCCCTTTCCTTGATTTTACGAGTTGCGAATTCAATAAAGTACCGTTCTAAATGAGCATCCATTTCAGTCTCCTACAAAGAAAATTGACCAGCACAGGGGCGGACGGAACCACAGTATAGGATAATATCTCCGGCAGAAAGTGGAGATTTTCTCCTTGACTATAGCGGAGATAATCTCCTAAACAAGATGCATGACAAAAGCAATCACACGACACATTGAATACTTGCATAAAGAGCTTGGTTCTTATTCCGAGTCTGCAAAGTTTTTAGGCGTGGATCCCAGAAGCTACCGCCACCAGCGCAAGCACCTGCACATGTCCGGATGTGGAAGACGGGCAATAGTTCTGGGAACGAAGTTTCTGCAGCTGCGCAGGGCGATTAAAATTTTACGGGATGAATACGGCGTTCCGGCCGCTCAGATCCGCGCTGCATGTCGCAAAGCTAAATTCAATTAGGACGGGTAGAAAGATGAATGTTGATATGAAGATGCTGAAAGAGATTGAAGCCTATGACGCATTCAGGCTGGCTCTTGAGGTGAGTGGCAAAACTGAAAAGGAAGTGGCTGAAGAAATGGGCTACGAGTTCAGCAACTGTCACCGGGTGTTCTCTTTGGAAGAATACTACACCAGCTACGATAAACTTCCAAAGATGTGCGAAGTGCTAGGGAATAACATAATTATTCTCTGGCTGATTGCTCAAGCGGATAAGGCTCTGGATAAGCCGTGTCATGAAAAGGTGGATTGTCCTTCTCTGCTGAAGGATGCCGCGGATCTCTTCAAAGAAACCAGTGATGTGGGCAAGGCTGCAGCCGAAACAATTGAAGACGGGGTTATAGAATCTCGTGAGTTACGCAAGATAATCAAAGAGCTGTCAGAAGTGCAGGAAAAAGTTTTTACAATGATCGGCAAGATTCGCAAGGCAGAAAGATATTTATCAAAGCTGCTGAAGAAAAAGGCATAAATCAATCGACATACACCTCCTTTTGCAAGCCTGCCGGGGTAGGGTTATCCGGCTAAATCTGTGGCTCTCCCGTTTTCTCTCCAACCCACCCCTAACCGCAATGTGCGGAAGATCCGTCTGGGAGGGCCACAGAATGAAATTTCAATAGCGATAACAGAAAACGCCCTGACCAGTGGCTGGAAAGGGCGTTTTTTTATGACAAGGACAAAGATGAACGATTATTCTTCCTGCAGCTGCTCCAGATCTATGCCGAAGGCTACAGCTATTTTAAGAAGTGTGGATGTTCTGGGGTTCGCGTCCGGCGCTTCCATTTGGGCAAAACCTGGCTGCGAAGTGCCGATTCTTTTGGCTGCTTCTGCTTGGGTAAGCCCCAGGTATTCACGCCATGCACGAATCAGGCTGTACCCGTTTACAATATTCAGTTTTACAACCGCATGGGGAATTGTCACTTCCTCATCTGTTTTAGCTTCGGAGCCGAATTCTTCTATATATTCATCATACGGAATGACCACAAAGGCCGGACTTCCGTCCGGGCCTTTGATGATCTGGTGTTTAGTATGTTCTTTCATCTCTCTTTCTGACCTCCTTGATTTTGATTATGATCGGGGAGCCTGCGACAACGATAAAAATAACTCTGTATCGTCCTACTCTGAGGCGGTAACCGATCCGGTTTACCAAGTTCTTTACGTTGTTACAGTCGGGCCATTTCTCCAGCTCTTCAACAGCTTCAACAACCGTGGATTGATCTTGCTTGTTGATTTTTCTGAGCTGCTTTGTCGCTTTCTTTGTCCATTCGATGTCGTTCATGAAATTAGTTTTAATAAGTTTTCATTATCCTGTCAACAAGTAAAACTAATTAAATCTTATAAAACTTATTTTTTCTGCTTGACAACCTTCGTGATTTGGGGTCATTCTAAAGATCCTAAATCAATGGTGGTGACCTCCCACCTTAATGGAGGTTTTTTATTGCGCATTAGCGCACCCCTTAATGAATCTGACAGGATAGGTGCAGTTTATTTTCTGCACTTCCATCCTGATAGACAGGGCAACCAGAATCTTCATGTCGTGAGGCATGGGGGCACTACCATTGGTGTTAGGAATTCTGGTTGCTCTTTTTTTTGGTCGCAGAGCAGCCGACACCTAAATCAATGGAGGCTATCATGGCCAAGCAAGACCTTACCGCCGATCAGGCAATTCACTCCCTTTTTGACGCTTGTTGCGCTCTGGAAACTCTTCAGAAACTCCCGGAAGCAGAAATCACCGCCGGTGCAAAGATCCTTGTTGATCTGGTTGCGCAGGCGGTTTGTTCGTGCGCGGTTGTTTTGGATGACGCAATTGATGTTGAAAATGGAGGGGAAAAGTAATGGAACGATTCACAGTTAAATTTCAAGGCGAAACTGATGAAGGCTTATTTAACAGCCCGTGTATGGCCGTTGCAGCTAGCGAGTTCGCAGAAGAAGAAGCGGAGCTTTTGGACGGTTGGCAGTCGGAAGCTCAGGAAGATTTTGACCGTAAACCGCCCATTGAAGTTACAGATTCCAAAGGAAATAGGAAGCTTTTTCGGATCACTGTAAAGAGTGAGGTTTCTTATATTCCTAGTGAGGTGGCGCATGTTTAAGCTTGATCCTGAACTTCATGAGGCAATGGTGGAGCTGGCCAGCTTATGCATAGAAATCAACCAGCGGGTTCCTGACAATATTCACTATTCATATACTGGGAGTTCAAACTACCTTGACGTAGACATTACTCCGCCGAAGAAGCATAGCCCCAGAAGGGAAATTCTTAATATATTTATTGATCATAATCCTGAAAAAGCACTGGTTGAAATTAGATCTGCAATTGCAAAATTGAATCAACGTTATCCTGTCGTTCCTGCGCGTAGGGTCTTTCCGTTGAAGTTCAAAAAGAGGAAGCCGCTTCTGGTTATCCATCCCCGGCGTGTCGGCAAGACTGCTGCAGCAAAGGGGGTGGCAAATGTTTAAGTTTGCGAAGTTGTATGAAACTGAGGAACATGGCCAGATTTTAGTTAAAAAAGATGAAGGTGATGAAGGACTGGAAGTCAGAATTTATATTCAGCCTGAAAATCTCGGCCGATGCAACTTTGCATACATTTATCATGGCCAGAACAGGGAAGAACGGTCAGCAAAATGTTTTGAGCGCATCGACTCCACCAAAGCCATGGACATGGTAGTGGCTTTTTACGAGAAGTTAGATCTGTCAGCAGGCGGATCAGATTTGCCGTTTGCCAAGCTTTACGAAAACCAAGATTACGGCCAAATTCTCGTGCTGCTGGAAGAAGATGAAGAGGACTCAGAAGTAATATTCTATTTTCAGCCTGAAGGAATGGGCGTGTATAATTGCAGCCTTCCTTTCAAAACTGAAGAAAAGGCACGGATAGGCTTTGAAAGAGTTACCGAAGCCAACGCCGTAGCCATGATCAATGGCTATTACAGGGCTCTGACACTGAAATCACTTCCCAAGAAGGGGGCAGCCAGTGACCCAGAATAACGAATCCTTTGTGCCCGTACATGAGATTGTACGGGCATTGATTAATGATCCGGTCTTACAATTTAAAGACCGTGGTTCTTACCTGCAGGAGGGTGTTTGCCCTTCCTGCGGGAAAAAGGAACTTTATGTATCCAAGGAAAAGCCTTGGATAATTGATTGCAACCGCAAGAACAGATGCGGTGCAAACTTCAAAGTTAGTGAGCTGGTGCCGGAGCTCTTCACCAACTTCACTGAAAGATACAAGCCCACCGAAAAAGAACCGAACCGGACCGCGGACGCATACTTGGCACTTACCCGCGGCTTTGACCTTTCCAAGATCCGCGGCTGGTACGAGCAGGCTGCCTGCCAGATGCCGCGCACCAACTTCTATTTTACCACGGTGCGCTTTTATCTGGACAAGGAACGTACCAGATACTGGGAACGAATCATCGACAAGACTGAAAAGGCCGGAAAGAAAGCTCACTTCGGTGGGCGCAGGAAACCGGACGGATCCGTTTTCAAGGGGGACGTGTGGACACCACCAGGACAGACCCTGAAAAAAGGGGATACTTGTTTTATTGTGGAAGGGATCTTCCACGCAATAGCTTTATACCACCACGGAATTAAGGTCGCTGCTGCTTTCAGCTGCAATAACTTCCCCAGTAATTTTATTAAGCAGCATGAGAAGAAAGAAATTATGTGGGTGTTGGGCCTTGATGGAGATAAGGCCGGGGTTAAGGACATGCGCAAACATGCCAAGCGGCTGAAGGATATGGGCCAGAAATACATGGCTTATAAGCTTCCTGCAGGGCGGGACTGGGACGACCTTCATAAAGAAGGGATGCTGCCTCCTGAAGGTGAATGGGGGCGGCCGGATCCACTTGTGGAACCAACGCAAGCCCAGAGGTTTGTAAAAGAATGCCGTTACCAGGGGCGGCTTATGCTGGCCGAAAATGTACGGGAATACGCTTATCACGTGCATTTTCAGACTGGTAAAAAAAGAATTGTGGTTGGAATGTTCGGGCGGCTCTACAGTTGCGAAGTCGATATAGAGAAATTCCAAAAAGAGAAAATGTCAGACCGGGTAACAGATAAACGGAACATAAGCGTGTTCCGGGATTGCTGTTCTAAAAAGCGGATCTGCAACAGACACCCAGAGTGCATGTACCTGGAGCGGGACGAAATACAGGGTGAACAGTGGTATGTGTTTAAGATCCGTTCTCCGAAGAGGCCGACCCAGATAGTAAACCTGGACGGCACCAGCATCATTTCTGTGGAAGGTTTCCGGAAGGCCCTTGTGACCAAGACCAGCGGCGGAGACTTCCATGGATCACCGCAAGACCTGAAGGAATTATCTGAACGCTGGCTCGGTGATGAAATTAAGGAAGTCCGTTCTGTCTCATGGGTTGGATATGACAAGGAATCAGAATCCTATGTTTTCCCGGAAAGGGCTTACCACAAGGGGCAGGAAAAGAAGTTAAGCGAAGAGAATTTCTTTTCCATCGGTCGGGAGTATATCCGGCCGGGTCTTAAATCCATTTCAGTTTCACCGAAGGGAGATTTTACCCCTGACTGGTTTGACGACTTCCTGACAGCCTTCAGCTGGCAGGGCGTAGCTCTTTTGTCTTTCTGGCTTGGAACTCTTTTCGTCCAGCAGATCCGCCAGCAGCACAAGAGCTTTCCTTTTTTTGAATTAACAGGTGACCCCGGCGCGGGTAAATCCACGGTACTTGAATTCCTTTGGAAGCTGTTTGGTCGTGACGATTATGAAGGCTTTGACGTTATGAAGGCGACCAAGGCCGGACGCCGCAGGGCCTTCAGCCAGCTTTCAAACCTTCCTATCGTCATTATTGAATCTGACAGGGATTCCGGCATTACTGATGGTAAGCAACGGCAATTCAACTTTGACGAATGCAAGCCTTTTTACAACGGTCGTGGAACCGGAACACTGGGTGTGGCCAAGCGTAACAACGAAGTTGAAGAGTCAATCTTTCAGGCTTCGCTTGTAATTTCTCAGAATGCCGAAGTGGAAGGATCTGAAGCACTGCTTCAGCGTATAGTTCATTGCCATGCTGATAAGGCGCACCATGGACATGGTACACGTGAAGTCGCAAGGAAGTTTGAAAGAGCTTCCAGCAGTGATTATTGCGGCTTTCTGGCCAAGGCTTTGAAAAATGAAAAGAAGATCCTGAGTACCTATTTTGAAGCCTTTGACCGCATTGAGGGCCATTTTTCCCAGGTGCTGAAAAATGAGCGTATAGCAAAAAACCATGCTCAAATAGCAGCCTGTGGCCATGCCTTGAAGGTTATTTTCCCATCTATTTCAGATCAACAAATTCAGAGTTTGCAGAATTACCTGCGTCAACGTGCGGCCCTGCGTGAGGATCGTCTTGCCATGGATCATCCTGCTGTAGAGGATTTCTGGGAAACATATGAATATCTAGAAGCCAAAACACATTCCTCTGAATACGGGGTTAACCATACCCTTGAGAAAGGTCAGATAGCTTTGAGCTTCAAGACCTTTGAAGAGCGTTGCAGGGCGTTAGGACAGACCATTCCGGACATGAAGCTTTTAAAGAAATTACTGCCTCATTCAAAGCGTTATCCGCTTATAGAAAAGAGTAGAGTGGTTAAGAGCTGCATAATTAGCAAGTCTATCCGGTGTTGGGTGTTTCAGGATTTGAGGAAAAAGTAAGGTTTATTGGTTGGTTAAAGGTCTCTATGGGGAGATCTGACCTAATTTTGAATAAAAAACCCCTAGGGTGCTTCGGAAAAGTGTAAAAAATGTAACCAGTTTAATTATAACTAAGTAACTATATCAATTAACTGGGCTAATCAGGATTTATAAAATGTAACTATAATGTAGAAAAAGTGTAACCGGGTTACATTTTTGGGTTACGTTTCACTGAAAAATTAAGTGGCTGGAATAGTTGACGGTTACGTTTTTGGTTACATTTAATTACACTAAAGTTACATTTTTAGTTTTTTATTTAATCGTTGTATATCAAGTGCTTATGTTTTGTTTTTGAGTGCGGTTACGTTATTTACACTTTTCCGATGAAGGTATGGGGTTTTTTGGGTGAACATGGTTTTGCTGAAGGAGATACTATGCTCATAAATAACAAGCTTATGGACAGGCTGAGGGACGCATTTTATCCGGTATATAGCTGGACTGTAGGGGAATTCGAATCCATGACCTACGTAGTTGAGCCGGGGAAATATGCTTTTGATATTGGAGGCGTTCCCATGGAAGGGGCTTCCGATGAAGATGTGCGCAAGTATGAGATGGACGTTATCAAGGCAAAATTTGGTATGAGGATCCGCAAGATATGCAACGTCACCATCAAAGTTACGTCCTGCGAACCCAAGAAAACTAGAGGCAAGACAGCATACGCTTACAACTGCCTAGTTTGTTTTCACAACAAGTCTGCCGCTGAAGCGCAGTTTTCAGCAAAGGACTTCACTTCCGCAAAGCTTTTCTGTGCGGCTTTGATGGGTCAGACTCCGGGCGGCTGCTTTTACGGAAACAACAAGGATCTGGAAGAATATAAAAAGGTACTGCTTAACGATCTGGAGAAAGTACCATGCAAGTAAAACGTAGATACCTGAAAGTAGACGGCAGACTTCAGCAGATCGTTTTTGAAGACAGCCAGTGCATGAAATTGGAAAACGGGCAGGTGATACCCATGAATCTGGTGGGGCAGTATGAATTTGTTGAAGTGGATCAGGATTCGGAACGGAAGCCGTGTAAGCGGCAAAGGCAGTGCAGCTTGATGTAAAATTAATCCCCGGTACTGGTGGCCAGTACCGGGGATTATGCTTGATGGGGATTTAACTTAATTCAGCGAATAATTTAATTTGCTCTGCTGGTGGAGCGTGCTGGAGTTTCTGGCGGAGTTGTTCCGGAAGATCCAGCGCGGATGGGCTTATGGTGTGTGAGAATACCAGTTCTTCTGCCCAGCTGTGCCCACATTCTGGATTCTTGCAAATGCAATACAGCTTTTTTACTGTCTCACCTTCTTGTGAGCTGGACTCAATCCGGCCGACTGATCCACATTTGATGCACTGAACTCTGACACTCACAGTGTTAAATCCTCCATTTTGTTATTCTGGGGATATGTGTACCGCTTCGAAGGCGATTTTACCAGCGTTTCCAAGGTAGTCGTTAATTTCCAAAAGGTTTTCACGGACCGGGATAATTTCATTTTTTTCATAGATCGTATCCGTCTTGGTTATATCTCCGAATCCTGCTGTATTGGTGGGGATGATAGCGGCCAGCGCAGGCGGGATCCGGTGCGCGGCTATGATGTCATCACGGCTGATGTTCTTGATTTTCTCCAGCTCGTCTTTGGTGGAGAAATCCCCTACTGGTATAATCTGGATGTCTTTTTCTTTGCCGTTGGGCAGATGCAGAAAAATGTTTCGAAAATTGCCCGGGCCTTTTGTTCCTTTAACGGCCTTCTTGAGGGTGTCCCTATCTTCATCACTTAGTCCTGCTGAAGAGCTGTAGAATATGTAGCCCATGTGCGCACCGTTAATATAATATTTGCGGCGGAAAAGTGTTGCGTCTTCGTTGAGCAGCATGGATTGGATTGCCCCTAGATAACCCGGCATTCCGTAGATGGTCTGGCTTACGTCATAATTTTTAATGTGAACTACTTCCCCGGGCTGGAAATAGGTAATTTCGCCAGTTGTGCTTAACATGCAATACTGATCCGGATCCTTAGCACGGCGCATATTGATAGCAGGCAGGTGGTTTACCTTGAGTACTTCACCCAGAAAGTTTCTGACCAGCTGGAAATAACTGTTGCAAAAAACATTGTAGTCGGTAGCGGCCGCATACATGGTTTTACGTTTGAGCGCGTTAGATCCTTGAAAGCCGCGCATTATCATGTTGGTTTTAAATTCCAGCAGTGGCCCGTGGTATGCGTTGGCGTTAAGCAGTCTGGCAAGTCCGTGCCAGGGCACAGGAGTGGAATAGTAGCGGCCGTTATCCAGCAGCCATATTCCAAGGTGCTCTGTTAGGGAATTTGAAAGAACAGCTTCCGGATCTCCAAACTTGAAAATTTCCATATTATCCATCTTAAACACTCCTAAACTGCTACACAGCTGGTTGCATATCTATTGTTTATTGGTTCGTGCTGCAGCGCGTGCATGATCGCCCAGGCAGCATCCGCATGGCCTGTTGTGGCTGTGCGTCTGGTTGCATAAATGATTTTTCCGTTTTCGGTAGAGATTTTACGGATGGTCATGAATGCGTGGGCAATGTCGGTATGGGCAGCATCCCATTCAAGGCGGCCAGCCTCAATGACCTCTTGCGCTTTGAGTACCATGTGGTTCTTGGTTTCTACGCTGTAATGAATAGGTGTTGCCGCCGGGTAAAATTCCTTCACCTTTTCATAAACACCCCAGCCCGGGCCTGTGACATCAATGCCCATGAATTGGATATTGTAGCGGCTTTTGATTTCTTTGATCTGGGCAGCCTGCCACGCAAAGCTCTTGTTCACCCACTTATACCTTTCTACAACCCTGAATTTGCCGCCTTCCTTGAGCGGAGGCAGGGCTACGACAAATGAAGCATCATCCCGTGACCTTGACGGATCGTAACCGCACCATACCGGGCTGTTGCCGATTGAAGACAGGTTTTCATAGTCGAAGTCTTTCCATGTGTCGGGATCCACTCCACACTTCTCCAGCAGAGCAAGGCGGAAAACGGAAAGCGTGTCATCCATGAACTGACACATGAAGAGGTTATTGTATTCGTCCTGAGTGTATTCAAGTTTGAGCTCCGCTTTATCGAATAGGTTGCAGCCGCCAACTTCAGCATCATCCAAGGTGATAATTTTGCGCCAGATCTTATCTGGGCATTCCACTCCGGCCTGCATCTGTTTGAAATCAGGAAATTCAACCCGTTTCGTCTTATTTCGTTTGTTGTAATTGTCTCCGGACCATAACGGATAAGCTTCATGGTTGATTGATGAAGGCGTGGAAAAGATTGTCCGCCGCCATTTTTTATGAGCAGCCATGCCGGTGGCCACTTTGTAAAGCTCGCTGAATTTGTTGATCCAGAACGCTTCATCTATGTAAACATGGCCATGATAGGACTGGGCACTTTTGCTGTTATTTGAGAGGAAATAGATTGTGGCTGTGCCCTTGGCTGTGTGAAGCTTGATGGGGTTGCCTTTGAGCTCAATGTCAAAATGTTCCTTGGCGAGCTCGATGATATAATCACGGAAGACTTCCGCCTGGGCACGTGTTGCGGAAAGAAATATCTGGTTGTCTCCGGTCAGACATGCGTCTTCGAAAGCTTCCTGTGCAAAATACCAGGTGGCACCTATCTGTCTGGCTTTGAGCAGGAAGCGGTTGCGCCTCCATTTGTTTTCATAAAGTTCGGTCTGATAATGAAAGTATGTTCTGTGGAACTTTTCACGGAAATCGTCTTTTGTGAGGTGCGAAACATCGTTCTTGATTTTCTTGCCGCGCTTACCTTTCCTTTTTTTTCTGCCCTGTGGCTGGCTTGTTTCGGCGGTTTCTTCCGCTGCGCCTTCCTCGC
>DDLU01000167.1 GCA_002340305.1 Desulfovibrio sp. UBA2564
CTGCTGTGGTTTTATACGCGTACGGCAAAGATATTCCCGCCGGTCAGTTTGCCGAGGTTGCGCGTAATTTATGCGGGCATGATATTGTAGTTTCGTGTGTGGAAAATTTGAATGCTGAAAATTTACGTAAGGCTGTCCACGAGCTGCAAGCGCACCCGAAGGTTGACCGTAATCATATTGGAGTTTGGGCCAGAGGTTATGGGGCAAAAGAAATGCCCCGCATGAACTTGCCTGCGGGGCACTTTAACTTTGTCATTCTGACAATAGATCATCCTGACGAACGTCTATTTCCAGAAATGCTCGCGTCTGTTCTTACTGACGATTTGCCGACTTTCCTCGGCTTCCGAAGTGTCAGTGGTGACTGGAAGAGGGTGGCGCCGTTAATGCTGACCGGATTCCAGTCTGCCCCCCATCAGATCGTCATGATAGATGAACCCCCTTGCGCAGTGGAAGGGATTGGGGCAGACCAAGATTGGATCGATTGCTTATCCGGCGATTTTGTCAACAATATATCCGCCTGGCTTGATTCAAACTAGTCAGACGCTTTGGTTAAATGCGGATTGTTGACAACTTGAGAGTGAGTTTCAGAGATTGAGGTGTAGGACTTAGTCCTGGTCGTCTTCCGCTTCAGGGGCGGAAGAGCTGTTCTTTTCCTGTTCGTCCAGAGACTTGACCATGGCGGCGATGTGTCCGCTTACAGAACGATATTTATGAGGATCGTTCTTTTCCATTTTTTTCAAGGCTTCCGGTTTTTCTCCGATGCTGCTGTGTTTGTTCATAAAAACCTCCTGTACGGTTTGGCCGTAGCTACTTTCGTCTTGAGATTTTCCAGCCCGAATCAACAAGAACATAATACACTTTTTTTGTCTTTGTCTAGACTTCGTTGATGAGAAAAAAAACGTGTTATAAGCTTTATGTGACGTGTGATACGATTGTTCTTGTTTTGTAGGTGTATATAATACGGGAGTGATTCTGTGAATTTTATAACAAGCTTAATTTTTCCGTTTTTGCATCGTATTTTAATGCATTTAAGACATGATATAACGGAGAAATGTTGAATTATATTGTTTGAACATCATGTATAACGAAATTTACTTTGGTACATCTTCATTCGAATGAAAAAATTATTAAGATTGAGGCGAATAATTCCTTAATCCGCGAAAATTATTGTTTTATGTAGATAAGTTCAGATTTTTGTCGTATGCAACAAGTCAGGTGCAAATTGTAGTTCAACCGAAAATCCTGATTGTGGACTTGAACATTTTTATGTATCAGTCGTTTTCACGAATCTAGACAAGCCAACACTGGAGGAAGAAATGAGTAATCCTAAAGAGTTCATTTTATATAGTGGCGGTGCTTCCGGCACAGAAAGCGAGTTCGGAGTGAATGCTGAAAAGTATGGCCTACAGGAAGTTAACTACAGTTTTGAAGGTCACCAGAACGCCCGCAAGCGCGGTCTGCGTGTGCTTACTGAAAAAGAGCTGGAAAGCAAGGATGTCAGTTTGACTTATGTGTCTAAGCTGATGAACCGCAGTTTTACCCGTGCTCCTATTTTTCGCAAAGTTCTGCAGTCCATCTGCTGGCAGGTTAACAGCGGTCATGAAATCTTCATTATCGGTAATATCCTTGAAGACGGTACTGTTAAAGGTGGAACCGGTTGGGGTGCTGAGTTTGCAAAAATTTGTAACAAGCCTCTCTACGTATTTTCGCAGGATAAAAACTGCTGGTTCTGTTGGGAAAAGGAAAAATGGGCAGAATGCGAAGCTCCTAAAATTACCCACAGACATTTCGCCGCTACCGGAACACGTTTTCTTGAAGATAATGGTAGAAAAGCTATTGAAAAGCTTTTCGAAGATAGCTTCAAATAGAACGCTTTTCCCATATTGAGCTTTAGTGCCCCCATTCCGAAAAGAGTGGGGGTATTTTTGTTCTTGACTAACATGTGGTTTTATAAGTAGAAAAAAACATCTTAATTCTCAGGGCGGGGTGAAATTCCCCACCGGCGGTGATTCTTTAATTATTTAAAGGCAGCCCGCGAGCGCCTTTCCCAATTGGTGGGAAAGGGTCAGCAGATCCGGTGTGATTCCGGAGCCGACGGTTATAGTCCGGATGAAAGAGAGTAAGACAGAACCCACGCATGTGGTCTTCCCTACACCTGCGCGCTTCTCTATTATGAGCAGCTGTCTAATCTATCGCCCTGATTCTGGTAACTAGTTATGGAGATTTACCATGAATCAGAATCTATTATCCCAGTATGGTACCCCTGTTGAGAGGGTAGAAAAAGGTCTTCAGGCGTTGCGTGAAGGTCGTGGTATTCTTGTGACTGATAATGAAAGCCGCGAGAATGAAGGCGATCTTATTTTCTCTGCTGAAAAGCTCAGTGACGAGCAGATGGCTATGATGATCCGCGAATGCAGCGGTATTGTCTGTCTCTGCTTGACCGAAAAAAAAATTGAGCAGCTTGAGTTGCCTATGATGGTCGAGGAAAATTCCAGTCGATATCAGACCGGTTTCACCGTCACTATTGAGGCTGCCGAAGGCGTAACCACCGGTGTTTCTGCTGCTGACCGCGTAACAACGGTTAAAGCTGCCATAGCCGATGATGCGACTGCTGCCAGCCTGCATCGTCCCGGTCATGTTTTTCCGCTTCGGGCCCGCTCCGGCGGTGTGCTTGAGAGAGAAGGGCATACCGAGGCAACAGTAGATATGATGACTCTTGCAGGTCTCAGTCCTTGCGGTGTTCTTTGTGAATTGACCAACCCGGATGGGACAATGGCACGGCTGCCGGAGATTGTTGAGTTCGGTCAGAAGCATGATATGCCTGTGCTGACTGTAGATGACATAATTAATTACAGAATTCAGTTTGCTAAAAAAGCATCATAATGTATAGTTAAGGCAGGCAGTTTTCCAGAGTTGATATTCTACCTCTGATTCAAACCGGCAATTTGGATCAACACCGACACCATGAAAAAGCCCGCTGTCAGAATCGATGGCGGGCTTTTTGCTGTATTTTTGCTGCTGGTTATTTTTTGTATACGCAGCCGATGCAACATAGGAATGTTGCTTCTTCAGTGTCGCTGATATTACGCATACCGTGTGGTTCCATGCTGTC
Source organism: Desulfovibrio sp. UBA2564 (assembly GCA_002340305.1). Lineage (GTDB taxonomy): Bacteria > Desulfobacterota > Desulfovibrionia > Desulfovibrionales > Desulfovibrionaceae > Maridesulfovibrio. Next base: position 3,113 of record DDLU01000167.1, read on the forward strand.
TGAGAAGACAAAATCTCCGGGTCCGCATATCTTGCTGTCCACAATCTCATTGGTTTTCGGGTCGTAAGCAAAGCATTCGAATTGACCTTTTTCAACATAAACAGTCTGGAGATAGAAATGATTGTGAGCCGGAATTTCTCCGCCCGGCTTGACTGTGAAGTGACGAAGTCCGTATTCGGGCTGACCGTTTTCGTCTTTACCTGATTTAGACAGCCAGCGGATGGTTATGCCTTTAACTTCGTGGTTTTCGCCTTTGTAGCCGATCTGCTGAACCTTGATGCCTTCTACATCTTTAACATTTTTTGCTTCCATATTCTTCTCCGGAATTAATATTAGCTTGTGCGGTTGAGTTTGTTCAGTTAAGCAGAAAGAGAGCGCGAGATAAAGTCAAAATGAAATACTCATTTGGGCTGAAAGTTACTATTTATCCGTTTTCTCAAGGAATTTTTAAAATAATTTAAACTTTTTGCGAATGTTGCTTGACAATTTCAGCAGGAATCAATAATTACTTTTTCTCGTCGCAATGACGAAACTTTTTTTACAGAGAGGCCGGATGGCGGGTGCGCTGTGAACCCCGTCAGGTCCGAAAGGAAGCAGCGGTAACGGTTTATCCCGGGTGTCCGGTCTCGCTGAAAGAAGGGTGTGTTCATCATGAACACACCCTTTTTTATTACCTATATTTTGCAGCCCTTGCATTCCTCATTGAAACGGTGCAGTCTTTTACAGATTGGTTTCAAATTTCCTTCGGGATCATTATAAATTTAAACTCAGGCGAATCTAATGAAGTTTGGTAGAATGACCGGATTTCTGGTCAAAGCAATTTTGATATTGGCCATAGCGGGTGGTCTGGCTGTGGCATTCAATACAGCCCGTCTTAAACCGTATACATTTGCAGAATTAAATAATCCGCAGCCGCCGGAGATCGCTGAGATCGTCACAGCTGATCTTTTGGCAGGCTTCGCTTCCGGGAGTTTTTTTATAATTGATGCCCGCAGTGACATGGAATTTTCCATGGGGCATGTTCCCGGTGCAATGAGCATCCCTTCAAGTCTTGAAGGGGAGTTTTTTTCAGCCAAAGTTGCACAGGTAAGCCGTGGTCTTCCGATTGTCATTTATTGTGACGGTCTTGAATGCGGCAAAAGCTTGATTGTGGCTAAGAGGTTGGTGGAGTTGGGATTCAGGAGTGTGTCTGTATATACAGAAGGAATTGATGGCTGGCTTGGTGCCGGAATGGACCTGGAGGCGCAATAATGGAATTTAGATCATGGCCCCGTACTATCTTAGGGATTGTTTTTATTGTTGCCAGTCTGGATAAAATTGCTGATCCTCTGGCTTTCGCCGAGATCATCAAAAATTATCAAATCCTGCCGGAAATTATGGTTGGCCCGGTTGCCTTTTTTTTGCCATGGCTGGAATTTGTCTGCGGAGCCATGTTGGTTTGCGGTATCTTTATAGATACTGCGGTGGTAATTCTTGTGGCGATGCTGCTGGTTTTTATCGCAGCTTTGTCTGCTAATCTATACCGGGGCATAGACGTGGCCTGCGGCTGTTTTTCTACCGATGCATCGAGTGCTTCGGATATGCAGATGACCGTTGTTCGTGATGTGGTATTGCTGCTCATCGCAGGGCTGGCGTTGAAATTTAGAAGGTCTGAAATCATTTAGGTTTTTATCAATAATATGATTTTAAGGGGTCGCGTTACGCGGCCCTTTTTTGTTTTGCAGGATTTTATTTGGCCTAATTTATTAAAGACAGGGGGGTGTATCGTGTTTAGTGGGATACGTGGGGAAATTTGATCTTTTTATATCAATAATGAAGGGTGCTAGGTAGGAGTCATCAAACTGGAATTACGGCTAAAAATTAAATTTATCCTTATTATTTGCTATTCAAGTCCTTTCTGGGGGTTGACTTTGTAGGGAAACTGCCTAAATAATCCCAGTTCTTTTGTTGGAATAATGTGAAGAACTTCACGTTATCGACACAAGCTAATGTACACAACTGCCGTAGCGGTTTGCTCATGGCGGATATATTTTCTAGGAGGATGCCTAAGATGGATTTTAATATTGAAGAAGTTTCAGCGGTAGAAAGAGAGATTAAAGTTTCCGTTCCTGCTGAGGAAGTTGGTGCAGCTCTTGATGCAACCGTAGCTCTGTACAAAGTACAGACCCCGGTTAAAGGTTTCAGAAAGGGTAAAGTTCCCGCTTCTGTTATCCAGTCCAAGTACAAAAAACAGATCATCAGCGAAGCTACCACTGACCTGATCAACTACCAGATCAACGATATTCTCAACGGTCAGTCTCTCGTTCCTGTTTCCAAAATTGACGTTGATGCCAAAGAGCTGGTTCGCGGTGAAGATTTCAACTACGTAATCAAGTTCGAAATCGTTCCCGAATTCGATACTCCCGGTTACCTAGGTCTCTCCGTTGATGAAGAGCGCGCAGAAGTTTCTGAAGACGAACTCAAAGACGTTGAAACCAGACTCTTGCAGTCCATGGCTAAAATCGCTCCTATCGAAGAAGATCGCCCCGCTAAGGACGGCGAACTTGCTTCCGTAACTTTCTCCGCAGAGATGGACGGCGAACCCATCCCCGGCGTGCAGGCAGATAACTTCGACCTGCCCATCGGTGAAGGTCACTCTCTCGAAGAGTTTGAAGAATTCGTTAAGACCCTGAAAGCTGGTGAGTCCGGTGAAACCGATATCACTTTCCCTGAAGATTTCATCAATTCCGATCTCGCAGGCAAGATCGCAACCATGAAGGTTACTGTTCACGCTGTTAAAGAACGCAAAATGCCTGAACTTACTGACGATGTTGTTAAGCAGGCCGGCGGTTTCGAATCCGTGGAAAAAATGCGCGAAATCGTTAAGCAGTCCTACACTGCCAACCGTAAGCAGCTCAACAAATCCGCAGCTCAGACCAAACTGATCAGCGGCATCGTTGGCGAACTCGACTTTCCTCTGCCTCCTTCCATTATGGAAGACCGCCTGCAGCGCATGGTAGCTGACGTTATCGGCCGCGCAGAACGTTCCGGTAAGAGCTTTGAGTCTCTTGGTAAATCCATGGAAGAGCTTCGCGAAGAACAGCGTCCCATGGCTGAAGAGTCCGTACGTACCGAAATATTCCTGCTCAACGTTGCAAAACGTGAAGAGCTTTCCGTAGAACCTCAGGAAGTTGAAGGAGCTCTTTACCAGATCGCACAGCAGACCCAGCAGGATCTCAGCTCCGTTAAATCCTATTACGAAGAGAACAACCTCATTGTTCCTCTCAAGGATCGCCTCCTCGCGGATAAAGCTGCTGAGTTTATCTACGAAAATGCTGATGTTACTGAAATCGATCCTGTTAAGAAGGACGCAGAGTAATCTCGACCGGTTGAATGAATGTGTTAGGCGGCGCGGTTCTCTGACCGCGCCGCCTTTTGATTTTTCTTGAAAACGGGTTGTGAATAATTTTATATACGGTTAACAGGGTGGTGAGTTTGACCCGCCGGATTTGTGCTTGTACTTAAGCCTTCAAATGTTTAGGGTGAATTGTTAAATGATTATCCGATTCTTAATCGGGCGGTTTTCCCATTAATTTGAATTCCCTTTTATAAATAAATATTTCCGGGAGATATAGATGTCTGGAACCATACCTATTGTTGTTGAAACTACCGGGCGTACAGAACGCGCTTATGATATTTATTCCCGTCTTCTCAAGGATAGAATCATCCTGCTCAGCGGTGAAGTTAATGACCATGTTGCCAGTGTAATTTGTGCACAGCTGCTTTTTCTTGAGTCCGAAGATCCGGATAAAGAAATCTACATGTATATCAACTCACCCGGCGGAGTAGTAACTGCCGGTATGGCTATCTACGATACCATGCAGTACATCTCCGCTCCGGTAGCAACCCTCTGCATGGGACAGGCTGCCAGCATGGGTGCTTTCCTGCTTAGCGCAGGTGAGAAAGGCCAGCGTTACTCCCTGCCCCATAGCCGTATCCTCATCCATCAGCCTCTTGGCGGTGCACAGGGACAGGCCACTGACATTGATATTCAGGCACGGGAAATTTTAAGACTTAGAAAATCCCTCAACTCTATCATGGCCGAAAATACCGGTAGAACTGTTGAAGAGATTGAGAAGGATACGGATCGCGATAACTTCATGTCCGCTCAGGAAGCTGTAGAATACGGCCTCATTGATAAGGTTCTGGAGAATCGCGGAAATATTGAATCCAAGGAAGGTTAATTCCTGATGAGTAATGAAAACCAAGGTTCAGGACAGGACCTTCATTGCTCCTTTTGCTCCAAGTCTCAGGATGAGGTGCAGCGACTGATCGCCGGACCTGATGTTTACATCTGCGACGAGTGCGTCCAGCTTTGTAACGACATCATGGCGCAGGAGGCAGTCGGTGAGGAGTTCGATGCAGGTAAGCTCCTGTCTCCACAGGAAATTAAAGAACTGCTTGATGAATATGTCATCGGTCAGGAACATCCCAAGAAGATTCTGGCTGTTGCGGTTCACAATCACTATAAACGTGTGCAGTACACACAGGCCAGCGGTAATGATGATGTTGAGATCGACAAGAGCAACATCCTGCTGATCGGTCCTACCGGTTCCGGTAAGACTCTTCTGGCCCAGACTCTGGCAAGAGTTCTCAAAGTTCCCTTTGCCATTGCAGATGCGACCACTTTGACCGAGGCCGGTTATGTGGGTGAGGATGTTGAAAATATCCTCGTACAGCTTTTGCAGAATGCTGATTATGATATTGATGCCGCTTCCCGCGGAATCATCTACATTGATGAGATCGACAAAATTTCCCGAAAGGGTGACAGTCCCTCCATCACTCGTGATGTTTCCGGTGAAGGTGTACAGCAGGCCCTGCTCAAGATCATTGAAGGTACCGAAGCCAACATTCCTCCCAAGGGTGGTCGTAAGCATCCCCAGCAGGAATTCATCAGGCTCGATACTTCCAATATCCTGTTCATCCTCGGTGGTGCGTTTATCGGTCTGGATACCATTGTCCAGCAACGCATGTCCGGTTCCGGTATCGGTTTCGGTGCCAAGGTAGAACAGAAGTCAGATAAGGGTATCAGTGAGCTCTTTTCTAAAGCCGAACCCGCCGATTTGGTCAAATTCGGTCTTATTCCCGAATTTGTAGGCCGTATCCCGGTCCAGACTGCACTTTCCGAGCTTAGCGAAGAAGATCTTGTACGTATCCTTCAAGAGCCTAAGAACGCACTGGTCAAGCAGTATAAGAAAATGTTTGATCTGGACGGTGTCCGCCTGACCTTTACTGCCAATGCCCTGAAATCGATTGCTGTCAAGGCTGTTGAGCGTAAAACAGGAGCACGTGGTCTGCGTAACGTGCTTGAATCTATCATGCTCGATATTATGTACAAGCTTCCCTCCATGAGCGGAGTTAAGGAGTGCGTGATTAACAAGAGTGTGGTTGAAAACGGAATGGAGCCTATTCTTTTCTTCCACAATGAAGTGAAAAGCGCATAGCCTGATTTAATTTTGTACTTTTGAAAGCCCTCAGTCTGTTCTTGATTGAGGGCTTTTCTTCGTTTATAGGCATCTTTATATTTAACCCAAAGATGTTTTTTTGTTGTCGGGGATTGGCTTTGCTTGAGTAATGCAGTATTAGATTTTTTGAATATAAATCCTTTTTATTGCGAGTTAGACGGTACATGAAGAAGTTTATTTGTTTTTTTATCTTATCGTTACTCTATATTTTCGTATGCCGTCCTGTGGCTTCTGCCCAGTCTCAGGCTTTACTGATTAGCTCTTACCATCCCGGTTTTCCTACTTTTTTTAAGCAAATTGATGGACTAAAGTCGATACTGGCTCCCGCAGGTGTTCATCTTGATGTAGAATTTATGGATTCTAAACGGTTCATGAATAAAAAGAACATTGTATTGTTCCGTGAATCTCTTGAGATGAAACTTGCCGCCTTAGGTAAGTATGATGTTGTTATTACTTCTGATGACAATGCGCTGAATTTTATTCTCAAAAATAAGAATATTTTTCCCGGCATCCCTATTGTATTCTGCGGTGTAAACGATCAGGAACTCGCCCGGTCTATGAACGTGAATGATAGTGTTACCGGGGTAATTGAAGCTGCTTCGCTGAGGGAGAACATTCAGGCTGTCTCGCAAATCGTTCCTAAAGTTAAGACAATCTATTTAATAGTTGATTCCACTCCGAGTGGACAGGCTGATTTGTCTGCTGTGAATAGTATGGCCAGCGAATTTCCTAAGCTTGAATTTGTTGAAATTTCTTTAAATTTAATGTCTTGGGCGGAAATGAAAGGAGTTTTGGGCAGGCTTCCATCAGACAGTGCTGTACTTCTTCTTGCTGCGTATAGGGATAAAGATGGTGTTTCAAAGTCTTTCAAGGATGGATTGGAGCAAATCCTAGCCAGCTGTAAGCGGCCTGTTTTTCATCCATATGAGCATGGTCTGGGTTCCGGGATTATAGGCGGTAAGGTCATCTCGCACTATGAGCAGGGAGTTGTTGCGGGACATATCGTTCTGGATATTCTTGACGGGACAGATCTTAAAGATATTCCGGTTGTGGAAGGTGGGGATGCGAATCGGTATATTTTTGACCGTGCTGTTTTGTCCCGTTTCAAGATTTCCGATGTTGATTTGCCTAGAGGGACTCACATAATTAATGAGAACGTATCTGCATGGGGGGAGCATAGGGTTAAGATAATTATAGCTTCTTTGGTTATTGCAGTTCTGCTTGTTTTTTCCGTTGCCTTATCTTTTGCTTATGTAAAACTGCGAAGTGCTCAGGAGGAGGTGCGTAGGAGTAGAGAACGGTTTGCTTTAGCAATGGCAGCCAATAGGGATGGAATCTGGGATTGGGATATTGTTACCGATGATGTTTATTACAGCCCCGGCTATAAGGCTATGCTCGGGTACGGGGAAAATGAATTCCCATCACATGTCGATTCGTGGCTTGATCTGATTCATAAGGACGATCAGGCCCATGCATTTGCAATAAATAACAAGTGTATCAACAATGAAGTAGAGAATTTCGAAGTTGAATTTCGCATGCAGGGTCGGGATGGTAAATGGCTATGGATCCTTGGACGTGGTAATGCTGTTGAGAGAAATGAGGTAGGAAAAGCTACCCGTATGATCGGTACCCATACTGATATTACTGAGGTGAAAAGCTCTCTGGAAGAAATTAAAGACTTACGTAATCAGTTGCAGAGTGTTATTGATTCAATGCCGTTTGTCCTGATTGGATTGAATAGTAAAGGGCAAGTCACCAGATGGAACAGAAAGGCTTCTGAGGTTGCCGGAATCAGTGATGAAAAGGCCGTCGGTAGACAGGTTGAGGAAGTTTTTCCCCGTCTTTCCCACTATATGGATCAGGTCAGGGAGTCACTGCGTTCCCGTGAAGTATGGACTGACCCCAGAGTCCCCTATAAGCAGAACGGTAATATCTTTTATGATGACATTATGATTTATCCCATTTCATCCGGCGAGCATGATGGCGTTGTTGTCCAGATTGAAGATGTCACGGAAAGGGTAAAGCTTGAAGATATGTTGGTCCAGAATGAAAAAATGCTTTCCGTAGGTGGGCTTGCGGCGGGTATGGCGCATGAAATCAACAATCCGCTTGGAATTATCGCACAGGGAGCGCAGAATATAACCAGAAGAATCCTTGGGGACCTGCCTGCTAATCATAAGGCTGCTGAAAATCGAAATTTGAGGCTGGAAGATGTACATGAGTATATGAATGATCGTAATATCCCCAAGATCATTAATGGCATAACTTCGGCTGTCGATCGCGCTGGAAGAATTGTGCGCAATATGCTCAGTTTCAGCCGTAAGAATCAGGACAATTTTCGGGAACATGTGCTTTCTGATCTGTTGGACAGAACAGTTGATCTTGCTAACAACGAGTATGACCTTTCCACAAAGTATGATTTCAAAAAGATCGAAATTATAAGGGAGTATGATTCGGATATTCCCATGGTTTGCTGTGAAGGTAGTGAGATTCAGCAGGTTTTTTTGAATCTTCTTAAAAACAGTGCTCAATCTATGAATGCAAAGGTATATGGAAGTGGTGGACCCAAATTCGTACTCAGGGCCTATGAGCGAGAGGGGTGGGTAAACATTGAGATCGAGGATAACGGCCAAGGTGTAGATCAGACTGTACGTAAACGTATTTTTGAGCCTTTCTATACTACTAAAAAAGTTGGAGAAGGGACTGGATTGGGATTGGCGATTTCTTATTTCATCATTGCTGACCTTCATAAAGGGAATATGGAAGTATATTCTTCCCCCGGAAATTGGACAAAGTTTGTAATTTCGTTACCGCTCACTCAGTCAGAAGAAAGCGGAGTTATTCCAAAAGGCTGATATTAATTTTCCATGAATCAGGGTAATCTATCCGCGTATCGGTGACGATATGCGGAACAGCCATGTTCAGCTGATTATTTTTATGTATAATGCAATTAATCGCGGTTTGTGGTTTGACAAAACGGGAGCAGGTATTATTACATGTTTCTGTAGGGTTATAAGTTTTACCGTTTTTTAAATCCAATCGTCTTGGTTATTAGTATAATCGGCGTGTCAACATAACTTTTTTACCTGACTAGGTGTCCATCCTGTGAACGGACGTAGTGTTTGTTCTCGTTTGGTTTAAAGACGTTTCCGGTTTAAAAGCAGGAGGATAAATGTCGTCCACAGCATTTGAAGGTGGCAATACATCTACTGAACAGAATATTCTTCCGATGATGTCACTGCGGGAAGTTGTAATGTTCCCGCGTTCTATTGTGCCTCTCTTCGTCGGTCGAGAGTCTTCAATCAAGGCGATTGAGGAAGCTATCGCTGATTATGATAAGAAAATTTTTCTGGTTACTCAGGAATTTCCTGAAAAAGAAAAGCCGGAGCCGGAAGATCTTTTCCGCGTAGGAACTGTCAGCAAAATCTTGCAGATGCTTAGACTTCCTGACGGTACCATTAAAGTGTTGTTTGAAGGGATGTACCGCGCTAAGTGGAATTCTGGGGCCGGGGAAGTTGTCTTTGGCGAGAATTTTCCGCTGGTGAATCTCGAAAGGGTGGATGATCTTCCCGCGGAAGAGCACACCACTGAAGCACTGGTGCGTTCCGTTCACGAAGCTCTGGATAAATTCGGTAAGGTGAACAAAAAAATTGCCCCCGAAACTGTTCTGGCTATCTCAACTATCCGTGTTGCCGGTAAGCTTGCAGATTCAATCATGCCTCATCTTAAGGTTGAGTTCCTCAAGAAGCAGAGCATTCTTGAGCTGGTTGATCCTATTGAAAGACTCGAAGCCGTTTACGAACTTCTGCTTGGTGAAATTGAGATCGTGTCCATTGAGAAGCGTGTTAAGAACCGCGTCAAAGGGCAGATGGAAAAGAACCAGCGTGAGTACTATCTCAATGAGCAGCTCAAAGCTATCAACAAGGAAATGGGCCGGGAGGATGATCCTCAGGCAGAAGCCCATGAACTTGAAGAGCAGCTTGATGCCAAGAACATGGAAGATGAATCCAGAGAGCGAGTGCGCAAGGAAATTAAAAAATTGCGCCAGATGGCTCCTTCGTCTGCTGAATATACCGTTGTCCGCAACTATGTGGACTGGGTTATGGAACTGCCCTGGAATAAATACAAAAAGACCAAGCTTGATATAAAAGAAGCCCGTAAGATTCTGGATGAAGATCATTACGGACTTGAGAAGCCTAAAGAGCGTATTCTCGAGTATATGGCTGTTCAGTCCATTGTTGAGACAATCAAAGGGCCTATTCTTTGCTTTGCAGGACCTCCCGGTGTCGGTAAGACCTCTATTGCGCGCTCTATTGCCAGAGCCATGGGCCGTGAATTTGTGCGCCTGTCTTTAGGCGGTGTTCGTGATGAGGCAGAAATCAGAGGACATCGCCGTACTTACGTGGGTGCGTTGCCGGGTAAAATTATCCAGTCTCTGAGGCGTTGCGAATTCAGCAACCCGGTTATCTGTCTTGATGAAGTGGACAAGATGAGCACTGATTTCAGAGGTGATCCTTCTGCTGCGTTGCTCGAAGTTCTTGACCCGGAACAGAATGGAACTTTCAGCGACCATTACCTTGATCTCGATTACGATCTGTCCAAGGTTTTCTTCATAACAACTGCAAACGATCTGCATTCCATCCCTCTGCCGTTGCAGGACAGAATGGAAATCATCAAGCTTCCCGGTTACCTCGAGACCGAGAAGATGCATATTGCCAAGGATTTCCTTCTGCCCAAGCAGGTAGAAGAGCATGGTCTCAAGGAAGACAATCTCGCCATTTCCGATAATGCCATGATTGATATTATCCGCACTTACACCCGTGAAGCCGGTGTGCGTAATCTTGAGCGCGAGTTGGCGAAAGTCTGTCGTAAGACAGCCATGCAGATTGTTGAATCTGAAGATAGGGAAAAGAGTGTTCACGTGACCACTGCGAATCTGGGTAAGATTCTCGGTGTGCATAAATTCCGCTACGGTGCCAGCGAGGATAAATCCCTTGTCGGTGTATCCACCGGACTCGCCTATACTCAGGTGGGCGGTGAAATGCTTATGGTGGAAGTTGTGCTCATGCCCGGTAAGGGTAAAGTGGTAATCACCGGTAAACTCGGTGAAGTCATGCAGGAATCTGCTCAGGCCGCACTTTCGTACATCCGCTCCCGTTCCGATCTGTTCGGGCTTAAGCCGGATTTTCATGAAAAGATTGATATTCATGTGCACGTGCCTGAAGGTGCTACTCCCAAGGATGGTCCCTCCGCAGGTATTACTTTGTGTACCGCCATTGCATCCGCGTTCCTGAATGTCCCGGTCCGTCATGATCTGGCTATGACCGGTGAGATTACTCTGCGCGGACGTGTGCTGCCTATCGGTGGCTTGAGAGAGAAGCTGCTGGCTGCCCATCGCGGACTTTCCAAGACAGCCCTTATTCCTATTGATAACAAAAAGGACCTTAAAGAAGTTCCTGATGCCATTCTTAAGGATCTTGAGGTTATCCCGGTTGAGAATATGGATGAAGTTCTTAGCTGCGCTTTGGATAGTCTTTCTGCGGAAGAATTATTCCGTGGACGCGATAAGTCGTCTCCCATTGCCCTGAATCTGATCAAGGAAGAGTTTCAGTCTCAGGCGCATTAGTAGTCGTTGAAATATAATTAATTTTAGGGATGTCCTTCGGGGCATCCCTTTTTTGTGGTGTGCCGATTTAAGATTAATTAATTTTATGGTATGGGTAACTATGGCAAGTCGTTGCAGAATATATCGGAATTTGACCTACTCCAGCTGGTTCAAGCGCGGGGTTATGTCTGCCGGGTTGCTGCTTTTTGTAATGATGATCTATATCTGCTCTGAAGCTTCGGGACATAATGATCTTAATAAATTACTGAAACAATCCATTAAAGAATTGAACATTCCCGGCGCAGTCATGATGGTTGAATCCCCTGATGGCAAAGTTCTGTTTTATAGAGCCGGGGTCCGCCGATTCGGTAGCCATAAACCAATGGGTAAGAATTTGAAGTTCAGGGTGGGCAGCATTACCAAAACCTTTGTCGCTTCTGTAATGCTTATGCTTGTTAATGAGGGTAAGGTAGGGCTTGATACTAAGGTCCATGAGATATTGCCTGAAATTGTGGGCAAAGATGGACAGATAACAGTGCGCCATTTGTTGCAGATGCGCAGCAGTCTGAAAAACTTTACCGTTGATGACAGTTTTTTGAAGTTGTTCAGAGAACGTCCTTGGATGCATTGGAGTCCGGAGCATCTTTTAACTATTGGTGAACAGCCTGATTTTAGCACCGGAAGTAGATTTGAATATAATAATTCCAACTATGTATTATTGGGATTGATAATTGAAAAGTTGACCGGGGACAGTTTTGAAAACCAGGTGTATAAGCGGATTCTTAAGCCTTTAAAATTAAGTTCAACTTCGTTTCCGGTTAAGAGTGCCAATATTCCCGGGCCATATGCAAGGGGCCATGACTTCAATCCGCAAATAGGTAAAGTCAAGGATCTAAGTTTATTGATTAATCCTTCATGGGCGTGGTGTTCCGGGAATGGTGTTTCAACTGTTGCTGATTTGTTGAAGTGGAATAAGGCGTTTTTGAATGGATACGGGCTTAATGAGAAATTACATGCTGAGCAAATGGCCTTCATGCCTGTTGCCTACAACATTGCCTATGGCCTTGGAGTCATGCATAAATTTAATGCTGTTGGTCATAATGGAAGTTTTGCCGGGATATATACTGCTGTGGCTTACAGATATAACGGATATTATTTTGTGATTCTTACAAATGGACAAGCAGAAGGCGGAGGAAAAAAATCAACAGCGGAATCCGTATTCTGGAGGATAGTGGAGCGGTCGGTTCTGTTTAATAAACCTAAAAGCTAAAGCTGAGTCCTAATCCCAGACCGAATGTTTCAGGTGGAGCGTCCGGGCCGTCATGGGCTGGAGTTCTGGAACTATCAAGTCCGAAAATTAATCCAGTATTCATGTTGTCAGAAATATCGAGTCCGGTAATGAAATCGCTGAAAGACATTTTTCTTTCACTGTTTATAACTGTTTGTATTTTGTCTTGTTTAGCTTTGTCCCCGTACCTAAAGTCAGAAGCATAGGCATTGACCAATCCGAAAAGCATTAGCCCTGTCGTTATGACAATTAATTTCCACATGTACACCTTCCCGTTTTGTTGTGGAATTCTTTCCCTTCTTAGTCTGAATTTAATGCCAATTGTGGGCCAAAGTAGCGGATGCACATCAATTCCGATACATAGCGTCAGTCCAAGATAATATGGTAATGCTTTGCCGGGAAAAATAATCAATTTTATGTCGTTAGACACATTTGGAGTGGGGACGAAATAACCCATTAAGGCAATATGTGTTCAATGTATGCATTCCGATTTGCGGTAACTTTTGAGGTTGATTTTTATAATCGAGTAAGTCTCTATTTGATTGTTGATATAAGTGCAAAAGTTTTTTCTTTTTTAGTTAAATTGCATGCAAAATTGAATTTAAATTCAAAATGTTACAATTATGTTATGATTCTTTATCATTATTTTTGGTAAAAGTGCCATTGACAATAATTTTAATCGCTCTATTGTGGGTAAAATTTTTTGCGAAAAGCAAAAATATTGTGTTGTTGCTGTGGGTTTTGAAGGTTTCCTTAGGGAAACGGAAGATCATTATAATGCGGGCTGATCTTACCTGAACTTCTTAATTGCCTATATGCAATGTTGCATTGTGAACTTCGTTCGATCGTTGCTCGGAGTGATGCAGCGCATTGTTACGAAGGGAGCATTACAGCTTTCATGCTAATCCCAGCATGAGGCATAACTCTCAATGGTAAGGAATGTGAAAATGTTAAGAAGGATTGTTCGCCCGTTGGTTTTGGCGGTCTGTCTGGTAATGGTTGCGGCTACTGCATTTGCAGGTGCGCCTAAGTATGTATTTTACTTCATTGGTGATGGTCTTGGACCCACCCAGCGTATGGCTGCCGAGCTGTACAACAAAGTGGAAAAGAATGACGCAGACGCAAAGCTGGTCATGAATACTTTCCCCCAGTCTGCACTGGTTACAACTTATTCTGATAACACCCTGATCACCGACTCCGCAGCAGGTGGAACCGCTTTGGCTTGTGGTTACAAAACCACTAACGGTTACATCGGTAAACTTCCCGATGGCACTAACGTTAAGTCCATTGCTGAAGCAGCAAAAGAAAAGGGGTACGCAGTAGGTATTGTTACCTCCACCCGTCTGACTCACGCTACTCCCGCCTCTTTCTCCGCTCATAACCCTGATCGTAATGCAGCAAACGAAATTGCCCTTGATCAGGCTGCATCCGGCTTCGACTTCTTTGCCGGCGGCGGATACCGCCACTTTGTAGCAAAGGACAATGCACAGGGACTCAAGTCCAAACGTAAAGACGGCAAAGACGTAGTTAAAATGTTCGCTGACAAGGGCTACAAAATGTTCGTTGGTGATTCCACCCGCGACGCTTTCCGTGCTTACAAACCCAAGAAAGGTGAAAAAGTTTTCGCTGCTCTGACCTACAGCCACCTTCCCTACGAAGTTGACCGTCGTAACAGCAAGCTCACTGAAAACAAACTTCCTGCTCTGGCTGAACTGACCGAGAAAGCCGTCGCCAGCCTCGAAGCTCAGGACAAGCCTTTCTTCCTGATGGTTGAAGGTGGTCGTATTGACCATGCTGCCCACGCTCATGACCCGACCTCCACTATTCTGGACACCATCGCTTTGGACGAAGCAGTTGCAGTTGCATATGAATTCTACAAAAAGCACCCTGAAGAAACCCTGATCGTTACCGCTGCAGACCACGAAACAGGTGGTGTTGCTCTCGGTATCTCCATGGACTCCAAAGGTTACTTCTTGAAACTTAAGGAACTGGCTAACGTTAGAGTGTCTGCCGAAGACAACCTCGACCGATACTACAACAAGCTCTGTAAGAAAGAGTCTGATCTTAAGAAGCGTCACGCTGCTTTCATTAAGTATGTTGAAAAAGAGTGGGGCCTGACCGATCGTACTCCCGCCGAAGATAAAATCCTTGCAGACGCAATGGTTGTTCAGGACAAAAACCAGCATCTGCCTGCTGATAAGCAGACCAACTACGGTTATTCTTATACCCCGACCATGTGTGCTGTTACCGACCTGATCTCCCAGCGTGCACGTATGTTCTGGACCTCTTTTGTTCATACCGGAACATTCATTCCTGCAACCTCCATCGGTGTAGGTGCTGAGAAGTTCAACGGCTTCATAGACAATACCGATATCCCCAACCGTATGGCTGGAATCATGGAAGTTAAACTTTCTGATAAAAAGCATACCGCTTCCAAAGCACTGCTTGGCAGCACTTACGGTCCCCAGGAAAAATACGCTAAGATTCCTTACAATAACTAATTATTCTAGGTTTCGAAGTTAGCAATTGATAAGGTCCCTGCATAAGCAGGGGCCTTTTTCAGACAGCTGATAAAGCACCATATGCGGCATCACTGCAAAAAAGACTGAAACTCACGTATATCTGTATACGCCCCGTTCCAGTCTTTTTTTGTTCCCTGCATCGGACTCTTTTTCAGCTGTTTGATACTTAAGAGGTTGTTATGAAAAGGTTTGTATCTCCGATATTTTTTGTTTTGATGATTGCCGGCATTATCGGGCTGTTGAAATATGAGCAGGCAGGGGTGGATCCTAATACCGGAATGCACGAATTGCGTGCAACTGTTACTGCTGTTGATAATTCCGCACTTGTGGAGATGGGAACAGCCCGTATCGGCGGTCAGCATGTCACCGCAATCCTGATGGAGGGAGAGCCGAAAGGGCAGACCGTAACCGGAGTCAATCAGCTCACCGGACAGCCGGAGATGGATGAAATATTTCATCCGGGTGATACTATCCTTATGGCGGTGCGTACTGACGGCGGCAAAGCTGTGGAAGCGCGTGCTGTGAACCAATACCGACAGGGCTGGGAGCTGGCACTGTTCGGCCTTTTTGTTGTCATTTTGCTTATCTATGCCTGTTCAATCGGGTTGAAGGCTTTATTCAGTTTCATCACCAGCTTTTATATTATCTGGAAATTTTTCATACCGGGGTTGCTCAGCGGAGGCAGCCCGATTCTGCTAACGGTAATTACCCTGACTTTGCTTACTGTAGTGATTATTACCTGTGTTGCGGGGTTCTCCCGTGTCACGGTTGTGGCTACTATGGGTACTCTCTGTGGCTTGTTCCTTGCTTTGGTGTTAACCCTCTATTTTGGTGAAAAGCTTAAGCTTGCGGGTATGACTGCCCCTTTCGCGACTATGCTCATTTTTTCCGGTCATTATACCCTTGATCTGCTTGATATCTTTTACGCCTCAGTCATCCTTGGAGCTTCCGGTGCTGCAATGGATATCGCAATGGATGTGGCAGCATCCATGAATGAGGTTTTGGATAAGAAATCCGATATCACACGCAGTGAATTGATTAAGTCCGGCATTAATGTTGGACGCATGGTTACTGGAACAATGACCACGACATTGCTGCTGGCCTATTCCGGCGGTTATTTGACCATGCTCATGCTTTTTGTAACTAAAGGGACTTCGTTTACCCGCATGCTTAATTTTAAACTCGTGGCTGCCGAAATTTTCCGTACATTGGTGGGGAGTGTAGGTTTGGTGATGGTTGCTCCCATCACAGCGATTCTGGCAGGATTTATTCTTTGCGGTATTCGCAGTAAAACGCCTGAGTAGTCATTTATAGAGAGTTTAAAGAAAACCCAAAAGGCCCGCAATATCGTGAGATATTGCGGGCCTTTTGGGTAAGTTGTTGTAGGTGGATTTACTTCAGTTTGCTGCTGATATTGTTTTTGATCCAGTGGGCATCCCACCATTCAATTGGATTGACCGGGATACCATTACAAATAACACCGTAATGCAGGTGATCGCCGCCTGCCAT
>DDLU01000235.1 GCA_002340305.1 Desulfovibrio sp. UBA2564
CTTGTTTTGCAGAAAGAGCACGCTGAGTGGTCCGGCAATGGAAGAATGCTGACGACTGCGTGTATGGTGAAAAGAGGTGGACCGCGTAAAATTGAAAGTGATATTTGTATTCAGGCTTTGCGCGCAAATTTTGCGGGGTATAGACTGTAACTAATACTGAAACCATAGGAGGTCATTATGGCTCTTGGAAGAATAGTAATTTTTGCGGCTGGTGCCACTGCCGGAGTTCTGGCTGGATATGCTTTGAAGTCTGAAAAGGTCCGTCCCGCAGCAGTTTGCGCTGCTAAAGCCGGATTGAAGGCCAAAGACTGGACCGTAAAGCAGTACGAAGGAATCAAGGAAGACGTGCAGTCATTGGTCGATCAGGCCCGTGAAAAGGGTGGCGCACTTGTTTCCAAGGAAACTGAAGAAACTGCGGAGGAAACAGCATGAGTACTTTAGCCAGACTTGCTCTCTTCGGAGCAATCGGAACGCTGCTGTTTTTGCCTTTGGTAGCTAAGCGCAAACACCGCCACCGTCATCGCCATGGCGGTCCGTCTCTTGTTCGCGTCGGTGCTGGCGGCGGAGGCAAGAAAGGGCGCAGATAATTTTGGGATTCTGATTATTGATTTTAAGACCTGTTCATTTGTAAGGGCAGGTCTTTTCTTATGCTTTATTACTTACCTATACTGCAACGGATCATGTCCGCCTCCCTGCGTTTAAGCCCGCGAATGGGGTAATGTTTGTGATATGACAATTCAGACAGGTTTGATCGATGATCTCTCCGGTGATGAGACAAAATATTTAAATCAGTTTCGCTATGATTTGTTCCGGGACGGGAAATTTGAACTCTATGAATTTTTCGGTTGCGGTGGAGTCAAGGCCGCAGTGCTTTGGGCAATAATCCAGAAAATTTTTGCAGCTGGCAGGTTTGATGAGGGTGCAATCAAATCCGGACTTTTTGCAGAGCAAGTGTCCGAATTCAAGGTAGCTGATTTCCTGCGGACCGGAGCAGTGAAATATTCCACCCCCCCCGTTTTCCATGATTCTGCAACAGGCAAGGGCAGCATCTTCAAATAGCACCGGGGCGATAGTTAAATCCCTGAACGGGGTAATATCTTCATGAGCTGCGAGCTTTTTTAGCCAGTCTGTAATGAGCGTTGTGTCGCAGGCCAAAAGTTTGGTCAGGCGTACTATGGCTGCCTGATCTGGATATTGGAGCAGGAAATTTTCCACCTCGGCTTTCTGGTGTCCGTATTCAGTCTCCGGGGAAGTTGGAGTATTTGGTTTTACGAAAGCTGTTTTACCATCGAAAACAGCAGTACTGGACGGGAAAAGAATCTTTGTTCCCTGTTCAAGCAGCTGCCGACAAAGATCGACCGTCCGTTCTACGTTGATCAGGCGTGATTCAGGATTGTCTTCACATTCTTTGTAACCTGATATCCCTGTTGCAATTATTGCCCAGTCTGTCTTGGGAATATTAATGAACTTTTGTTCATTTTTAAGGTCGAATTGAATCAGCTGCTTATCTTTTCGCGATGTCTGGGATACCTCATGCCCGGATTTGCGTGCTTGATGTGCAGCCGCATTGCCTAGTGCTCCATCCCCGATAACCAGAATTTTCATGAATTGTAGTCCTATTTAGACAAAAGGAAGGTGGTCGGGATTGGCATTTAAATAATCGTGAATCAGCATGTTCTTGCCATTGGAAATACAGTGGTGGTTGCAATGTTCAGCAGGATTCATCTTGAAGAATTTGTCTCGGTTGCTGAACCAAAATTCTTTAAAGCTTACATCCTTGATGGATCCAAGCATGCCGCAATCAAGATTGTAGGCTTTGTCCTGACAGGAATAGACCCGTTGGTCCGCACCTATCACGGGCAGAATCTGCTGATAGGGGCACCAATCGTATTTCTTTGCAAAATTTTCATCCACTTCGTGATAGGCATCGAAGACTTCGAATCCGTCCCCGTGCAGTTCGTCTTTTGCCCGCTGAGTCTGTTCTTTGATGCCGCCGAAAACTGGTGCGTGGTAGCGGTTGTTTTCATGTCCGTCATTGCTGACCACACAGGCGGAAAATTTGATACTATCGACACCGACATCTTTGAGTTTGCGGGCCATATCATAAACATGATTGGCATTGTCACGACTGATTACGTAGCTGACACCCAGAAAGCATTTACCACCGAGCTTTTTGAACTTCGCAATGTTGGTCATGATTTTGGAAAACTCATCTTCAGCAACCGAGCGGAAGCGGGAATAACTGGGACCGTCCCAGCCATCCATGGAAATTCTGATCCATGTACCCATGGAAGAGAAAACTTCTGCAACTTCACCTTGTAACAGGCCGCCGTTAGTCAGGGTGGCAATACTGACCCCGCCTTCGGCAAGGGTGCGCGCTGATGTTGCAAGCTGGGGATAGCAGAGCGGTTCCCCTCCACCGCTGAAAGTTACGGCTTTAACCTTCATCTCAATACAGTCGTTGACGATTTCACGCATTTTTGCTGCCGGGATGCGATCGGCAATGGACATATCCTGCCCTAATTGCAAACTGGGATTGCGGTAAGCGCAATAGCTGCAACTGTGGTTACAGGCATTTGTTGGCTTGATACGAATGTGTAAGGGGGCTTTCGTTTTTTGGGATTCCGGGGGCAGAGAATCAAGCTTATGCTGGTAATGGAAAATTTTCAGGTTGGTATAGAGCTGCATGTCGTCCCCCGTTTATTCAAAATAGATAAATTCGTAGTCGCCGGAAAAATTGAATTCTCTGAAAAGCCATTCCCATTCATCTTTACTGAAAAAGGACTCGCAAGTCAGAGCCCAACACTGGAGATTAAACAATTCCTGCTCATTGCGGAAGCTTTCTACGCATAAATATTTATTGCGCCCCACGCGCTCCATTTCTGACAGTGCTTTTTTGAGGTTGAAGACCGGAAGGTTGTGCAGGGAATTGATGGAAATGACCAGATCAAATTCGCCGTCAGCAAATGGGAAAGGTTCTTCCGCCCGATGGATAAACAGGTTCTCTTTGATTTCAGCCTTTGCGTCTGTAAGGCCGTGGCGGGAGATATCAAAACCATGCACCTCCATACCCAGCTTATGCAGTTCATAAAGCAGGAAAGCCTTACCGCATCCCACATCAAGAACGCGTGCTCCTTTCTGCAATCCATAGGTTTTGATTAATTTTTCAGCCACAGGAGCCCAATAACCATCTATGTAGCGGTAGCATCCGTAACCGAAACGGCGGTCCCCGTCCCAGTAATCAAATTCATATTCTCTGGCCTTGAGCATACACTGCACTTTATCATCAATCATGCGTGGCAGATATTCGCGCTTTGTGGAGGTATGCAGCGGGGTAATGATGTTGAGTAGATTTCCCATGGGTGATCCTTTTAGCAGGCCAGAATGATATTTATATTTGCCGGGGTAAGTACTGGATGCGGCTGCCCTTTGCCGAATTCAAAGACATGGTTGAAATGTTCTTTCGCTATCTTTTTTATAAAGATGAATTTTAGTTCATTTTTAATTCCTACGACAAACGATCCGCCTTCTTTCAGCATGGCTGCACTGTCTGCGATGAAATATTCCCACTCTGCTTCGATAATCGAATCAGCTGCGTCAAAGCGAACAATGCCGTCAAATTCATTTCTAGTTGAGCGCAGGATTTCATCATGGTTTTCAAAGAGAATCTTTTCATCAGGCCAGGCCTTGCGGATTTCATCCAATGGATCGAGCTGATTAAGGATTGCAACCGTTGGACCCGTTTCGTAAGCAACGGTCCAACCACCCAGTCCCTCCAGATGATCATAAACCATTACCAGGTCCCTTCTGCCAATCATCTTACCGGCAAATTTGAACCAAGAAACCTGTTCCATTAAACCATATGGGGCTGCTGCAAATGCTTGCGCCAGTTTTGGAGTCAGCGGACTGTGGTCATCACCAAATTCATCGATCATTTCGGCCCAGCATTTTTCCGGATTTACTGTAGAATTTGTCATGACTACTTCTATATTATTTTATTGCAGCCCACAGCGAATAAATAGTGGGCCATGGGTGCGTATCCGGTATGTACCATTTCGTCATTCATGGAAAATATGAAAACGTTTTTGAAATGGTCTTCCATTGTTGATTTCAGCCGGACGGCATCAAACATATTCACATGTCCACGCATGCTTTCCGGGGAGGCATAAGGTGTGCTGGTCTCATTAGGAGTGCCGATTACGCAAACACCGTTGTCAGTGATGTTGTCACTTACCGCTTGGAAGAATGCCGCTTCATCAGCTCCTTTGGAAATATGCTCGACCACATCAAGACTGACAACAGCTTCAAATCTGCCTTCATCCATATGCAGGAAATTGGCATTTTTAAATCTAACCGTTTCGCTGGCAAAGTTTCGCCGGGCTGCCTCAATTGCCGGGGTGTCAAGATCGAGTCCGAGGTATGGTTTTATGCCTCCATGCAGCATTGAAGCACCGATGCCCTCGCTACAGCCCAGTTCAAGAACGCTGGCACAGTTGGCGGTCATCTGGGCCGCGAAAGAATAACGGGCCAGCACAAAGGCCAGTCGCTTGGGGTCCTTTTTGAGGTTATATGCCATGTGTGGTGAAAGTCGGATCATGGTATGCCCAATTGTCTAGGTAAGCAGTTTTCTTGCTTCTGTTACAATGTTCTCTGCTGTCAGCCCGTTGTGTGCAAAGTGCTGCAACTGTGAGCCGTAGTTTCCGCTGAAGGAATCCGGCAGGCCGATTCGTTTCATGCGTAGTGGATTGGGCAGACAGGCTTCAGCGAGGATTTCCGCTACTGCGCTGCCGAGACCTCCAAGGGTGGTGTTTTCTTCCACGGTGATGACTGCCCGTGTTGTACCGGCCCGTGAAATTATAGCCTCGTTGTCCAGCGGTTTGATGGTCGGCAGATGCAGGATGGATGCTTCGATTCCAGCCTGTGCCAGAATTTCTTCAGCCTCTTTCATGATGCCCAGCATTACTCCGCAGCCTATCAGCAATACATCCTTACCATCACGGTAAGAGTAGGCTTTGCCAAGTTCGAAACTCTTTTCTTTGGTTACGATGGGATCGTAGCCTTTTGCTAAACGAATGAAAATCGGTCCTTGGTGATCAAGTGTGAGCGGCATCAGTCTATTCATTTCTTCTGCATCCGCCGGGGAAAGTATGGTCAGATTGGGGATGGTCCGCAGGATGGAAATATCTTCGGTCGCCCAGTGGGTGGGACCCAGCGGAGCATAGACCAGACCTGCTCCATTGCCGATGAAGCGTACGTTCAAATTATGCAGGCAGGCATCAAGCACCAACTGTTCGTAGCAGCGGCGGGTCAGAAAGCTCTGGATGGTGTTTACATAGACCACCTTGCCTTCGTGAGCCATCCCGCAAGCCATGCCCACGGCGTGCGCTTCGACAATACCTTCCATGAAAAAACGTTCCGGCATCTCTTCCTGAAAATGGGATAGTGTGCCAGCTCCGAGATCGGAGCCTACAAAGACAACCCGTTCATCCTTTTTCGCCAGTTGATAGACCTGTTCCAGACAAGCTTTACGCATTGTAATCCTCGATGCTGTTGATCATCCGGGCGTGGTCTTCGGCGGACATTTTGGTTTTGTGATGCCAGTTGGGATTGCCTTCGGCAAAGGGGATGCCCTTGCCTTTGACCGTGTGGCAGATGATGGCGGATGGTTTGTCTTGCGCAAAGGGCAGTTCGGCGAAGTTTTTTTCAAGCGCGTCTACATCGTGACCGTCAACTTCACGCGTTGCAAAGCCAAAGCTTTTCCATTTAGCAGACATGGGTTCAAGTCCGGAAATCTCTTCAGTGGGACCGTAGGATTGAAGTTTGTTGTAATCAATAATGGCGGTCAGGCTTGAGAGTCTTTGGCGTGATGCACTCATGGCAGCTTCCCACACTGAACCTTCGCCGCATTCCCCGTCGCCGAGTACGGTAAAAACGCGTCTTTCAGACTTGTCGATCCTAAGAGCGGCAGCAACACCCACCGCCAGTGATAAGCCGTGCCCGAGGCTTCCGGTGGCAAATTCTACTCCCGGAGTTTTGGCTGTGGGGTGTCCGCCAACCAGTCCGTCAAAGGAACAGAAGCTGAATAACTTTTCCTCGCTGATAAAACCTTTTTCTGCCAGCAGTACGTACAAGGCCAGACATCCGTGTCCTTTGCTTAGGATAAAACGGTCCCTTTCCGCCAGCTGCGGATTACTTGGGTCGTACTTTAAAACTGAATCATAAAGCACGCGCAGTATTTCCACCAAAGACATGGACGGGCCGATATGTCCGCGTCCGGCGTGATGAAGGACATCCACGATTTTTTTTCTGAGTTGTTTAGAGCGTTGGTCCAAAGTTTTTCTCCAATATATTAGTTCCGCAAATTTAACGCGGTCAGTATATCTTTATCCTTATTAAGGAAATTTTCAGCCTTTTCAAGTTGACGCGCACGCAGCCCAGTACGCTGCACCTCTCCTTCGGCAAATTCACGGCGTTTAATATGCTGGTTTATAAATTCATTGAGCATGATTATACACCACTTCAAGCGAAAGAGGGGCAGGTAAGTTCTGAAACGGAGCATGAAGTGCCCGTCATCTCCAAAGATACCTGCCATAGCGGAAAAGAAGGTCTGCATTTGCAGCATGTTTAAATTCATAGCCGGATGCAGCAGGAAGTCAGATGCCATTTTAACCGGGTCATCCCAGCCGAAGTATTCAAAATCAACAAAGGCAAGTCCGTTGTCAGTACGCAGGGCATTGTGAAATCCAAAGTCTGAAGGGCTGAGTGTCTTGAATTTTTGCGGGAGAACTTCTTTCCATGATTCGCCGGGAAAATTATGTTTTGCATTGCTGATGCATTTTTCAAATTCAGAACAAAATTGACCTTCCAAAAATGAATGCATGCGCAGGTAAGGCTCGTCATTGGCAGGCAGTGCCCGCAGCTTGTTAAGTCTTTGCCTGATGTTTTCCACCAAGGTGGCGGGTGAGAAGCAAGCCTCAGCGGCAGGGGGCAGCTTTACTGCTTGCGGCAAATTGGAAATCTTTTTGAGTTTGGCTAAAAATTTGATGACCTCGAAAATGTCCTGCTTTGAAATTTCGCTAACAGGACTTCCGGGGATGAAAGAGTAGACTGCTCCTTGAAGAGTTTCGTCAAATCCTATCGGGCGGGGAATATTTTTTATCCCCGATTCAGTCATGAAGAGCAGGGCCGACCATTCCTGCTTTAATCTACTGCGCCCGTCTGCTGTAGGCTGAATGTAGAACTTAGCTAGAAGACTCTGTCCGTAATCGCAGTCTACGCGGAACACCCGGCTGTTGCGTCCGGCGTGGATGCGTTCGGCTTTGAGCGGGCTTTCTTCGGTCAGAGTGCGGATGAGTTCTTTGGGATCAGAATCGACCATCCTCAATCCCCTTGAAAAGAAAATTACTGATTTGGGTAAAGTCTGACAGCACGGTTACATCTGGTAAATTAAGATTTCGTTCTTCTGAAAAAAGTATCTTGGTTGTTTGTGGTGGAAAATCAGGTTCGAGGTAAAGTTCCTTAAGATCATCGATAAAGAGAGAGCAGCCCAGTTCACGGATAGCTGAAATTTTTTCCATCCGGGTAGGCAGAAAGAACACATCACCCTCACTCATGGCCAGTCCGGTAGCAGAGAAAAAATTATGTTGGCGCAAAAATTCTATTGCCGAGGCGCGTAGATCAACTTTGCTGTTTCCGTAATTTGGATAGCGGGTTTTGTGACTTACAATCTTAAATTTTATGTTCCGCTCCTTCAAACCACGCAGAAAATTCCAGACTCCCGGCATTAATTCCGCCCGATCCACATGCGTGCCGTAAATGGCAATTTGCAATTTTTGCCACTCAATATCGCTATGCTTTGAACGCACTTTATCGCGGATTAACCTTTTGACCTTCGGCGTATCAGCGGAAAGCAAACCTAGCTTTACTGCAATCCCATGTAAGGAATTGTCATAGCGTATGATGGTATTATCAAGGTCAATACCGACGAGCATAAAGCTAACCCTTATTAAGGATTCCAAATGCGATTAACAAAAGCGCGCAGCGCATCAACTTCCTCTTAAATAAAATTTACATGATCGCCGGGATTTTTAAGTTCCCAGAGATAGGAATTTATCTTGTCCATGCGGCAATTCACACGGCAGGTGGAAGGATCAAGTTTAGAATTACACCACTTAAGGGACTGCATACGTTTTTCTCCGGCCCAAAGTTCCTCGAAATTCAACTCGGTGAGATTACCGTAATGAAAGTGCTCGTCACCGATATAAATTCCGCATCCCCAGATATTCATATCAACATCCATGTAAGACCAGAAGGGCAGGGCATAACACTTTTCGTAGCCGCGTTCATGTTCCTGCAAACGGTCCATGGTTTTTTCACGGAAAATTACGTTAAATGAGGACGAAGAAATCTCACGCAACTCTTTTCCTAATTCCTTAAACTCTTCGTAAGTGAGGCCGTCAAATTCTTTAGTGATTCCTTGCGGATGCTGGGAATAGGGCTTGATGACCATGTAATCAAGGCCCATATCGCGGCAGCGCAGGGCTAAGTCTTTCATCTCCCCTGCATTTTCAGGCAGCAGCAGACTTTGCAGGCCGAGGGTGCACTCGGAGTAGCTTTCCTTACGCATGGTTACAGCGTCTTCAAGGTTCTGCATAACTTTATAAAAATCACCTTGGGGGCCACGATGCACGGAGTCGTATGAACCGGGGGTTGTACCGTTACAGCTGACCTTGATCCATGAAAGTCGGTCCAGCATGGGGCGCAGTCTGTCTGCTTGCATGATCGCCCCGTTGGTGGTGATGCCTACATCAATCCCGGCATCAAGGGTGGCGAGACAGATTTCAGTGAAATTTTTGTTCATGAACGGTTCGCCCTCGCCGGAAAACATAATGCTTTTTACTCCGCCGACGGCAATGCCGGGGATGCGCCGGCGATAGATTTCAAGGTCAAGATATTTGGGAGCGTAATTCATGAAGTCGTAGCCGCAGAAACGGCAGCGGTGGTTACAGGCTCCGCTGGGGCTTACTTCCATGAAGATGGGACCTATGTTCTCGCCATTCAACCATTTGGCAACCCTGTTCGGATGTAGGTGCAGCTTGTGGGAGTCAATACGTAAATTGTCACTCATGAAGATTCCTTACGGAGTGGGAATGGAAACTGAATCCATCCAGTAATGGAGGATGCAGGAATGCCCGGTTTCTGCCATGCCGTATGTCTCGGCTGGCAGCCAGAAATTGATATCGCCGATAGCGCGCAGATTGTTCTGTGGAGACATGGCACTCAGTGTGATCACAGAGGCCCCTGTGTCTGCTGCAAAGCGGCAGGCATTGAGTACGTTTGGGGAGTTTCCGGAACTGCTGATGGCTACCAGCATATCATTTTTAGTCAGCCTACGTTTGAGCGGTTCCACAAAGACCTGATCGTAAGAGATGTCGTTGGCAAGGGCGGTAATAAGTGCCAGATCGGTAAAAACCTGCGTATGCACGTAGGCATTTTTTGCAAGGTCTGCAGAAAAGTGGCTGGCCATGGATGCACTGGCTCCGTTGCCGATGAGGTAGATTATTTTGCCCTGATCACGGAGTTCTTCGGTCATGCCTTTCCAGACGGAAAAAGCCTGATCACAACCTTCCGGGCAACATCCGGGAGTATTATTGGCTCCGCTTACCTCAATGGAACTGAGGCAATTCTGTAATCTTTGCGTATGGTTATTCCACAAAATATCTGTCCGCTGCTTAAATGTTTTTAGTCGCTGTCCAGAGCTGGGGAATTGTCTGATTGTGAAATCCCCGGACATAAAAACTCCTGCCCCCATCCGCCACAGTGCGTACCAGCATGGTTTTCCAAGGCCGGAAATAATATTGAGCGTCGCTCTTGGGAGCTTCGCTGTTTACCTGTTCGGGCAGATCATGCAAATCGCATACTAAGGTTGTGAAATTGCTGATCGGGGTTGCTGACGCATTGCGGACCATGGCTAATGCCTTGAGGTAGATTTCAGGTGCCATAATGGCACTGCCGAAGTTCATAACTACCCCGTGTTCGAGGTTTTCCAGTTGACCGGCAAATATCAGGAAATCACGATAGCTGGCTTCACCGATAGCTGCGCCGTCGCAATTGGGATGCTCGTGGGTTATATCATAACCGATCCCGGCATGGACAGTCACCGGGATACCCAGTTCATATGACTTGGCAAAGAGGCTGATTTCCGCATGCGGCAGTTTGTTTTCAGAAATGTATTTGCCAACAGCTTCGCCGAATCCCAGCCTTTGTACATTGCCTTTGGAGACGATCTCATTGAGCTGCCCGGTTTCCTGCCAGAGTCCGAACTGACCACTCGAAATATAGGTGGCTACGCATTCCGTGGTCTGACCGAGTAGAGCGAATTCAAAATCATGAATGGCGCAGGCTCCGTTCACCGCAATGCTGCTGATCAGCCCTTGATCCATAAGTTCGAAAAGGTAACGCTGCATACCGGAGCGGATTACATGAGCTCCGATCATGAGAACTCTCGCACTGCCCCTGCCTCGCGCCGCAGCAAGCTCTTTGGCTATGGCTGCAATCGAAGGGTGCACTTCCGCGCTTGCCTCGGGTGTTTCGATCAATCCGGTATCAATCAGGCTTTTGCGTTTAGCAAGGGGCTGTACTTTAAGCCTGTTGCGGTCAAATTGGTGGTATTTGCTGCTCATTTTATTTCATGGTCGCGGTTATGTATTTGCGCATGGACTGCTTGTCGATGGCCCGGTCATTACCCATAATCTGTACTGCTAGTGACCCGGCAATATTTCCCAGAAAACCGACCAGTTCTTCGTGCAGGCCCATGCATGCCGCCATAGAGGAAATAGAAAGGAGCGCATCCCCGGCTCCCACACGGTCAACAACATTAGACTGGAAAGATGGAATGCGCACAAATTCGCTGGCTGGGTTGTAGAGCGAGCACCCCCGGCTGCCTTGAGTTACCAGACAAATTTTAGTTTTCAAGCGATCGCCGGTTTCAATCAGTAAGGGACGCAGTTCATTAATCTGGTCGCGGGTTTCAAGGCGCAGTTCATGTTCAGCCAGCGAGAAAAAGTCCATGCGAGGGTACTTGCCGATGGTATTGAAACCTCGGTTTCCGGCGTTGGCTTGGGTGTTCACCGCGAGATATGGGGCTTTTTCCACCAGTAAATCAACTACCGCCGGACTGATCAAGCCATGCCCGAAGTCGGCAGTGAGCACGAGATCGTAACCTGAAATGATTTCTTCCAATCCGGTGCAGATTTCCTGCTCAACGCTTTCCGGCAAAGGACTGTCATCCATGACATAGATTTCCATGACTTTGTTCAGGGAATAGCTGTCAATGAATCTGCGCTTAAGAGTCGTCGGCCCGTTTGGACGGGTGAAAAAGTGTGTCTCAACTTTGGCATTAAGCTTCTCGCGGATGAAGTCTTCGTGCCGCTCTTTTTCGCCGAGCATGGTCATAAGGGTTACTTCTCCGGCAAAGTCGGCTACGTGGTTGGCTACCGCCAGTGCGCCCCCGGCATAAAGCTCACAGGATTGGTATTTAAGTGCGAGGATTGGGTCTTTGGAAGATTTACCAAGCGTGGAAGTTATTTGGTATTCATCAAGAATGGTATCGCCGATAACCAGCACCTTGAGATCCTGCATACGTTCCAGATGATCAAGCACGTCATCAAGCCGATAACGTTTACGGAACATTTTCAGGTATTCGTCCAGTTCTTCACTGTTGCGGTTCAGGTAACGGTTGATCAGATTGGAAGAGCTGTAAACAATGTCCGAGGTGAAAACCAGTTCGGCCCCGATTTCGCGGACTACATCTGCTTCCTTACCGATTTTGCCCAGCGGGTCGTTGTCGATATTTTTGAACTCATCGCCTTTCGCGTATACATGGGGGCGGATTGCGCGTAGCGTCTCCTCGGCAGTGGGCCATTCATTAATGGCAACGTAATCAGTCTCACCAAGAGAGGCGAGGGCTTCGGCACGCAGTATTTCGGTAAAGGCCGGGCGGTCCGGTCCTTTGTCTACGTAATGGTCCGGGGTCAGGGTGACGATCAGCACATCGCCGTGCTCTTTGGCCTGATTGAAATAGCGGATGTGCCCAATGTGCAGCAGGTCGAAGACACCATGGCAAAGCACGATACGTTTGCCGTTTGCGCGCAGCTCTTCAGAGATTTCAGCGAGCTCGGAAATAGTTTTAATTTTATTGTCCACACTGGCCATTTATTCTGCTTTCCATGTCTTTCTTATTGATTTTAAGGGGCGGAGACCATCAGTCGGATCAGCTCGCCAATCCCGGTCGGAAAGTTCAGCTTCAACAGGTTTCTTGATTCCGTCGCCGTCAGCAGTAAATCCTTTGCGGATGTTCTTGATTACTTTTTCCATTTGATCCGGTAGCCAGCAATGTCCAAATTTGTATTCTGCTCCAGCTTCATCAAGATCAAGATGAAATTCTATCATCTCAGCGTCATATTTATGGATTGCACGGTGGATGACAGCTTCACTCTTTGTATGGTCAGACCAACCAATTTTGCAATTGAACTTCTTTTTCAAAGTTTGCATGGAAGCTAAATTAGCTTGTTCAACAGGAGCGGGATAGCCAGATACACAATGTAGAAGTGTCAGGTCAATACACCCCGCAGAGCGAAGAGTTTCCACTGCTGTGCTGATTTCATCCATTGTCGCCATCCCTGTGGAAAGAACCACAGGCTTGCCGCTGGCAGCACATCTTTCAAGCAAGTCAGTCCAGAGCAGTTCGTAGGAGGCTATTTTGAAAAAATCCACATGCGGCGTCAGAACATCAACCGCACCAAGATAGAAGGGAGTGCAAGAAAAGAGAATTCCTTGTTCCCGGCAACGTTCTGCTATTTGTGGGATGAAAGATTCCGGTAACTCCCATTCTTCGCGGTCCCGATGTGCGGCGCTTTGGGTCAGAATTTCCGGTGCAAACAAGTCATCAATTTTGAATAATTGAAATTTTACTGCCCCGCAGCCAATGCGAGAGGCCGTGTCTATAAATTGGAAGCACCGTTCAAGCTCACAGGCGTGGTTGCTGGAGACTTCTGCTATGAAGAGGTGGGATATTGGCATGCCTGCTATTGTTCAGTTATTGCTGAGTTTATGTCAATTCGTTGGTTCAGGAAAAAGTTGTCGCTCCACTTCGAGACATATTGCATGGTAAATAGGCAGGTGCAGCTCTTGTATAATATATGTTTCCTGTTCTGGGACGATGATGTTTACATCACATATTGTTGCCAGTTTACCGCCATCGCGCCCGGAAAGAAGTATAGTCTTTGCTCCTTTTTGCGGATTGGCTGCCAGTGCTGCTTCAGCCTCACCCAGTGATTCCAGAGCGTTAAGCTCAGTTTTTGGTAGAGGCCTTTTGCGTGTAAATGATTTGATAAGTTCCCCGGCAATGTGCTCAGCATCAGCATCTGAACCACCATTGCAGCAGGTGAATATAGTTCCATTGTTTTTTGCATATTTGATGAGTCGTTCAGTTGCCAATCCTATTTGGGGGTTGAGATCAGTTAAAACGGGAAATCTTTTTATTAATTTTTGGATTTCGATCATGAGGATAAAATGTTCTTTATGAGTATAGGTGTGTTTCATTTGGCATTGAATTTGTTTTAGTAACCATTAAAATTATCATGCTTAAGTCCGGAATACTATGGATTTCAGTAAGGTTTTGGAATTTTGCGATGAATTTTCAAGATAAACTTTGAAGTATCAAAGAGAGTGAGGGAGATGGTTAAGTTCCTTAAAAGTTAATTATAATAGAGTTGCTGCCTGGTTATGTGCGCAACTGGGGAGGGTGCCTTGACGGTGGAATAAGGAACTGTCACTTTAAGAAAGATTAAACAATAAGATGGACTTCTAAGGTGGTGTTGGTGTTTTTAAATTCGTCTATAGGTGAATTCCTTTTTGCATGAGGTCTAGAGTGAAAAGTCAAATAAAACAAGATTTAGCAAATAGAAATGCGAGTCCTGATGTTTTGCTATGGGTTAACTGCAAGTCTCTCCCTGCAGCCAATCAATTAGTTTCTGCCCTTCAAGTATACTTACGCAATAATGGCTATTGTTCTTTTGTGTTTAAAGAGAATAAACCTTGGTCCTTATCTGAAAATTCTTTTTCAGATTATGTTCAGAATATTGTTGAGAATTTATATGGACCAGGTTTCGTTGCTGTTGCTTCTTCAACATCTGAATTAGGAAAAAAAAGGTCAAAAAAAGCTAGTTGCATTGAAATTGAGTTGTTGGAAGATGATGCTGGAGATAATACAGCCTCGAAAGATAAACAGTCTGATTATTTTTTAATATTTAATCTTTCGCAGATATCTGTTGATGAAATTCAAAATGCTATTGTAGATTTGCTCAAAGCAAAAGACCTGTTACCTTCCCCACTAGAGTCAGAAGTTACAAATACCATTCTGCGCACTTTGAAAGAAGATCTCGCAGGAGAAGTTAGAAAGAATAAAGTTCTGAGTCATCATTTTTTGAATACTGTAGGAGAAAAAGTAAAAATAATTGATGCTCTTACCAAGGAGAAAAAACAGTTTGTAGCTGAGGCTGAAGGCCATAGGAAGAGTTACGATGTTTTCGTTGATAATTTAAAACGGAACGAAAAAGATTTAATTGAACAAAGTAATTCCGCTGAGGCTATTGGAGATACATCACATTTTTTTGCCGGCAATAAAAGCTGGCGTGAGCATTTTCAACTTGCAAAGGATCTTATCGCAAAAGGTAAGTATAACTTAGCCCAAAAGCAATTGGCTGCAGCCAGTGTGTTGAATCCTGATGAGCAGGATTTCAGTTTGTGGTATGAAGCTGCCAACGCCGAAAATTATCGTTGCTTTTCATCTCCTTATGCTGTCCGCATAAATCATGGTTTGCATTGTCAAACAATGAGCGCAAACGGTTTATTGAAGAAGGGTTAGGGGAGAAAGTGTTGCATAAGCTCATAATCCCAACTTGGGTCAGAACATATGATGTATGGCGAAATAATCGACATGTTCAGCCTGTTAAAGAGTTATCAAAAGAGGAGCGGAAGGAATTTAGTACGATTGTGTCCAGTGATATAAAAAGGTTTGTAGAGCGTTTTGGTGACAGATGCATTGACTGGGATTTAGATTTGTAGTGATTTTTAAGCAGAGTTATTTAATGAGGGCTATGATGGTGTCGCATTAGCCATTTTTGTCTTTTTTATTCTATTTTGTTCGGTTCTAAAAGGGAAATGGCGTATGCCTGTGTTGTCATGCATTTAGGTCGTATGACAAGTTATACTTAGTTTTAATTCTAGGAGAAATAATGGGTGTTGAATTTGGCGAAAAAAAGAAAGAAGAGCTGTGCAGCCTTGTTACAATTGTAACTCCTACTATGAATCGCCCTGATTTTATTGTTAGGTATCTCCAATATTATTCAAAAACAGGCTTTTCAGGAGACATTATCATTGGCGATTCCAGCGATGATGAAAATAGAAAGAAAGTAGAGGATGCTGTAAAGAAATATGGAAAGAACTTGTCCCTGAGATATGGTTATTATCCAACTGCGGAGTATGCCCATGATGGCGAGTGCTTTGGTGCGATGCTGGAGTTGGTGCGTACTCCTTATACTATTTTTTGTGGTGATGATGATTTTCTTATCTTAGAAGGTCTTGCCCGATGCGTTGAGTTTATTGAGCAAGAAGAAGGCTATGCAGGGGTTTTTGGTGAAAGAGTCGCTTTCCAGCTCAATCAGAATGGTCCCAGTGGTAAAATTGTTGCTATGGCAAGACGAAATACTCCTGAGAGACTGCATGATTCGGCTCTGGAAAGGTTGAATAGTTACATAACTGAGGGAATGTCCACTCAATATAGCGTTAGCAAAACCGACCTGTGGAAAGTTATGTATTCAGAAGTTCCTAATATGCCTGCACGTTATATTGGATCTGAATTTTTTCCTTGCTGTATTGCTGTGCTACATGGAAAATTTAAAAAACTAGATGAACTACTGGTGCTTTTTCAACAAAATTTGGACCCAATTTTTAATTGGAACAAACAAACATTGTTTGCGTTGATGAACACTCCTGAGTGGTCTCCCTCGATGGCTGTTGGACGTAAACAGATTATAGAGCTACTGGTGAAGTTTTCTGACCTAACAGCAGAGCACGCAGAAGCCTATGTGGATATTGGCATCTGGCACCATATGTTGAATAGTATGAACGCTCAGTATTCGGCTGTGTCTGAAGGGCGGTCATTGAGGCCAGGGATTAATCCAGATAAAGGAGCCCGGTTTCTTGATGAGTTCATGCAAAACTCTGATTATCGCCGGGTCAGCATGACAGCACTGAAAATCTTAGCCGGTGTGCGTTAAGCATTATTCCTTTTTTTACGCTATAAATAGCGGGGGAATTCCTTATTCCCCCTCAAAAATTTTTCCCAAAACCTCACGCCACCTTTCAGCATGCCGTGCTCTTGAGAAATTTTCCCGATAGCGTATTTTAGCTTTTCGGGCCATTTCTTCTCGTTCAGTACTGTCCTTGCCCAGCCTTATGATATGTTTTGCCAGATCTTGGGGATTCTCCAAAGAAAACATCAAACCTGTTTCATCGTGAATGATCATTTCCGGGATGCCGTATACATCTGAAGCGACCGATGTTTTGCCCAGCGCCATTGCTTCCATAATTGAAAGCGGTAAGGCTTCTTCACGAGAAGGGAGAACCAAGAGATCGCAGGCATAGATGTAATCAAGTGCATTTTCCTTGGCCCCGACAAAATGCACTCGGTCTGAATACGGTTGGTTCTTGCTCATTTCGACAATGTCCACACCGCCGCGGTCCGGCAGAACCGGGCCAACAAAAAATACCCGTGCGTTGGGAATTTCCGCAAGAATCTCAATCATTTGATTCAAGAGTATATCCTGCCCCTTACGATGCTGGACGCTGGCAAGGCACAGAATCATGAATTCATGTTCGGGAACGCCGATCTCGCGACGTACCTCCTGAACAGGGCGCGCGCTTACTTCAGCTGCCTCATCCTCACGGATGCAGTTAACGATACTGAACCACTGCTTGTCCCGTTGTTCGGGGAGGCTTTTCCATTCTTCAGCTACGGTGCGGGAAACACTGATGTTGTATGTGTACTGTTCAAGATTTTTAAGCATAACCGGCAGCGATCCTTCGTCGGTTATTTCAGCGGAATAGTGGTATGGTGAATTATGATGCATGTAGAGCATCGGGCAGTCAAAGTTCAACCCGAGTCCGGTCAGGTAGTCGTGGGGTTCGGTTCTGACGCCTTCGATAATGATCAGGTCGGGAGTCCCCTCCGGCAAGCGGCAGGGTAGCCATTCTCCGTTAAATTCTTTTTGGTCGCTAATACAGAGATGGGTTTGGGCTTCCGCTCTGATTGTTGCAATGAAGTCGGGCCATGAAGCATCTTCCCGTTCACGCGGGACATGGTATTGGCGTGAAAATTCTGCAATTCCGGCAGGCAGGGCGACGGTCAACGGTGTGACCATGGTCACTTTGCAGAGATCATCGTTTGAAAGAAGGCTGCCCAAGGTCATGTATTTGGCCTGTGAGACCCCGTTCACGCCGCCACCAATGTAGCCGAAGGCATTGGTGACGTACCAGATGTGTTTTACCTCTTTTTGGGATTTAGCAGATTCCGGAAGAGGCACAGGCGGCAGTTTAATGCCTAAAGCTGCAGCTTGTTTTCCGGTTCGCTCTGCTGCTCTGTATAATTTATTGGTAATCAGTAGTTCAAATTTCTTCATCCATGCCAGACGATAATCCGGTGCCAACAAAGTGGCCCCTTCAAGTAGGCCAAGGGCCTTCTCGTTGTTTTCAGGCAGGTCTGCCTGACCGCACAGGCTGTGGGACATGCGTTCAAGAATGTGTTTTTCAAAATTCCAGAGAGAAAGGTATAGCGAACCGACACTGTAGCAGGTGGCAAAATCGTCATTCTTGATGAGCGCGTCCATGAAAAGGAGCACGCTGCCTCTTTCCAGCGGGTATAATGAGAGTAGTACTGCCGCAACATCGATTCCTCCGATTTTTTGTCCGGCTGCGTTAAGCTTTTCTACCCGTGTTGCAATTTGTTTATACAACGCTGCAAACTTTTCAGGCTCACCGTTACCAGCATCGGATTTCAGGAAATGTTTTTTTACCCGGGGATCAATTTGGGCCATTAAACCCAGAATGTGTTTTTTTAGATTTTCAAGTTGCTGCTCTATTTCATGGTCAGCTTCCTGCTCAGCTCCGCTTTGTGCGGGAAGTTTAAAGTCGGATCGGACCAATTGGGGGGGAATCCAATTAGACCAGTGCATTTCCTTTTCGAAATTCTTGATTCTGGAAGCATCATAAATATCAGGATGTAAGCGGACAATCTGTTCTTTGATCTCGGCGTCTTTCTGCCTTGAGTTTGTGATCATTGAGTCTGATTTGCGACGATAAAAGAACAGAGGCTCATCAATTTGGGTTCCGATATAGCCGTTCTTAGTAGCTCTAATCCACAGCTCCCAGTCTTCATAGCCACGAGTCATGCTCTCATCATATCCACCAAGTTCTTTCCACATGGATTTGCGGAAAAGAGTGCTGCATGTTTGCTGGTTGGTGGCAAAGAAATTTGAAGGAACAAGATCATTCTTGGGCCAGATAAGGTTGGAATGGCCGAAGAAAAGGGCTTTACTGCTCACATAGGATAGTTCCGGGTGCTCTTCGAGCACTGCCACTGTTTTACTTAGAAAGGTCGGGGCGAGGATGTCGTCTGCATCGATGGGCAGGATGTATTTCCCTTTGGCGATAGTACAGCCTCGGTTTCTGGATCTGACCAGCCCGCTGTTTTCCTGATTAACGTGCCGGATGCGGTGCTTGGGAAATTCCTGCTCAAGCTGTGTTGAAACTTCGTCAGTATTGTCAGTACTGCCATCGTTGATGATGATAATTTCAAAGGCATTAAAATCCTGCTTAAGCAGGCTGAGCACGCACTCTCGAAGATATTCGGCATGGTTATAACAAGGCACAATGAAAGAGACAAACGGAACTCCATCTGAAGGCGGGAGAATCACACCATCCGCAAGCTGGGATTGCATTACCCATGAGGTTAGAATTTCTGATTCGCCATCGTTTTTAAGATAGCCCAAAACAGCTTTGTAGAGGTTTTTTGGACGCTTACCTGTATTTGCTGTTTGGTTTACAGCGTATTCTAGCTTCTCGCAGTCAGTCATGTTCGGCTCGTTTTGGAAAACCTGTATATAATATACGGCTAAAAATGGTTAGCTTGTTTTAGTGTAAGCCAATGCAAGAGACGCAAGGTCTGCGACTGTTTTCATTTTTGCTTTCCAATCCAAATTATTAATCGCGAATTCCCGGGCTAAAAGGCGTACTGTCGGGACCGCCTGGCATCTTTCAGCGAAGTTGCTTAGCGCATTAAGGTCAATTGGACTTTCGTCATCAGGAAAGGCCATGCAGAATTCATGTGAGGGTTTCAGGTCCATGTCTTCGCCCGCAAAAGCAACCGGAAGTCCGCGCAATACGAATTCTCGATGTTTCAGTGCAGATGTCTGAGACAAGGATTTTCTCGACGGAGCCAGTACTCCCAGCGCAATGCTGCAAAGATCTGCTATGGGGTCAATTTCATCAGCAGAGAGATGTCCATGGAATACAAAATTCTTCTCTAACCCATGCTCTTGAATCTGCTCTTTGGATTGCTCCAGCGCAGGGCCGTAGCCAACGAGATGGAATTTGAATTTATCTGCAATTTTTGGCGAGGTGATGCAGCCTGAAATAAGTCTGTCTAAGCCATGCCAGAACTGAAAATCTGCAACCAGGAGCACATGAATTTTTCCAACAGATGAGGGCTTGGCTGATAGAGGTAAGGAATTGGCATCAATACCATTTCCTATGCTTCTAAAGTGTTTTTTCTTCGAAACTCTTCTTCTTTCGTAGCATGTGATCTCGTTTGTTACTCCTATGCCACCTAATGCTCTCTGCATACATGTTGAGCCAAAAGCAAGCTCATTGAAAAACATATTCGGATTTGATTTTTGCAATTCTTCCAATTCAAAAGTTTGGTGTTCAAATATAATATTGGGAAAATTACGAGTCAAATATTCAAGATGAGCATCCGCAACAGGGTACCTCATATAGATAATATCTGGAGAAAGGCGTTTTAGAATTTCTACTGCGATGGGGCCTTTTTGGTCAGCACCATCTGGGTATTCCCGCAAGTCAATGAAGTCGAAATCGTATTTGGAGGTATCGATCTCATCATTGCCATTACCAATTACTATGCAATGACTGTTGGGGTGATTGGCCTGTAATCCTTTGAACTGTCCATTAACTTTGTTAAATATTTGCGGATAGGTGGCATTGATAAATGCAAGAAAAATAATTCGGAAGTCATCGCTTTTCTTTGCGTGGGGGTAAAGAGATTCATTCTCTTTTTGGTAAATATGTAGAAGCTTTCTTTCGCTGAAGTCTGCTATTTCGTGGTAGGTGTCCAGACATGAGTTTTCAATAATAAATTCTGCAAATTCAGTCGGATTGTAATTAGCGTAAGCTCTCTGCATTTGGTTTTCTTTCGTATGATGAGTAAGCAGAAACATCTCCTTCATCTGTAATGATTGAAGGAGTGAAGCCAATGAAGAGTGCAATTCTTTTGTCTTCAGGAAGTGGTGAAAAATTGCCAGAGCGAGGACTGTATCAAATTGTTTTCCATCACCGATGTAGTCGAAAATATCCTGATCAACAATTTCAAATGATGTTTCATTAGCTTTTTGCAATCTGTTTATGAAAAATAATTCCTCTTGGCTTCGTTCAACAGCAACACATTTTTTACCAATTCTTTCCAAAATAGTCGGCATGTATCCCCAATGGGACCCAATATCTAGAACAGTTTCTCCTGTAGGGATCATGTGATCAATCAAGAGTGATGATCTTCCCATGTGAAAAGAAGGTGTGTGCGTAAAATCAGGGTGATCTATTGGGGCATAAATTTTGCCTGCATGGCGTTGAGTGTAACGGGCTATTTCTTCACGAATAGCCAGCCACTGTGGATGCCTTGCAATGATTTTGATGGGTACGGCTTGAATCCCAAGTATCTTTGCGAAGCTTAATCTGTGTCTCCCATTGCAAAAAAGGAGCTGTCCATCGCGGTCTATTGCTACCGATATGCAATCATCAATACCAACTTGACGAAAGCCATACTCCTTTATATCTGCGAATATCTTTTCAAGGTTCTCACATCTTTCAAGGAATTGTTCTGAGGTTCTACATCCCCATTTTTCTTCACCATTTTCAATATTTTTGACATTGATTGTGTAGTATGGTGTTTCCACCCATGGAAATCCGGCAAGTCTTTGTTTGAATGAGTCGTAAAAAATAACTTTTTCTTCAAAAGGGACAATGTCCTTATCCCAGTCTCCGTGAAGAACAGAGTCCGTGTGTGCTGTGATTTTTAACTTATGGCGTAAACAATTTCGGATAATGTCAGGGGAAACCCAATAGATCATGTGATCGCCCTTATGAAATGGTAAATGGTTAATGGTATAAAAAAATTAAGCAATATTTGCATATATGGACTTATCTGTCCATAACTACGGGATTTTCAAGCTTGCATCAAAATTAGAACTCTAGTGCTTATCTGGTGTGATTTCAAACACCATTCGCTCCACAACAGGAGCCTCCTGTTTACGTGAAATATAGTAGACTGCGATTACCTGTCCTTTATCATTAACAGCCAGATCTCCGTAACCGCCGTGGAATCGTCCTCCTTTGTACCATGCCAGAGTCTGGGGATGGCTCCATGTTTCGCCTTCGTCCGTTGAGATTGTGAGGGTCACTCGGCATTTTGGGTTTTTGCGGATCATGCCCCGGTAGATAGCCAGCACCCGTCCATCAGGCAAAACTTTAAGGGACGGAGCTTCCCCGTATAAGCCGATGGGGCGCGGGGTTGACCATGTTCTGCCGTCATCGTCAGAGTAGGCTTTGAATAGCCCATCCATGCAGGGTGCCTGACGCATGAGGGCCAGTATCCGTCCGGAAGGCAGGCGAGTAATTGAGGTCTCATTAAGTCGGTATTCCGGGAAGTATTCGTAAATGTATGCCTGTTGCGATATTTCGCCAGTCTCGGGATTTAAACGGAAAGTTCCGCAGCCCGGACCATTGTAGAATGAACCTATAAACATCTTTTCATCATCCAGGGCAGGGATGAAATGCCCGAATGAGGCCCATTCACCGCCGGGAAGGTCTAAGGGGTGGCGGTCTGAAAAAGTCCTGCCGCCATCTGTGCTTAGGGAAAAAAAGTCGCGGCGCAGCTCTGATGTATGCGTGCGTGAAATGAGCAGGACCTTACCTTCACTTAAATGAGTGACAAGGGCGTCATGTTCGTTGGTTTGCTCCTGCGCGTGACTGATTACCAGCTCTGGGCGCTCAAAAGTTATTCCGCCGTCAGTTGAGCGGGTGGTGTAAATATCTCCGGCCATGCCGTGGTCCATTCTCTGGCGCAGTTCTTCGCTGATATTCACAGCTCTGCGGAACCCTACCAATAGTTCTCCGTCTACATCAGTTATGGTCGGAAAAGACTGATAACCGTCCCATTCCAGCGGGGTGATGCGTTTGGTGTCGAGAATGGATATGGAAAGCTTGGGACGTTTTTGGGTCATGACTCTTCTCCGAGGATGATTCCGGGGCGGGGTTTAATGCTGAACCCGGTGCTGAAATTGAATTTGGGGTCAGGGCCGCATCCCCGCAGGCTGGTCTCATCCATCTCCTGCATGGAAAAGAACACACGCACAAAAGGAGAAGGCGCGGCTTGCCTGCATTTGACCATGCCTACAAAACCGTGCTCAGGATAAAGCGCACTGATCTCCAAGGCCCGCTCCCTGCCTCCCAGCACTATTTTTGAGTCAGTCATGCCCAGTCCCTGAGAGGCTGACACGGCGAATGAAATATTGTCACTATGATCAAAGGTCATTCCGGCTAAAGGGAAGTGTTCTTCGTTGCCGCCGTTACAGGTGGAGTAGAAAAGTTTTTCAGCGTCCATATCGGCAGTGAGCAGGGTGACATGCCCGATACGGGCAAACCCCGGAGGTCTGCAATCCAGGGCAAAACGATATAAGATATCTACCTGTTCCTTGCCCTTATGAATACGCACAGCCTTATCAAGCATGCCTTGATAAAGGTCGATGGAGCAGGATACGGTTGTGAACTCATCATTTTCGTCAATGAGTGGAGTCACCCGTGCTAAATCCGTGTCTTTGGGCATGCCCGGCCCTTCCATTATGATGTGCCCGGAAAAGAAATCCGCACCAAGATCAATCTCTTCAAAATATCCATGCCCTAGGGTTCCGAATGACGGTACGTTCTCATGGGAGGCAAACGAAGCTTTTTGCACGGCCAGCCCTTTGGCGGTGTTCAAAGTCACTACAGATTTTTGGGTCTCAAATTTAAGCATACGTCCATGGTCACGGGCCGGAGTGCCTGATACTTGAAAATCAGCTTCGCTAACAGTTGCTTTGGATTCAAGGGCCAGTGCTTCAAGTCTGGCAAGTGCTTCATAGTAACGCTTTCCAGTTATGTGGGTGCGCAAGTCGCTGGACCAGCAGAAACAAAGTTCCCGCCATTTTTCTTTTGTGTTATCAGAAAAAATGAACTTTTGTTCAAGATTGTCGCAGACTGCACGGCAAAGGGAATTGAGCTGAAAGTCGTTGCGTCCGCTCAATGCCCAGCGGGTAATGTTGTACTTGCTCTGTTTCTTGACCGGAATGGGTTGGCAGGCCGAGCTAAGTTCCAACTCGTTGCCGCCAGATTCGTGATCAAGGCCTTTCAATACCGCTGATGGCAGTTGGAAATCATGTCCGCGTTCACGCAGCATTCTGAAAACCTGCCCGATCAATTTCCATTCACTTTCCGCTTCCTGCACAGCCTCGTTTTTGTAGCGGCGGGGGCGAAAATCGAAAATTTCAGCATCATTACCGTAGATGGGCAACCATCCATCACCTGTTCCCAGATTCTCAACGTAATCAAGATATTCGGGCAGCTCCAGTTCGCGATGGGCGTAGCGTTGAAGTTTCTGGAAGACCATGGAACGGCTCCAGATTACGGGGATGGATTCACCGTTGGTACCTTTAGCCCGCTGTGGAAAATGTTGAATATGCTCAGCCCAGTCGGCGTAGCGGGCGGGGTTATCGTAATCCATGAACACGGCTTTGTACCCGGCCTCGCGATAGTGCCGGACCATGCCTGCGGACCATGCTTGTTCATTTACTAAGGCTATCTGCGGGGTTGTCTCTAAAATATCCTGACCGCTCTGAACTCCCAAAGCAAGGTTTGCTTTGTTCAAAGATGCGGGGACAAGTGGGCCGATGATCTGCCCGTACCCACTACCGATAAATTCGGCTTTGCCTTCATCGAGCATGGTTTTGAAAATTTTGATCCATAACGGATCAAGGTCGCGGATGATTTCAAGGGTGATGCCTGAAGCTTCAATGCCAAGGGGAAAGCCATTTTCCGCCAGTCTTAAGAGGGGCCAATAGCAGCGTTTGATGACCTCCATACGGCTCTCCCCGGGAATGGAGGAAAACATGAGGTTGAGATGAAATATGGCAAAAATTTTCATTTTGGCTAGGTGGTAATAATTTTAATGGCAGCAACTGCCGCTTCAACCTGTTTGATAGCTTGTCCCCGGGTTTCAGCTCTGGCCATAACTACTCCGGCACGGGCAGGATGGCTGGTTGCAGGGGAAATAGTTTCGCCCACGGCAGTGCGGATTTCAACCATGCTGATACCATCCATAGTTTTAGCTTCTTCTACTCCCTCAATTGCTAGCACCTTTCCCGGTTTGGGGAAAATGTAACGCTGAGCCACACCTTTTTGAAAGGAAGGGACCATATCTTCGGGGTCAGGTGTTTCGCCAAGTGCAAGTTTGATGGCTGTGCCGACAAAATCAACCCCGGTGTTCCATGGGATCTCGTGGGAGCAGAAATAGCCGCCTGAAAGACGGGCCGCCATTTCAATTACATAAGCTTTGCCTTCGTGCAGGACCATGTCACCTTTGAACATGGAATTTTCAATGCCAAGGGCAATTGCGGCCTGACCGGAAAGTTCTTTTATCGCCCGTTGCTCGCCATGTTCCAGAAATGAAGGCAGATCGCCGCCATTCTCAATGATATTGGGTGCGAACCGGTCAATAAATTCATAGTTGCGGTCTGAGAATCCGGGGCAGTACGCTTTTCCCCTAACCACAAATCCTTCGGTGCTGATTTGCGGCCCATCGAGACATTTTTCCACCATGACCCTTCCGGTGGTTGATTCCTTTTGCGCACATTCAAAGGCCCATGCAGGATCGGGCATGTCGCTTGAACCATAAACAAGGCGCAGCACCCCACGCGCACCTCGGCTGTCCACTGGTTTGATGACCAGCGTTTCCCGGCGTTCAGCTAAGATTTGCGCCAGTTCCCCGGCACTGAAAATTTCCTGATACCACGGGATGGGGATTCCGCATTTTTTGAAGCGGTCCTTCATTGCTTTTTTGTCTGTTGCTAATCTGGCTGTTTCCTCGCTGACGGCAGTCAAATCAAAGTGATCTGCCACTGCCGCAGCGGTTCCCGGAGCATCTACCGCCGCACATATCACACCTTGCGGTTTGCCGCCCTTTTGTGACCATTCAGTCAGGGCGGCAACCGATTTTTCCGGGGTGTAAACACAACCAATGACCGATTCATGGGCGCAAGCGAATCCGGGAGCCTGAGGGTTGGCATCAACAGCTACCACATGCAGGTCCATTTCATTTGCTCTTTGCAGAACCGGAATAGATTCCAATCCCGCCCCGATCACGATGAGTGTCTTTCTCATATTCTCTGTGACGGTTTGCCACTTAAAGCGGCGAAGCCCTATTAAAAGGTTTTGGGATCCTTAAACCCTTTTGCAAAAGGGCTTAAGGATCCGGCAGGGTCGCCGAAGGCCTTCTCGTTACACAGGCTTACGGCAGACCATAAAAGTATTTTGTCCCTTAGGATCATCAGGGAATACAATGCGTCCCTGCTTGATGCCTGTGGTCTGCATGATTTCAAAA
This sequence comes from Desulfovibrio sp. UBA2564, assembly GCA_002340305.1. Lineage (GTDB taxonomy): Bacteria > Desulfobacterota > Desulfovibrionia > Desulfovibrionales > Desulfovibrionaceae > Maridesulfovibrio. The sequence continues at coordinate 26,042 of DDLU01000235.1, forward strand.
TGTTCAGAACAGAGTCCGCTGATCTCCTGAAGGGAGAACTCGTGCAGATGTTGTGAATTAACCGGGATATGCCCGAGACTGTTCTGGGGAGTGCTTAGAATCAGCAGACCTCCCGGCTTGAGTATGCGTTGCATTTCCTTGAAGAAAGGAGCGGGATTGACATGTTCCACAGTTTCAAAACTAGTCACTGCGTCAAAAGAGCCATCGTTGAAACTTAAGCCGGTCACATCTCCGGTCTGGAAGGTGATGTTATCAAAATATTTGCCGGATGAGGCCAGACGCACGGTCTCGATATCAAGGTCGGCAGCAACGACTTTATCTGCTTTGCCAGCCAGCATCCGCGCCCCGTATCCGGGACCGCAGGCACAGTCCAGAACCTGTGCTTCCGGGCTGATATAATCGAGGGCCAGTTCGTAATGAAAGCTGAGTTGGTCCCCGGCACTGATGCCTTGACGCTGATCCACATTCATGTTCCCGGCGATGTAAACTTGCTCAGCGGTCTGGCGGCATTTCTTCAGCCACTCTTCGCTGACAGTAGGTCCGGCAACGCGGGCGCATCTGAATTCTTCAGCTTCATTGAAAAGGAAAAATTTGGGATGCACGCGGTAGGGCGCACCGTTGGGGCGTTCTTCAAGAATGGCGAGAGCTTTCTTAAGTGCGCCAAGCCGGTAAACATCCGCAGTCAGCTGAATGGGGAAATCATCTTCTGTTTTTACACAGTCCAGATTTTCCTTTTCTGCCTGATCCAGCATGGTCCGGGCATGGTCGGCCAGCCAACCGAAATGAAGTCCATCGACCCGGATAAATAAATCCTGATCATCTGCATCTTCAAGTGCTGTTACCATGCGTTCCAATGGACTGTCATCATGTCCGTAAAAAACACTGACTTTATTTTGCGGAAACATTTCCGGGATTTCATCAAGCTTGCCATCACGGTCAAACTCAGGTGCGATGATCCTTACATCGGCTGCGGGGAATTCCTTAAGCGCGCTTTCGATGGTCAGGGCCACCACCGGACATCCGTCCACCTCGTTCATGCACCAGTCTGGCGCGCCGCTCCAAGCCCTAGATGCCGCCTGTACCAGAATAATTGGAGTCTCCATCAGCTGTCCTTCGAGTTAAATAGTTCGTTCGCGTGTTTTTTCAAGAAAAATGCACTGATCGGGGTTTCAAAACGGGTGTTGTAGTTAGAGATTTTTAGGTGCGAAAGGTAATGCTGCTGCCGCCTTTTCTCTTCATCAGTAGGCTGGTTCTTCCCATTCACCTTCAAATACATTTCCTTAATAGCTTCCAGAAGTTCATTTTCTGTATTGTCAATAACCGTAAAATTCGAATCTGCAAAGTTTTCAATCGGCCATTTGCTAATTCCAGAGGCGATTATTTCAGGAATGCTTAAAATTCGCCCTGATGATTCTGATCGGATAAGTTTAAACATGGCTAGATCGTCCGGGGAGCAGTATTCAATAACTTCCAGTCGGACTACGTTTATGCGCAGGCAGGGAATTCGAAAAATATTCGCCACATGCATTGGGCCGCTCTGCGCACCAACAAAGAATTTACATGTTGCGGGTAAATAGATGTCCATGAAATCGTTTTGCTTTCCGCTACAGGCATAGTCCACAAAATTGGGATGTTCTATTTTAAGCGGTTCCTGCACGATGGAGCCGATTCTGATAACGTTGTATCCCAAGTCCAGCAGTTCTTCGGCCCCGGCTTTGAAGGTGGAAATATCCATGTTGCGGGGTTCCTGCATATCCCCGTCACTTCCGGGCATGGTTTGTTGCAGGAAGGCAGAGTCCCGGCCCAGCAGGCAGACATGCGGACGCTGCGGATCAAGACCGAGGGCTTTGATCTCGCATTTGCCGCGCTCATGTTCCTGAGGAGTGAAGTCCACGTGGTTACCAGTTTGCTGGATTAAACATTCGAAGTCCCGTCCAAGGGCGATGGTCCGGGTATTTAGTTTTAACTCGTGCTTATTACTTAGATTAAAAAACAGCACCGCTTCATGCAGATAGCGAAATTTATCGTTGATACGCATCTTGCGGGAAAACAGTTTCCCCAAAGTCTCGTTAGCGACTTGACCGTCCTTGAAGTAAAAAAGGTCGAGGAAACCTTCATGTCTGCCCAGTTCTTTTTCTGAAAGGTAAATTTCACAATCAAGGGCCAGATGCCCCAGCCGTGGAGAGTAGATTTCTGCCACTCGCAGAGGTTTGAACAGGGAGGTAGCTTTGATCAGCAGAGCCAAAGAGCCGAGTGCTGCCCATTTGCAGATTTCTTTAACCGGATTTGGTTTCAGGCCACTTTCTGCTGGGGATATTTTGTCTCTGACACAGGTATTTATGCGCAGGTCATAGAAATTTTGGTAAAACGAAACAGCACGGACCACATTGCCGTGGTCATAGGTCATACCGCAGACGACAACTACTTCATGCGGCCTGAAAAATAGTATAGCTTTCAGCAACGGCGGGAAAAGGGCGTGAAAGATGCCGGAGAAAAAAACAGCCTGTTCGTCGTTAAAGGCTTCCTGATCCCGTTTTGGCAGCAGGAGTATTGCGTCCACTTCGCTGCGGTCCAAAGCTTCAAGGAAGTCCTTGATATGGCATTGCTGGGCAGTGCCGATGATAAGCAGGCGTTTGCGGTCAGCCATTACGCTCCTATTTTCGTTTCATGACCCGGCGCACCGCAGCAGCGATATCTTCGGGCATAAGTCCGTATTCACGGGCAAGGTCTTCCGGTTCCCCGGAACTTCCGAAAACGTCATCAATCGCCACCCGTTCAACAGGGACAGGATGGCTTTCGCAGACGATTTCCATGACAGCACCTCCAAGACCGCCGTACTTATTGTGGTCCTCGCAGGTCACAATGGCTCTGGTATCCTTGGCAGCCTGGATTACTGCTGTTTCGTCCATGGGTTTGAGCCAGCTCATGTTCAGCACTCTACAGAAAATGCCTTCTTCTGCGAGTTTTTGGGCTGCCTGCAATGCGCGATGGACCATGCCCCCCACAGCCATGATGGTACAGTCTTCGCCCTCGGTAAGAACTTGTGCCTTGCCCGGTTCGGATACCGTATTTGAATCAAACACATCGGGCAGGGGGCTGCGTCCGGTGCGCAGGTATAGCGGCCCATGAGTATCCAGCAGGTGGGGAAGTATAGCGCGCATCTCCACCGGATCAGCAGGGGAGACTACGGTCATGTTGGGGATGGAGCGGTAAATGGAAATATCTTCCAGAGCCTGATGGGTGGCTCCGTCCGGGCCGACATCAAGTCCAAGATGGCTGGCGGCGATTTTTACATTGAAATCAGGGTAGGCGATGGAGTTACGGGCCTGCTCCAGAGCACGCATGGAAGCAAACACTGCGTAACAGGTCACGATAGGGATAATCCCGGATTCAGCCAGTCCCGCAGCCATGGAGAACATGTTTTGTTCGGCAATGGCGCATTGGATAAAGCGGTCCGGGTAGGCTTTGCGGAAATGGTAGGTTCCGGTTCCTCCGGCTACGTCGGCATCAAGGACTACGAAATCATCACGGACGGCAGCAAGCTCTACAAGGGCTTTACCGAATTCATCTCTCATATTCTGCATTAGATTGGCTCCTCACATCCGCATTCGCGCAGGGCGCATTCCCGTTCTTCCCCGGTGGGGCAAAGGCTGCCGTGCCATTTAGGCACATTTTCCATGTATGAAATACCTTTACCTTTCACGGTGTGGGCGATGATTATGGTCGGCCTGCCTGCTGTTGTTCGGGCGCGGTAAAAAGCATTTTCGATCTCGCGAAAATTATGTCCGTCAATTTCAATAACCTGCCAGCGGAAAGCTTTGAATTTGTCGCTTAGCGGCTCAAGGGCGGTGATGTTTTCATTGAGGTCATCACTTTGAAATTTATTGTAATCCACAACTGCAACGATGTTATCGAGCTTGTGGTGAGCACCGAACATGCAGCCTTCCCAGATCTGGCCTTCGTTCAGTTCCCCGTCGCCGAGCAGGACGTAAGTGCGGTTGTCGCGTTCCGCCCGTTTCGCACCAAGAGCGCAGCCCAGCGCAAAGGAAAAGCCCTGCCCCAGAGAACCGGAATTGAATTCCACCCCCGGAGTTTTAATGCGGTCCGGGTGTCCCTGCAACATACCGCCAGCGTGACGTAGTTTTTTGAATTCCTCCTTTGAGAAGAATCCTTTTTCCGCCAGCGCGGCGTAAAGAGTCAGGCAGGAATGCCCTTTGGAAAGAATAAAACGGTCCCGGCAGGGATCGTCCATGTTTTCCGGGCTGAAATTCATCTCTTTGGCAAAGAGGTAGCTGACTACTTCTACACAGGAGAGGGAACCGCCGGGATGCCCTGATCCGGCATGGCAGTTCATGGTGATGATGGACTTGCGCAGCTCGGCTGCGAAATCTTTTAGCTCTTGGTAATCGGGCTGATCCATTGGTTCTCCCAGTTCTCCTTAGAAATACAGTCCGCCGTTGACGTTAATGGTCTGGGCGGTGATGTAGGAACTTTCATCGGAAGCAAGATAAGCAACGCTGTCCGCCACTTCGGAAGCAGCGGCAAAGCGTTTCAGGAGCACATTCTCAGCGGCTTTTTGTACTGCGGGATTCTGCATGCCTGCATCAGCCATATCCGAAACAACCAATCCTGCAGCAACAGTATTGCAGCGGATATTCCACCCTGCACCGAAGCGTGCGGCAACTTGAGTCATGGAAATGAGTCCGGCTTTGCTGGCTGCGTAATGGGCAGTACGCGGTCCACCGTATTGTCCGCTTACAGAACCGATGTTGACCACGCTGGCTCCCTTGCTGTTCTTAAGCAGTTGAAGGCAGCGCTGGGTGCACAGAAAAGGGCCTTTCAGGTTAACGGACATGATGCGGTCCCATTCTTCCGGGGTGATCTTGTCAAAATCCTGCGGATCATTGATCCCGGCATTGTTGACCAGCACATCGAGTCTGCCTTCTTTGGCAGTAATATCGGCAACAACAGCGTCCACAGAATCAGCATCGCTCACTTCCAATTGCAGGATGCGTACTTTGCCGCCGTCTTTAGAAATTTCGGCTGCTGTTTCTTCCGCATTTGTACAGTTGCTTACATAAGTCAGGATGACTTCCGCGCCCTCGGCAGCCAGTTTGTGGCTGATGGCTTTACCGATACCTCGGCCTCCGCCTGTGACCAGCGCGATTTTATCTTTCAGTCTTTGCATTAAAATTTAGTCCTTTCTGCCTGCCATGAGTACTGCATGGCGGCCGAAACCTGCTTCGGCAAAGCAGTTGTATAGCTTATCCAGAACATCGCGATTACCTGTTCCGGTCAGGTTTAATTCAAGAGCCTTACGCATAGCATGGCAGTCGCGGCCCTGTTCCGGGTCGTGCAGATAGTTTTTACCCATGAGCAGGAACAGCTCCATAGGGAAAGTTACTTCGTAATGCAGTGGCTCAAAATCCAGTCTGCGCACCAGCTTCTCAAGGGAACTGCGGTTAAAGAAATTTATATGATGCGGTGGTGCCAGCCACCACGGTTTTTCGCCTAGATCATCGTTCATGACCTTTTGCAGCTTGTTGTAATCGTTGGGCACGCCGATAACTATCAATCCGCCGGGGTTCAGCACCTGTCGGCAGATATTAAGCATCCCGATTGGATCAGGCAGATGCTCAAGTACTTCCCAAAGATAGACAACGTCAAACTTGCCGATTGAATCCGCACACTCTTGATCAAAAATACCGTGGACCACATCAAGACCGATGGAATTGCAATAGCCAACAGCCTTGTCAGAAGGCTCGACGCCCTTGGCCTGCCAGCCCATGTCCATTGCCTGCTTGAGAAAGAATCCGTTACCGGAACCGATATCCAGAATGGACCCCTTGCGGTTAAGCTGCTTTTCAATGGATTCCAGACGGGCTTTGTTGGTAGCTTCGTGCCACTGGGCATCTTCCAGCTGATGCTGGAGCATGAGCGGTTTGTCTTTGACGTGGTACTCGTGCTTATAAATACGCTCCAGTTCTTTTTTATCCGGGATGGGGATGATGTGCTTGAAACCGCAGCTTTCGCAATGGATTACATCAAATCCATCAATAGAATGCAGCACAATGCCGCTGTGATCGATCCAGCATTTTCGGTCACTCAAAATATTGCTCCAAGCTTTTTTAAATGGCTTCCACAATCCGTGATGCGATGTTCATGGCCCCGTTTCCGATTTTTAGTCCGGCAGCTTTTGCAGCCATGGACCCTAGCGAACTCTGATCGGAAATGAAATTTTGCAGCTTCAGCACCAGTTCCCGGTCAGATATGCGGTCAAATTTTCCCAGTGAAACCGCTGCTCCTGAGGCATGCAATGCCGATGCCGAGCGGGCATGATCTTCACTTAAGCAAAGCAGCATTTGCGGGACTCCGCAGGCTGCAAGCTCGTAAGCGGTCATTCCAAAAGAGGCTATTGATGCGTCGCAGCGTTGCATGGCCAAGGACATGTCCTCTATATCATGCAACAATTTCACTCTCTTTCCGTGCTCTACCGTTATCCGGTCGATTTTGTCCAGATGATTGAACATGGGACCGATTACAACTTCGGCCTGCCAATCGCATTTAACGGATTTCAAGGCATTGAGGATTTTAAGGGTCAGGTTGTGGGGATCACTGCCGCCCATGGTGATTAGAATTTTGGGTACGGATTGGATTGTTTTTGGTTTCGCAGGAAGACGAAACTCTTTACGCAAAGGAATGAATTCCCAGCCGCGATAAACTGTTCCTGTAAATCCAGCCCACTCAAGCTCTTTGAATTGGGGGACAGGCGGGTAGAAGGCAATGTCTGAGCGCAAGCGGTTGGGGGTGGGGTCGTCGATGGAAATTAAAAGATCAGATGCTGACTTTGCGCGTTGGAAAAATGAATCTGCGAGAGAAATGCGCAGGTCGAGGACCACAGCGGGCTCGTTACCGAATTCAAAGTGATCGAAGTCCTCAACAGTAATGGTCTCAAATCCGGCATCATTTATCTTCTTTACAACCGCAGCAGAGCCGCGGAATCCGAATATGGAATCACGCCCGAATCCTTCGCGCAGAGCATTTGCTATGGCAAGACAGCGTCCGACATGACCGAATCCGGTCTGCGGTCCGGCTTCACATAGAAAGAGAACCGGGTCGTTACTTTTCATCGCACATGAAGGCCTGATAGAGCCGTTCGGCAATATGCCAATCTTCTTCAGTATCGATATCCACCACCATGTAGCGGGGCAGGAAGTAGGGCATGCTAAGTCCTTCTTCAAGGTCTGTTGGGAGATTGGTCAGCTCAATCCAGTAGAATTGGGCTGCATCGTGGAAAAATAAAGGCAGGTCCTGTGAACGGCAGGGCGCGTATTCCGGGAAAGCGTATTCAACACCGCCATGTTTATTTTTTTTGAATGATCGCAAAATGGGGTAGGGAAATTCAGAAACTCCCAGCACACAGTTGGCCCGGTGTTCGCGCAGCATTTTGTACCCACCGCGAATGTTCTCTGCGGTAACAAAAGGATTGGCAAAAAACTGGCAGTAACGTTCAGGATCGCCCCAGTTGTTACGTATCCAGTCTACAGCATGGTCAATTACCGGCTGGGTGGGGGCAAAATCATCAGCCAGCTCAGCCGGACGCATGAAGGGGACTTCGGCCCCGTATTCACGGGCCACTTCGGCAAATTCCTCGCTGTCGGTGCTGACCAGAATGTGATCAAAGAAGCCGCTCTTGCGGGCGGCTTCAATGGTATAGGCTATAAGTGGTTTTCCCAGAAAAGGGCGGATGGATTTTTTGGGAATGCGTTTGCTTCCGCCCCGGGCCGGGATAATTGCTACCTGCATATTTATTCCTATATTTTACTGGTCGGCTCTGAGAAAGGTCTTTTCCGCAAACTGCCAGTCTTCTTCAAAGTCAACTTCAACGCATGCGTGATCTGATACATCCACGGGCTTGAGGTTGGCTCCTTCATCAATAATAAATTCGAGGCCCTTCTCAAAGTAGTCCTGATCTTCACAGCGGCGCAGGGCTTCCTTGTATGCAGCCAAATCCTTCTGCTTGATGATGTTGATGCCGACAGCTTCTCCCTCTGCGTTGACAACCTGCTTGGAGATTTCAGTGATGTAGCCTTTGTCGTTGAGCAGATACTTGATCTCCTCTTCACCGCAGGACTTACGGTCAACTGCGATGCGGCTTTCGTCCTTGGCTTCGTTGAGGAATTTTTCCAGAACAGGCTTGTCGAAAACAACATCGCCGTTGGTCCAGAGGATGTCTTCATCAAGATCATCAACGGCCTTGAGCAGGCTTTTAGAGGTGTTGGTAATGTAGTAGTCCGGGTTGTACTTGTAGTAAACCTCAGGAAACTGCTCCATGATCAGGGTCATTTTGAAGCCGACAACCACGATGATTTCCTTAATGCCCAGTTCACGCATGAGCCTGATCTGGCGACCGAGAATTGTCTCCCCGTAAGGAAGCACAGAAAGTGATTTTGGGAAAGGTCTGCTCAGCCTGCTTCCGATTCCTGCTGCAAGAATGATTGCTTTCATGATCTGCCCCCTTTGCGGGTTAAAGATAGTTGGCGGTTATGTGTTCACCCAGCCTCTGCGCGGCCTTTCCATCGCAGTGGGTGAAGGAAAGTTCTCTCAGTTTTTTACGGTCATCCGCAAAGTTATCTATATTATTTATCATGATCTCTTCAAAAGCGGTATAGAGATCGTCTTTATTTTTGACTTTCCGGCCCGGAGTCATCTCGTCATAGTCGTAAAGAAGCTCCCTGTTCTTGTTCACATAGTCTCCAAAATCATAGGGATAGAAGATCATGGGCTTATCCAGAAGCAGGAAATCAAAATAAATGGATGAATAGTCGGTCAGCAGTGCATCACAAATGGAGAGCAGCGGATAAGCGTCGCTTTTGGGATTCATGAGCACAATGTTAGGCGGCATCTGGACCTGTGCGATGCTCAGGTACGGATGGAATTTGCAGACAAAAAGAATGTTGTTCTGTTGGCAGAACTGGGAAAGTTTGCCCAGATCAATGGCTCCGTCCTCAAACGGTCCGCCGCCGAGGTCGCGGAAAGTCGGCATGAAGAAAACAACCTTTCCCCCTTGCTTACGGAATTTGACCATCTCAGCGTAAAGTTCGCGGTCGGCATTGATCATGTCGAATTTACCGGGGCGGCGCATGAGCACATCATTGCGCGGGTAGCCCAGTTCCAGAAAGTCTTTAGCCTTGAATGCGCGTCCGAAGGCAGTTTCGGTAAAGTAGGGCGAAGTGGAGAGCACTGCATCATAGCCGGAATAGGCGAAGGAAAGGTGTTCGGCTTTTTCCGGGTTCATGTTTACCGAGGAATTGATTTCCGGGAAGCCGATGGCCTTGAGCGGAATGCCATGCCAGAGCTGGATTGATGTCGCGTCGCAAAGAAGCGCCCAGAGCTGTTCCTGTGTTTTCCAGCTGAAATCATCACTGATCACAAGTGATGCCTTGGTCATCAGGGCTAATGTGTCAGGATCATTTATCCACAACGCGGGTAAGCCCTGACGCTTGAGCATGTCGGCTTCTTTTTTTTCAAAAGAAAGGAAGTAGCACTCAAGTTCAGGTCTGTACTGTACACAGTGGATAAAGAAATATTTTACGTTATCAATGAAATATCCACCTGCGCGCCCAAAGAACAGGGCCAGATTTTTTTGTTTGGGCACTGATGTTGATAATTCCCGCAGCTTTTGCAGTTCGTCTTGTTGCATGATTTCGCGCTGTCCGTTTGTATCGGTTTATGTTCAATGGGAAAAAATGTGTTTTTTCTGACACCTGTGCATAGTTTATTCAATTTAGGTGCCAAAAACAATGTAAAGGTTAAGCTGTTCTGGGAAATACTAGCTGCAAAGGGCGGAATTACGGATGATTTTGCCTGAGTAACTGTTGTTATAATTTAGTATCATGCTGAGATGTAAGAGTTTAATTGTGTAAAATCATCTTGAGTGAGCAGATGCTCAGCAGTATTCTCTCGCGCATGAGAACTACTGCTGACAGAATCAGACATACCATACTATTCGAATTGATCGGGCTTTGTACATGCACCCCGCTGGCTTCATGGATACTTGATAAAGACATGAGCCGGATCGGGATCATGAGTATTGCCATTTCCATGACTGCCATGGTTTGCAATTATCTATATAACTTGATTTTTGATAAAGTGCTGGTTGCTTTAAAGCATCCGGTTAACGTGCGCCCCATGTGGATGCGTGCTTTGCATGCGATCCTCTTTGAGTTGTCTCTTTTGACTATTACCGTGCCGTTCGTTGCATGGTGGCTGGACCTGACGCTCTGGCATGCACTTATGGCAGATATCGGCTTTGCGCTTTTCTTCCTTGTCTATGCTTTTGTCTACAACTGGGTGTACGACATTGTTTTTCCCATGCCGGTGGCAGATAATGCTTAGTAAGTTATTTAAACCAAAGTAAAAGGGTGGACCTAATTATCGGTCCACCCTTTTTATTTCTTACGGTGAAATAGATTCTTAGCTCGCCCAAATTTCTTCCCGGCCTTATCTTTTATCGTTTCAGGCTCAGGCTTTGCCTCCTTGTCATTTTTAAATGTAGCGAAGCGGGCTACTTTACCGACCTGCTGTGCTGAGTACTTAGCAGCTTTGCTGGTGGCCTGAAGAGCTTTGTCGGTGGAATCTACGACCTTTTTGGCGGCACTGGCGGCCTTTTCTCCCGCTGCTCCGGTGATGGTTTTCAAATAAGCGGTGGTGATGGTCTTGGTGG
>DDLU01000220.1 GCA_002340305.1 Desulfovibrio sp. UBA2564
TTAAAAATCCCAAAACCTTTTAATAGGTTTAAATTGGAACAGCTTGGTAAGGCATATATGATGAGATTAAAACGGCGGCTTGATATTCAAGTCGCCGTTTTCTTTTTATACGAAATAAGTCAGATAGACAGTACTGCCCCAGACTGTCAGAAATCCACAGAATACAGATTTGAAGTAGACATTTTTCATCAATGGTTGAATACCTGCCATGGCCAGAACTCCATAGCAAGGAAGCAAACCCAAAGTGTAGCTTGCCTTAGCTGTGCTGTAGACTGGCAGGTTGAGGTACAAATAAGCTTCTGCGGTAAAATAAACTATAATACTAGCCACCAGTAGCATTCGCCCATTAAAAATGGATTTTACAGGCTTATAGAACGTGTGCCCTATACCTGCCAAAATCAAAATTGACGGGACTAGGGCCAGCAATGCTGTTGCCATCATCAGCTGATCATCCCACGGAGGTCTGCTTATGAATTTGCTCATTCCGCTAAGATTAGCATCCAGCCAGAGCGTGGAATAAAGACCGTCCCAAACTCCATCTGTTGTCGAGTACACGGGCTTGATGATAGAACTTCCAAAACGGCTGAAATGTTCCCAGACACGGTATCCGTGATCCTGCCACCAGCTAATTTCACGCATCTTATCCCAACCGCCGATAAACAGCTTTCCATAGCTCGACCAATTTCTCAAATAGTACCAACCGCCAATCACAGCAGTCGTTATCAAGCTTAAAACAATTCCTTTGATATGACCTGTTTTATCCTCCAAAGACGAGCTTTCAGCCATCAACGGCAAAAGAACAAAAAATAAAACCAACGGTATCAAAAGAGAACACGTGGCTTTGCTCAAAATTGCCAGACCAAGGGACAAACCAAGCAACGCAAAATCTTTCAAACTTCGCCTGCCTTGCTCTTTTATGGTGATCAGACACATCAAAATGGTTAAGGAGCTGAAAACCGCAGCAAGAGGCTCATTGCCCCAAAATTGGGACATCACGAGGTTCATGGGTAAAAAGCCACCAAGCAAAGTTGCTGCGATCACGGCAAAACGTTCTTCCATGAACACAACCGCTGAACAGCGATAGCAAACTTCGATCATGAGAGCTCCGCAGGCTAACGGAATAAGGCGCAGCCAATAAAGCACACTTTCAACATCCATGAATAGTAATAGAAATTTATAAAAAATAGCGGAAATTATATAATACAATGGTGGCTGAAACATCTGCCATCCTTCAAGCGGGCCGGGTAATTTCAAATTCTCAGCAATATATTCGATATATTTAAAATGACCGACCGAATCCATGCCCAACTTGAGTGGAAGTTCGTGAAAATTATTGAGTGCCATGAACGCCCACAATCCCAATAGGACAAACCTGAAATAAGCCGGAGTAATGCTCACATTCTGCACAAAATCGGGTCCTTTTCCACGCTCATGCATCCACGTCAAACCGCCACCGACAATAAACAACGGCAGCATAAAAGGTAACGATGCCAGTAAAGCCTGATCTGAGTGCTCAAAATTTTTGGTGATATGTAATGCGCCGGGCTTTGCAATATCTGCCGCTGAATTCCAAACGAAATCATCACGGCTCGCCTCCCAGCCATTAGGTGTAGAAATATCTAAGCCGCCATCCCCATCCCCTTCGATCCAGAGCAACAAAGCCGGATGTGCATCCTCATTGACCACCGCAATCTTCAATTCATGATTTCCGGCCTTAAGATCAGATATCTCGACAACAATCTCCTCGCGCCATTTCTGCATCCCGCCGTCGAACTTGCGCAAAGGCATCCCATCCAGCCAGATTCCGGCACCACGAAAAGCTTTCAAATGTACCGTGAAATCCACTTGATCCTTAACCTCAAACCTACGGCGAAAAAGAACCATTTCAGAACCTTTATTACGGGTATTAAGGCGAAAGGGTCGGTCTAATTTGATCCAACGGGCTTGTGGATGTGCGGAAAGATATGAATTATCCGGCTTCGAAAGGGAAGAATTAAAAGCAAAAAAACTGGCTCCAATAAAAACACAAATCCCTAAAATCAAAACTGCCAGCACAACATGATTTCTATATGAATTATGAGACATGGAAGGCTCCGTATTTTTATTGTCCTTTTATACGGATTTCACTGAGTTGTGTAGGGTAAAATCAAAACAAAAAACCGGAATCCCGTTTTCACGGAATTCCGGCTCAAAGTCAGCTTTAAGGGCTGATTAATTTCTAGTGAACCACTTCGGATGCCCAGACCATTACAAAGTAAATGTCGAGCAGAACAGCAGTGAAGATCGCAGTGGTCATGATCAGGGAGCCGAGTCTCTTCAGCTTCAGGGAGGTCCATTCACCGTCTTCAGGGCCGAGAACAGGCTTTTCTTTTTCTTCGCCAAAGTAAACAGCCTTGCCACCCATGGGAGCACCAAGCAGCCATGCCGCGGGAGCCATGGCCCAACCGGCGTTGGGGCTTTCAGTCTTGTTAGCATCTTCAATGAGATGGTCGTAAGCGGATTCCCAATCGAGCTTAAGAATACGTCCGGCAGCCAGCATCATAAAACCGGTGATACGTGCGGGAATGAAAGCAAGAACGTCGTCAGCTTTTGCAGCGTAGTAGCCGAATTCTTTGAACTCTTCATTCTTGTAGCCCCACATGGAATCCATGGTGGAGATAGTCTTATAAACCCACATCCCGGCAGGACCGGTAACAACGAGATAGAAAAAAGGAGCAACAAAACCGTCATTCAGGTTTTCGCTGGTAGATTCAGCAAGAGCTTTGCGCAGTCCGTTTTCGTCCAGTTCGGAAACATCACGGCTAACCAGTTCGGCAATTGCTTTGCGGGCATCTTCAACTCTTCCGCTGTCCAGCAGGGAAGCAGCATTCTTGTGCTCGTTAAGCAGGGAGCCGAGCGCCAGACCTGCATAAGCAAGGTAAATACCGATCAGAACACCTATAAAAGGAATTGCAAGAAAAATCTTCAGTACGCTCCAAACCACTATAGCAAAAACCAATACACCTGCACCGCCCATAATTTTACGGGACATGCCGGTGGAGAAAACCCAATTTTTGTACTTGTCGAGAACCATTCCGATGTAACGAACGGGATGGGGAAACCACTTGGGATCCCCAAGTACGAGATCAAGAACAAGTGCGATAACAGGTACAAGAAACAAAACAGTAGAATTGTCCATCAGATATACAACCTCAAATCTTAAAGCGTTTGGCCGGAAAATCCAACACGGCGACTTAAAATAACCACCTGTTTATCTTAAGTAAAACCACATTCAAATCTATGATTTTAATTCGCGCAGTACTGGAACCGGCACACAGGGACAGCCGGAGCCGGAATCTCACTATTCCACCTTGTGTAAAGGTAATAAATGCCCCGCATCCGATCCTTCCCACAGAACCGGAAGCTTGCTGTCTCTACATCATATAAAAAAGCGGCACGGACAACAATCCGTACCGCTCTCTTAATTTTAGCTTTCGTAGTAAGAACGCAATGACGCACTACGAACAGGATGGCGCAGCTTTCTAAGGGCCTTGGCTTCAATCTGTCTGATACGCTCACGGGTAACGTTGAACAGCTTACCGACTTCCTCAAGAGTATGGTCGGATTTTTCACCGATACCAAACCGCTTACGCAGGACCTGCTCCTCACGGGGAGTAAGGTCGGAAAGAACGGTCGCAATCTGCTCGCCGAGCTTAGTGTTAACCACTTCTTCGGCAGGTGCTGCAGCCTTCTTATCTTCAATAAAATCGCCGAGACTCGAATCCTCTTCATCACCGATAGGTGTTTCAAGGGAAATAGGTTCTTTTGCGATCTTGAGTACTTTTTTGACTTTTTCCAGCGGATAATCCATACGTTCTGCAATTTCTTCCGGGGAAGGATCGCGACCCAGTTCCTGCACAAGGTAACGGGAAGTACGGATAAGTTTGTTGATGGTCTCGATCATATGAACCGGGATACGGATAGTACGGGCCTGATCCGCAATAGCGCGTGTGATAGCCTGTCTGATCCACCATGTTGCATATGTGGAAAACTTGTAACCACGCTGGTATTCGAATTTATCAACCGCTTTCATCAGGCCGATGTTACCTTCCTGAATCAGGTCAAGGAACTGCAGACCACGGTTGGTGTATTTCTTCGCAATTGAGATAACAAGACGTAGGTTTGCTTCAACCATCTCTTTCTTCGCGCGGCGAGCTTTTGCTTCACCGATAGACATACGACGGTTGATATCTTTAATATCAGCGATAACCAAGCCAGTTTCCTGTTCAACTTGATTCATTTTGCTAATGCAGCGCTCGATCTCTTCTTGGTTAACTGCTAAGTCTGACGCGTAAGGCGCGCCTGATTTAACCGCATCGTGTAACCATGCTGAAGACGTTTCGTTACCAGCAAATGCCTTGATAAAATCTTTCTTAGGCATTTTGGCGTTAACCACACAGAACTTCATTACAAGACGTTCTTGGATACGCACCTTATCCATCATTTCACGCATGTTTCTAACCATGCGGTCGAACTGCTTAGGTACTAAACGGAATTCTTTGAACACATCGCTTAGTGCGTTGATCTGTTCGCGAGAGTCTGCGTGTGCACGACCTTTCTTCTCGATTACAGCGCGTGTTTTCTGATACTGTTCACGAAGCTCTGCAAAGCGCTCTCGTGCCAGTTCAGGGTCTACACCGCTATCATCTTCGTCGCTATCGTCATCATCTTCATCATCGTCTTCGTCATCCAATTCTTCTTCAGATAACTCAGAACCAACGTGAGTTGCTGTCGGTGCTAAATCTTGCTCGTCGTTAGGGTCCACAAAACCAGAGATAATGTCGCTAAGGCGAATTTCTTCTGCTTCGTATAGGTCCCATTGGTCTAGAAGATAAGTGATGGCTTCTGGATATTCGGCAACCGAACACTGAACCTGGTTAATACCGTCTTCAATGCGCTTGGCAATTT
>DDLU01000171.1 GCA_002340305.1 Desulfovibrio sp. UBA2564
AAAAGTTTCCCTTCCCCAGACCCCATCACTTCAAACCTTTTAATAAGCTTCGCTGTTTAGCTTGCTGAATCCGCATAGAAATGACGAAAACAAAACCAATCGAAGTTGTTGCTGGAGTTATCTGGAAGGACGGCCTGTTCCTTTCCGCTGAACGCCCCGTGGGTAAAGATTACGCCGGCTGGTGGGAATTTCCCGGCGGCAAAGTCGAAATCAATGAATCCCCCGGCGATGCGCTGGTGCGTGAATTACAGGAAGAACTGGGTATAACTCCTACAAACTTTGACTTCTGGATGGAAAAGACTGTAGAGTACCCCGAATATACAGTGCACTTAAATTTTTTCGACATCTGGGAATTTTCCGGTCAAGTGCGTTCACTTGAAAATCAGCGTTTTGACTGGTTCGACTTAACCAATATACGCGATGTAAAATTCCTGCCCGTCAACTACGAAATACTCAAAATGCTTAAAGAACGGGAAAACGTTCTTTAAAATAACCAACGCCCCGCACAATCAGCCGCGCGCAGCGGCGAAGCCCTATTAAAAAGTTTCGGGATTCTTGCATTAGCCCTTAGGTAAGCGGGCTTCCCGCGAGTCTTAGGGATAACGACAGTGGAACAAACCCTTTTCCCAAAAGGGTTTAAGCCGCTGGAGGCAAACTCTTTTCATAAAAAAACGCTTTAGCGTATCAAATCCAGCCCCGCAGGGTCGCCGAAGGCATACAGGAGCTAAAATGAAAATTATCGACTTGATCAATAAAAACGAACAGTTCATTTCACTCGAATTCTTCCCCCCCAAAGACCGCGATTCATGGCCTAAATTTTTTGAAGTTGTAGGAAAACTGAAAGTCCTGAATCCTCTCTTTGCCTCTGTTACTTATGGCGCAGGAGGAGGCACACAGGACAATTCACTTGAAATTGTTAAAAGAATGAAGCAGGATGCAGGGGTTGAGCCTCTCGCACACCTGACTTGTGTCGGTGCCAGCCCTGAGAACATCAGTGAATTTGTATCTGCTCTTCAAGAAGCAGAAGTTGAAAACATCCTTGCCCTGCGCGGTGATGCACCGGCTGACGAAAAGGACTTTGATTTCAACACCCAGCCTTTCAAGCACGGCTCCGACCTCGTCACTTACGTTAAAGACAAGCATCCCGGCGTAGGTGTTGCTGTTGCCGGATACCCGGAAGCACACCTTGAATCCCCTTCCATCAAGGAAGATTTCAAGTGGATGAAATACAAAATCGACGAAGGCGGGGAATTCATCATCACCCAGCTATTTTTCGATAACCGGGTTTACTTTGATTTCTGCGCCAGGCTAAAAGCTATGGGCATTGAGGTTCCTGTTGTTCCCGGTGTGCTACCGATCATGAGCCTGAAATCCGCTAAGTTTATTCTTTCCCTTTGCGGTGCGGCTATTCCCGGAAAATTCCTTAGTACGCTGGAAAAAGCACATGCAGAAGGCGGCGACGATGCTGTATATAAACTGGGGATTGAATTTGCCACAAAACAGGCTCAGGAACTGCTTGACGGCGGTGCCCCCGGAGTTCATCTCTACACCCTGAACAGAGCTAAGGCCTGCCTTGAAATCGGTCAGGCATTAAAATTTTAATACGGCTATCGAGCGGCATTACATTGCCGAAAGTGATTAACAAATAAACCGGACTGCCGATGGTCCGGGTCAAGAATACGGAGGTTTAGCTATGAGTACCAAGAATCCCAGAGTTGCAGTTGTAGGAGCCACAGGCGCGGTTGGACGTGAAATGCTCAAAGTACTTGAGCAGCGGGATTTCCCCGCATCCGAAGTTGTTCCATTCTCTTCCGCCCGTTCCGCCGGAACCAAAGTTCCCTACAAAGGCGAAGAGCTGACCGTTGTCGAACTCAAAGAAGATTCCTTTGAAGGTTTCGATCTCGCTCTCTTTTCCGCAGGCGGCGGTACCTCCGAAAAATTCGCACCTCTTGCTGCCAAAGCAGGCTGTGTTGTTGTCGATAACTCCAGCCAGTGGCGCATGGACCCCAAAATCCCTCTCGTTGTTCCTGAAGTTAACCCCGAAGACCTCGACTGGCACCCCGGCATCATCGCCAACCCCAACTGCTCTACCATTCAAATGGTTGTTGCGCTGAAGCCCATCCACGACGCTGCCAAGATTAAACGTATCATCGTTTCCACCTATCAGGCTGTATCCGGTACCGGACAGAAAGCCATCACCGAACTGGAAACTCAGGTCAGCAGACTTTTCAACGGCAAAGAAGTAATCCCAAGTACTTACCCGCACCAAATTGCATTCAACTGCCTGCCGCACATCGATGTTTTCATGGATAACGGCTACACCAAAGAAGAAATGAAAATGGTCAACGAGACCAAGAAAATCATGGGCGATGATTCCATCAAGCTCACCGCGACTACCGTTCGCGTGCCCGTCTTCTACAGCCACTCCGAGTCCGTAAACATTGAGACCGAAGAGAAAGTAACTGTTGAGGAATGCCGCAACATGCTTTCCAACTTCCCCGGCTGTACCGTAGTGGACTTCCCCGAGAAAAACCTCTACCCCATGGCTATCGACGCAACCGGCGAAGACGATGTTTTCGTAGGTCGTATCCGTGAAGATGAGACCATTGAAAACGGCCTGAACATGTGGATTGTCTCCGATAACATCCGCAAAGGTGCAGCACTGAACACCGTACAGATCGCTGAGACATTGATCGAACGAAATCTGGTTCGTGTAAAATAAGCAAAAATTAAATCGAATAAAAAAAACGGTGAAGCTGACTAACTCGGCTTCACCGTTTTTTCTTTGCTAAGGTAAAGAGCTCTAGGATCTCACTGATCTGAATATGCGTATAACACACAATCCTGCAGCTATACCTAACAAAGCCAGCAATTCGTATTTCAAGTTTGCTCTGGGATTCATAACACACCCACTGGCACCAAAGCTCCCCACAGCAAGAGGATCTTTGATCTCGCCCAATGTGGCATTCTCATCAAATTCTCCATTATCCTTAATTGCGAAATTAATGTAGTAATGAGTGCCTTTTGCGAGGATATCAGTCGGAACTTTATGATTACCTTCCAGATCAGTTATCCACCAATATCCATCGGTGTACTGTGGACCGCTAGAGGCATAAACTTTATATTCCGCAGGGGTCCCGTTGGAATAAAATTTCATGAAGGTAAGCCCATTAACCGGGCCATTCGGGATTGTATTGGTATCAACCATGAACACCCCTACCGATCCAGCTGGATCAATGGTAGCATTAAATGCACACATGGAAGTGTGGGTTGTGAAATCATTCAGTCCATACTGTGAATCAATTTCCAACTGCGTCAGTTGCTTGGGCACAAAATCTGAAACCTTAACAGTAACACCGGTATCCTGAGTCGGACTTGGCTGAACGGAAGACAACCCCTCAGTATCTACACCGACTTCCAGATAAGAATTCGGATGATCAATGCGGTTAAAGTTGATAAGAGTCGCACCGTTACGGTCCTCAAGGCCAAAACCATAGGCTCCGGTAATTCCTTTTAATCCTGCGGCGTAAACATGATAATCCCGGTCATCATCTTGAGCCTTGTCATAGGTAAATCCCCGCCCTGCCGGGGAAAGTGGCACGCTGTAGATAGTTCCATCAGCAGCCGTCCCGCCATACCACTCAACGCTGCTCATATCGCCGATGACCAGATTATTGGCGTAGGTAGCATTAAATTTTACCGGACTCCCCGGAAATCCCCAACTTAATCCGGCAAGTAAATCTCCCACAACCCAACCGTAATAATCATTTTCTACCCCGGCGGTTTTACCGATTCCAGCAATGGTATATGGCGGGTTATTACCGTAAATTCCAGTTGCTGCATTAAGATCATCAAAATCAATTGTAATATTTACCTGCCCGACTCCATCACCACGATTGGCAACGGCAATGCCTGCCACCGTGCCGTCCCCGGACCCGGCCTGCGCGGTCATGGTCACATCACCATTTGCATCAACCGTAACATGGTAGTCATAACTCTGCGTCTGATTTCGTGCTGCTTTTACATTAGCACCACCACCGTTGTTAGCAGGCTGTCCACTGACTCCACCGAAAAGACCTTGAATTTTGATCGGCTTCCCGTCCACCGTGGTTGATTGATTAAGGGTAGTTTTCAAATAATGCGCCCAGTCATTAAATTTTCCGGACATATCCGAAGAAGTAGGGGAAAGCACGCGTGTAAATTTTGACCCGGGTAATCTATCGCTGGAAGATGGTTGTACTGTTGAATAGGCTGTAAGAGAGGCTCTACCGAGAGTGTCAGTGAGAGTCTCACTTGAAACAGTAGTCAAAAGCGGGCTATTGGTAACGGCTGTTGTTGAATTTTTAACCGTCAGTGAAAGAGCAATGGAAGCGTAGTCAATATAGGTAAGATTTGTATTGATTATCGGTGTTTCAACACTATTTGTACTGTTACCAAGCTCAATGTCCAACTCCATGGGCTGGAAGCGAATGCCAAGAGAGGGATCATTAGATGAAGGTTCTGTTGAAGGCTGGGTACAACCAAACGATTTCATCTTTGAATCATAGGAAATAAAAATTCTGCCGGATTTAAATTCACTAATCAGCACCGCAGGTACCCCTGCAGGAACACCGGTTGCGATAGCGGTAGTGCCCGTAATCTCGGCCATGCTGAATGAATCAGAAGTATTTAACGACAATCCATTTTGAGTCGGGCCATTATAAGTCCCGGTAATAGAACTGACATTGCTTATGCAGTTATAAAAAGTAACGTACACATTTTCAGGATCTAAGCCATCACGAAGCTTAAATACAATAGGAATATCTGCAGCATATACAAATGCAGGAAAAATCAGCCAGCACATCACAAAGCATAAAACCCTCTGCATAAGACCTCACTACATCTAGTCGTTATATTACAGTTCAAACAGACAGTACTACATCCACCTATTTTTAAAAACTCTTTTCTCCACCATAGCGGGATTTATTCCCAGCACTGGGAGCTATTCCCACTTGCGAAAGTTGACCCTTTGGCGGTAGGATAATTCGGCTTTACAAAAATGAGTTTTTGTAAAGCTTATGGCGGTTATGATCCCTGATGAGGTTCAAATACATTTATGGAGTCTGGAATTGATTAAAAAAGTAGACAGTAACGAATATATTGATGCCATGCTTTCCGCCATGCGTGCGGGAACTGAAAAGATTTGCGCATTCTACGAGCACCGTATCGGGTTAGTCTGTACCGATCCCAAACTCATGCTCATGCCTTGGGACGATCATCTCGTGCATCGCGGTGATGGTGTTTTTGAAAGTATGAAATTCGTGAAGGGCAAACTTTACCAGCTGCAACCGCACCTGCGCCGTATGAAGCGCTCTGCCCGAACTATCAACCTTGAACCACCCTGCTCTTGGGATGAACTCGGTAATCTCATTCTGGAAGTTGCCGGGGCATCCGGTGTTGATTCCGGCATGGTGCGGGTTCTACTCGGACGCGGTCCCGGAGGTTTTGGAATTGATCCCTTCGAATGCCCGGTTCCATCTCTCTACATCGTAGTCTACAAACACGAGCCGAAACCTGAATCATGGTATGAAAAAGGTGTTACCGCATTCAGAAGTAAGGTTCCGGCAAAACAGCCTTATCTGGCAACAATCAAATCCATCGACTATCTTCCCAACGTAATGATGAAGATCAATGCCAAGGAAGAAGGATTCGATATGCCTTTCTGCTTTGACGACCTTAGCTTTCTTGCAGAAGGTGCAACAGAAAATGTATGCATTGTAAGTCAGGACGGCATAGTTTACACCCCAAAATTCACCAATTCTCTGGCAGGGACAACCATTGCCCGTGCTCTTCAGCTTATTGAAGAAGAGATTGAAGTGGATTTCCGGGCTATCTCCGAAGAAGACATTCTATTGGCTAAAGAAGTCATTATCTGCGGCACCTCCATCGATGCCGTAGGTGTTGTCCGCTACAATAAAAAGCCCATCCACGATGTCCGCCCCGGCCCTATCTGCAAGCGCATGCGCGAATTGCTGCAAAAAGATCTTGAAGAGACCGGAACACCGATTATTAAAAGCTAAAAATAAAGGCCGTGAATCTCGCCGGATTCACGGCCTATACTCTAAACCCAACCATAACGCTTGACGTTACATCTATAACGATATAGTTTTTAATTATGATCAAATCGTTCAAGAACAGTGGAACGGAAAAAATATTCAAACGCAGCTACTCCAAAATTATTCCGAACCAACTAGCCCGGAGCGCGTACAAAAAACTGATTCAAATTGATGCAGCTGTGGACCTGAAAGATTTGAGAATCCCGCCCGGAAATAGACTGGAAGCGTTAAAAGGTGACCGGGCAGGGCAATACAGTATTCGGATAAACAACCAATACCGTATTTGTTTCATTTGGAAAAACAACCACGCATATCAAGTGGAAATAACCGATTACCATAGCTAGGGAGGAATATATGACAGATTTCGAACCAATCCATCCCGGCGAAATATTGCTGGAAGAATTCATGGAACCGTTTAGCTTAAGCCGGAACAAACTTGCAGCGGCATTGTGTATTCCTGCTCAACGCATCGGACAGATAGTGAAAGGGCAACGGGCAATAACAGTAGACACTGCCATGCGTCTGGCAAAATTTTTCGATACAACCACGCAGTTCTGGCTCAACTTGCAGCAAAGATACGACCTTGAAATTGCCAAAGACAATCAGCTGACGCTTCGCATAGAAAGAGAAGTACGCACCTGCAAAGAACTTCACATCTGCTAAAAATAAAGGCCGTAACTCCAATTGGATTCACGGCCCTTTTTACATACTCGCGCAGCTGTAAAAGTTACTTCTTGGCAGTCAGCAGCATAAGTGAAAGATAGTTCGTTTTTTCCGGGACCTCGCTGATATCGAGATAAATGGCCTCGCCATCAAGCCCCAGACGGGTGTAGAATTTCACATCCTTTGTACCCATTTCATTCACTGTCTCGCGCAGTTCAGGGAAATTGCGATAGGCTTTGAGGATTACCGCATTATCGACCATCTCAAGAGTCTCTGCGAATTTCTCAGGATCAGCTACCCCGGATGTAAGCAACAGATTCTGCCCGGACTCCACCAACACCTGCTGCGATCTTGCCGCCGCGGCCTGATAGGAAGTAATGCCGGGGACCACCTCAAATTCCACTTCAGGACAAAGGCACTTCATGGTTTGCATCATGTATCCGAAGGTGGAGTAAATTAAAGGATCTCCAAGTGTCAGGAAAGCGGCACTCTTGCCGCCCTGCAGCATCTCACAGGCGATGCGGCAATTCTCTTTCCATGCATCATTCAAAATATCCTGATCACGAGTCATGGGATAACCGAGCCTAACCACCTCGCAATCATCACGCACGAACTCAGATGCAATTTCCAGAGAGTGGGAATATTCATTCTTAGTGGAAGAAGCGGCAAAAACCATATCCACTTTCTCTAACACACGTACTGCTCTCACAGTTAGCAGATCAGAATCACCGGGGCCGACCCCTATTCCATATATTTTTCCAGAATTACTCATTTATTTCTCTTTATTATTAAACAGGAAGTCCGCAAGAATTTCCACGGCCTCCACGTTTCTGGGACCGGGCCGGGAAAAAACCGACTCATCCACTTTTAAAATTCGGTTGTTACGCACCGCATCAATCAACTTGAAATGGCTGCGCTCATCCGGCCTGACCGGAGAAGGATTCATGCGTCCGATCTGGTAAACATAATTTTGCGGGTTAAGCCTCATCAGCTCTTCCTCGCCCATACGCACAATCTTTTTATGATTGCTGACGCAATTGATACCCCCGGCATGCCGGATAATATCATTTACGATTGATCCCTGACC
Organism: Desulfovibrio sp. UBA2564; assembly: GCA_002340305.1. Lineage (GTDB taxonomy): Bacteria > Desulfobacterota > Desulfovibrionia > Desulfovibrionales > Desulfovibrionaceae > Maridesulfovibrio. Next base: position 7,846 of record DDLU01000171.1, read on the forward strand.
TGCTGCCAGCAGATTAGGATATCTAACCTCAAAAAAAACTTGCGATGCATCTGCCCCGCTATACCCGGCTGAGACTCTATCCAGACGCGCATTCATCGAATTAACCAGCGCATCAGCAGCACCAGATTCCCCGGTAAGCACGCCTAGCCTGCGAACCATGGAAAACATCTGTTCAAAGGAAGTCACCCTGAACATAGCGCAGGGAATACCCCTTGCTTTGAGCGGTTCAAGAGCAGTTGCTGCCTGCGAACGTCCAGCCATCTGCAACACAAGATCAGGCTTAAGAGCCACAATCAATTCCGGGTTGGGCCGCATATGCGTACCAATGGACGGCAGTGCTGTAATCTGCTCCGGGTAATGGTCAGCAGCAGTGCGGGCCACCAGTCTGTCACCGAGGTCCATGGCATAAAAGATCTCGTTGAATGAACCGTAGAGTGCCACAATGCGCTTGGCCGGAGCCTGCAAAATTATCTCATTGCCGAAATCATCGGTAATGGAAACCCCGGCCTGCGCAGTTGAAGCAAAGCTAATCAGCAGCAGGGGAAAAAAGAACCTGCGGAACTTTAAGCCGGGGATGCTCAACAAGCGCAACAGATGTTTCATAAACATTTGAAATATTTTCCTCTGTGATAACTTCTTCCGGGGCACCGTCCAGCACCACATTCCCTTTGGAAAGAAAAACCAAACGATCAAAATAAAGCGCAGCCAGATTAAGATCATGGATAACGCAGGCGATAGTCGCACCTTCACAATTCATGGATTTAAGGAGATCGAAAAGCTCGATTTTTCCCGCAACATCAACACCCGCAGAAGCTTCATCAAGCACCATTATACG
>DDLU01000015.1 GCA_002340305.1 Desulfovibrio sp. UBA2564
TGGTTCCGCAGCGGGCGGCGATTTTCTTCAAGCGCACATCTTCGGGATAGTAATCCAACAGAGCCTGACGGTAGGCGGAAAAATCGCCGCCATCATCGCGAAAAACCTCACCGTTGGTGCAGGTCGCCAGAAAATGTTCCGGAATGGCAAACCATTCCTCCACACTCTGCGGAGGACGGTTGTAACGGGTGAACTTGCTGTAAAATTCGCCGATACCAAGCAGTCCGCAACGCCCGATTCTCTTCTCGGGAACCATGCGGCTAGGCATGCCTTCAAAAGTCTCCGGCAGGAAATTAAAAACACCTTCCACACGACCCCGGACTTCTTCCAACTTATCATCCGGGCACCAGACACAAAATGCCGGCCCCCAGTCATGATCCTGTAAGTGTTCATCATCAAAACCGAAACACTCGGACCCCTCGCCAACCAGCCCAACAGCCAGTTGGTCAAGGATGTCCGCCAGAACCTTTTCCATCATCGGTTCCGCGCAGCGGCGGTAGAAGTCTCTTGTGGACTGAAAATAAAGTTTGTCCGAAATAGAGGCCTATTCAAGCCCAAACACAACAATAATAAAAAATTAGTTTGTCCATTTTAGGCAGCGCACTCGCTTTCAGCCACCTAAATTTGGACAAACTATTTTACACTATCCCAATAAACCACCTAGAAATTACTCTCCTTCACCAGAGTCCGGTAGACCTTATGCCACATGTCAATCAGATACGATCTGGGAGCCGTCTGCATACGCATTTTTCCGCTTTTACCTAACGGAAATGGCATTGGACTATCCGGTCTGATTTCAACTACATACCGGGCTTCAAGTATGGAAATATTGCCGTAGCTATCCCGTGTTGCCGGAATATCGCCTGAAGCAAGTGAAGTCAGGGCGATATGGCTGGTTGAATCAATTTTACTTTTGCTGATTTTTACGATGCTTCCCTGAACGGCTTCTGCGCCGGTCTCTGGATAGAAAAGAACTGTCTCTCCTTCAGAGATAAGTGCTACTTTGTCTTCTGGAATATAGGCTGCGAAATAGAAATCGTCAGGGTTAACAATGCGGCCAAAGACCTGATTCTGACGAACGTGCTGTCCTGTTTTAAGATTACGATCCCATTCAGTAATTACCCCTGAAACCTGTGCGGAAATGTTATATAATTCCTGCCGTTTCTTGATGCCCTGCAATCTGGAAGCAATTTGATGTTTTTCCTCTTCCTTTTGGGGAAGTGCGGAGAAGTTGTGCTGGATAAACAAAAGCCGCGCTTCGATATCCAGAATCTTTTCTTGCATAGAGAGTTCACTTATCTCCGCTCGCAAGGGAACAGATGCTATGCTTAAAATTTCATCACCAACTTTGATCTTTTTACCACGCTGCCCCTTGATATTAGTCACAACACCGGAGAAAGGTGCGTAAATCTGCTGTAAATTGCGTGCTTCGACCACGGCAGGGAAGTAGTGGGTGTGAACACGTGGCCAGACGAGCCATGCTGCCAACGAAATGAGCAGCAATAAAAAGGAGATCAATCGGGCATTGAAAGTAAGCATTTTGCGCATTTTTATCACGGATGAAATCTCCTTGACGATGGGCAGGGCGATAAACCACCAGACTTCTACCAGAAATAAAAAGATCCCCAGCAGTTTGGTGAATTTGTAGTAAACTAATACGGCGATACCGATGTAAAGAAAAAAACGGTAGGCCCATGAATATATGGAATATGTGACGTATAGGAATTTACGCCAGCCTTTGGGCTTCTCCGGGGCAACGAGCTTCATTCCCAGACAGGATGTACGAAACAGCCAGCGGAGATAACTGAAGGCTCTTGAACGCAGGTTATCGATGCCTGAGACATCCATGAAAAGGTAATAACCATCGAAACTCATGGCCGGGTTCAGGTTTACCAGCAAAGTGGAAATTAACGACGCAGTGGAAACCACGAAAAACAGGCTGTTCAACAATCCCGGTTGGGTGCAAGCCCAGCCTACGAGACAAAACCCGGCAATGACCAGTTCCGCAATTATTCCGGCTACGGCTACGGGCAGTCGTTCTCGCTGCTTAGGTATGCGCCATGCATCAGTGACATCGCAATAGGCCACCGGCCAGAGTACGATGAAGGCTACACCCATGACCGGGACCCGTAGTCCGTGCGCTTTGGCTGTGTAGGCGTGCGAGAATTCGTGAATAATCTTAACAAGTGTTATGGCTGTGCCATAATAGAGCAAGCCTTTGATGTTGAAAAAATACTGGAAGGTATGGATGAATTGCTCATGGCGCATGCTGACCAGAATCAACCCCACAATTCCGCAAATAAAGTATAAGGCAAAGGCCGTAGAGGAGGCCAACGGACGCACGAAGCTGATTGTCTTCCCAAGAAATGCGTCAGGGCGTAAAAGAGGGATACGGAAGTACAAATAATGGTGCAGAAGCCATTTGAACCAGTGCGGCGTTCTGGCTTTTACTTCCTTTTCAAGCTGTTCCGGTTGCTGGATAAGAGTGTTTACAGTCAATCCTTGTTGCACCAGTTCCTGACAAACTTTCAGGACTTCCTCGGCCGTAGGACTCATGGTTGTATCCCGATCCAACAAGGCAACCACTTCATCCAGAGTGCGCGGTTGTCCCAGCAATCTGATTACCGCAAACTCAAACCATGAAAAACGGTTATACGATCTTGCAAGAGGATCATAAACAACCGTTGTCGGTGAGCCGTCATGGGCTTTGGGGCCCGGAATAAGATCTAGGTCCGGGCGCAGGACTGGGAGGGGGGCATCCCCTGAAATCATAAGATCAGCCCTTGTTATTTTCTGCTGCTTCCCGGATCTGGCGCTCAACTTCGGCAAGTGCTGAATTCAGGGCGTCCTTGAGCTGGATTGCTCCGGGAATGGAGAATACAACACGGTCACGAAGTACGGCTTCATTCTGCACCGAGCGATGCTCATTACCCATTTCGATAACCACCTCGGTGGCGGAAGCATTTACATTAAAAAAATCACGAAATTTGTAATCTACATCGTTGGGGATAACCACTTTGAGATCGTTGTTTTCGTCTGCCATATCTTTTCTCCTTTAAATTCCCATTATTCTTCGAACCGCTGCCCATGGTTTGCGCAACAACCAGTAGGCAACCGACACCTTATCACCATAAAGCACAGCCGACCCTTTCAAGCCGATCCTGAGCTTTCCATCTGCGCTGTCAGCCAGATCAGCAAAGGTTCCTTCCGCCGTAACCGAAGGTACACCTTCAGGAGTCATAATACCCCCGGCAAAG
>DDLU01000048.1 GCA_002340305.1 Desulfovibrio sp. UBA2564
ATGCCGGGGTCGATGCTCATGTCATCCTTACCACCTACGACAGTGTAGTTGTCGTAGACGTTTTCGAGGATGTCTTCGAGGCAGATACGTTCGGAATGACGTACGATTCTTACCTTGTCCATGGCGGACAGGGTTTTATCGAGGTCTTTTTCCAGAACTGTGAGGCTTTCACCGTAATTGTTGAGTTTATCCCACAGTTCTTCCTGAGTCTTATCTATGCTGGTTTCCAGAAAGCCATCAAGCTTAGCGGCGAAAGCAGTAAGGCGTCTGTCCTCGGCATCACCGAGAATATCACGCGCATACTGGACCCGCTTGACCAACCCGTCCAGTTTTTTTTCTATATCCATAATGTATTATTAGAATTCCAGTATGTTTGTTGATTTTTTGGCCAGAAACTTAAGGTTGGACTTCAGGGATACTTCCTTTCTGTCTTTGCCTTCCAGAACGAACTCATCAATGAATTCGAGTCCGCGTTTCTTGGATTCCTCAAGGTCCTTGCCCCAGATAATAGCCAGTGCCAGGTTGGGGTCAAATTCTGTGGGAATCTGGTAGGGCAGTTCTGTGGGAATGTGGGTGTGCATCTTGAGCCATTCGTGTTCATCCCAGTGCAGATTTCCAATTTTTCCTGCCCACGGAGCGAATTTATCGTCAGTGTCTTCAGCAATGATTCTGTATTCGATTCCCACACCTTCGAAGGTGATGTCGTCCTGAGAGTAGCCCATTTCATCACCTAGTGCGAGTCTGATTTGTTCTTTGATCAGATTAACATCCGGGTTGCCTTTGATGCGGGAAATGGCAGCGGAAACACCGTTTTCAACCTGAATACGGGTGTTTACCTCCATGAGGAAGGGGGCACCTTTGGGGGTAACAATCCATTCCCATGTCCCCACGTTATCGTAGTTGATTTCGCGGGCCATACTCAGGGAGTGCTCCACAATGTCGTCGAGAACTTTTTGGGCATCAAAGGAGTAGGCGATACTCTCAGGGTAGAAGCCGGGCGCGACTTCGATCCTCTTCTGGCGACCGGGGCTCTGTACGGAGCAGTTACGGGTGCCGAAGTGGACGTGTTTTTTACCGGAGCGTTCAGAAACAATCTGTACTTCAAGGTGGTTGAAGTCGAAAATGCGCTGTTCAATGAGAACTCCCTCATCGTTGAAGGTACGCAGGGAGTAGTTTCTGATGCGGCGGTACACCTGACGGAATTCCTCAATGGAGTAAACTTCGTCAATACCCATGCCGCCGCCACCGGCGGATGCTTTTACGAGGACAACGGGGTTGCGAACACCCTGTTCTTCCTGAAACTTGAACAGATTGGATGCGATCTCTTCCGCTTCCAGTTCATCGTAGATTGCCCGGTCAGAACCGGGAATGGTGGGAACGTCGAGTTTACGGGCCAGACGTTTGGTGTTGATTTTGTCACCAAGGTCACGGATTACCCACCAGGAAGGTCCGATGAAGGTCATGGGGCGATCACGTTCAGTTACCCTGCGGGCGAAACGGAAGTTCTCAGAGAAGAACCCGTAACCCGGATGAACTGCGGTACACATGGTTTCGTCCGCAACGGAGAGAATGTCACCTGCATCGTTGTAAGATCTGATCTTGTAGATAGATTCTTCGCCTCCGAGCTGTCTTGCGAGTGTGACGTGCCCGGAATCCTTGTCCTCAGCTGTGTATACGCTAACAAAATTAAGACCGAGATCTTTACATGCCTGCATAATGCGGACAGCAATCTCGCCTCGGTTAGCAATAAGTACTTTATCTGTTTTAGGATTCAAAACGACTCTCCTGAGTCTTTCTGGTTAATTTTGATATATAATGTTGTTAACTGAATTTTCTTAAAAATACGCAACCGTTTTAAGCCAAATAACGCTTCTGTCAAGCTAAATAAACTAACATTTACGTAGGTATAATTGGGATTGCTCCTTTTTCGGGCGTAAAAGTATAACCAGTTGAACAGTTTAGGATGGTGGTTTTGTTGAAAGTTGACTTTACAGGACTATTTCAATTCTTATGAGAATGGACTCCGCCAGAACTCATTTCAGCTTGCCCTGATAAAACAACATACCTTCTTAGTCAAATTCAGGAAGCTGAGAAAGCACTTTCTGAGTTGTTTTGCGTTGCACTCTGATAGACTTAAAAGATAAATCCCGCATTTTATTGATTAAAATGCGGGATTTAGTGCGTGTTATAAAAATTAGATTAGATGAGGCCGAAGCTGAGCGTGCTCAGAATACTGCTTTCTTCCTCTTTGTTTTGCGGCTCAACTGCTACATTTCCTTCTACTGTTTCAGTGGATTGATCAATGAACCCGAAACTGATCATGTTCAGGATGTCGTTTCCTTCCTTTTGGGGTTCACCAGCAGGGCCGGCTTTGGCTTTAGCTGACTCTTCCATGATCTTGTCTACAGCAAGATCTTTCTTTTCTTCCGGGATGTCCAACTCAGCCACAAAGGTTTCTGTTTCGGAAATCTTTTGCGGTGTGAACTTGTCCTGCCAGACAGACATGCGGGTATAGATAGTTATGTGCTCAAGAGCTTTATCGGAATTTCCCAGCTCTTTATAAGCACGGGCAAGCTTCCGGTGTGCCAGCCTGATGTGGCCTTGTTTGAGATTGAGTTTGAGGCCTTTGCTGATTACGTCAATAGCTTTTTGATACTCACCTTCGCGGAGATAGCAGTCGCCGAGCATGATGTAGCTGGGACCGTATTCCGGGTTGGAGTCGATTGCCTTTTCAAAATAGACAGAAGCAGCCTTATCCTTATTGAGCATGAAGGCTACGGTACCAGTCTGGTGAAGCCCCGTGGCTTCGTCCTTTGTGCCGCAGCCTGTAAGCAGGGCTGCGATGATCAGGGGAAGACCCACTAAGGTTGCCTTGCGCCTGATGCTTGTGAATGTTTTATGCATAATGTTTTAGGCAGTAATCCTGTTTTTCCCGCTTAGGGCTTTTGAGTTTTACTTTCACTTCGTTTAATGCCCTAAAGTTTTGGAATGGGCAAGCCTGATCAGGAGCACAATTCTTTTTGGCGGGATTGTGTGGCTGGTGTGGAGGCGTAGGACGTATTGATATACCTTAATTTTAAAGCGATCAGTCTATCTTGGGCAACTCGTCCCAGCGGGTGGTATAGGCGGGGGATTTATAGTTTCTATTCATCTTCCA
>DDLU01000270.1 GCA_002340305.1 Desulfovibrio sp. UBA2564
GGTCAGGTCTTCCTTGAGCGGAAGTTCGCCGAAGATAAGCAGCCAAGCCGTTTCGATGAATTTACCATGTTCGGCAAGGTCTTCAATGGGGTAGCCGCGGTAACGCAGGATGCCCTTCTCTCCATCTACAAAGGTGATATTACTGGTGCAGGAACCGGTGTTTCCGTAGCCGGGATCATAGGTGATGAGGCCGCTTTGCGCTCGGAGTTTGGTGATATCGATGCCTGTTTCGCCCTCTGTTCCATGGATTACGGGCAGTTCGTACTCTTTACCGTCATACTTAAGGATCGCAATGTCTTTATCGCTCATGTCATGTCCTCCGGTTAATTGTCTGTGCGCGCTATGTTCTAATCTCTGTTTCTGGGCAAAAAACGGCAAAGTTCAAAAGAAGGTTTACGCGTGACTGATTACTACGCGCAGACCGGCCTGATGCCGGTATTTGCGGTCCGGTGCCAAGGTGTTCTTCCTTGCTGATCCGGAGATGTAAGCGGGCAGAAATGTGATTTCTTTGGACTGGGCAGGGGCTTGGCAGCAGCTGCACCAGTGTAAATGGTTTCACGGCGACGTGCGGGGAAACAGCGAATGCTATCTCCCGATGTTGTAAAAGTATTTACTCAAAAACAGCCGAAAAGTCCAGTGGCGGCAGCAGTATAATCTTTTTAGAAAGAATCTTTAACCCGCATAAAGTTCAGCGTTAGAGTGGAGCTTCAGGTCTGCGCCTACTCATCCAAGCTATACTGAACTGAATATTTACGCATGCGGTTATGAATGGTGCCTCTGTTGACTCCGAGGATTTTGGCGGCTTTGCTTTTGTTACCCCCGGCTTGTTTGAGGGCGTTGATCAAAGCCTGTTTTTCGTCCGGTTCAATTTCAGTAGTTGGTTGCTCCGGGCAGGGGCAGTTATCGGTTGCTGTGTCTGCGATGTGCGGGGGCAGGTGTTCCGGGAGGATGGGGCCGCTATCTTTGACCACAGCCGCGTATTCCAATGCGCTTTTAAGTTCGCGCACATTTCCGGGCCAATGGTATTCCATGAGTTTGCGCATGGTTTCTGGTGTGGGGCCTTCGTTTTTACCAATATATTCATTTACGTGGATAAAGTGATCCACCAGCAGTGGCAGGTCTTCCTTGCGGTCACGCAGTGGCGGTAGATGCACCGGAATAACATTGATGCGAAAAAAGAAGTCCTCGCGAAATCGTTTGTCCTGCACCATCTGTCCCAGGTCCTGATTGGTGGCGCTGATCAGCCTTGCGTCCATGCTCAGATTAATGTTTTCCCCGACTCGTTCAAAGGAACGCGTCTCCAGCACTCGCAGCAGCTTGACCTGAATTGGCAGGGGGACATCGCCGATTTCATCAAGAAAAATTGATCCGTCAGCTGCTTCTTCAAAACGGCCCTGCCTATGGCGATAGGCTCCTGTGAAGGCTCCCTTCACATGTCCGAATAGTTCACTTTCCAGCAGAGATTCATTTAAGGCGGCACAGTTGAGTTGCACAAAAGGTTTCGCCGCGCGGGGACTCATTTCGTGGATGGCTTGTGCTGCCAGTTCCTTACCCGTACCGGATTCTCCATAGATGATTACCGGAGCGTCGGAGCGGGCTGCCTTGCTGAGTAGGGTGTAGACTTTTTGCATTGCCGGGGAGTGACCCACAAATCCGCAGAACCTGTTTCCCTCATGCTGGAGTTTTTGGGAAAGCTCGCGGATTTTAAGGTCCTTGCGGTCCAGTTCACTGATATCGGTAACAGTTTCGACTGCGCCGAGAATGCTGCCGTCATCATCCATGAGCAAGGAAGCGTTTTTTAGTACGTGAAGATAGTTACCGTTCTTACCGATAATATGGCAGCTTTTGCGGTTTTCCTTGCGGGTTTTGAACAGTCTGCACCAATGTTCTTTCCCTTCCGCCCTTGATCGCTGGCAGGCATCGCAACCCAGCACTGAGCATGGCTTATTCAGTAATTCTTCTCTGGAAAATCCGGTCATACGCAGTAAGGCATCATTCACCAGCATGATTGTTCCATTGGGGCGGATGATGATCAGCCCATCACTCATGGTGTCGATTACCTCCCGTAAATAAAGGTCGATGTCCTGTTCGGTCATGGTAATGCCTACTGTTTAAAAAGTGTTTAAACGTTCAGGTTTTGTTGTTTATTTGAACACATGTTTAGACATATGTTCAAGGTAAATGTGAAGCAAAGTGTTGGGCTAAAAGCAAAAAGACCAAAGAAAACTAGCCATAAACAAAGTAAATATGGTAATTATTCTAGCAATATTAAAAGTAGGTATGGATTCTGCTTTGTCTAAGGCATCCGTTTCATAATGAAGCTGAAATCATCACAGTTCATAAAGGAATACGCATGAGAGACAAGAACGGAATTTCCCGAAGAAATTTCTTAAAGGGTCTGGGAGCCGGGAGTGCTGCTATGCTCCTGCCTGCCCGTGATGTTGCTGCTGCACCCAAAAGTGGTGAAGAACTTTGTACCCTGTTGGACCTTTCCAAGTGTATCGCATGCGGTGAGTGCGTTTCTGCCTGCCGCGAAGTTAACGAATCCAAGTTTCCCGAACCAAAGAAGCCTTACCCGGAAATGTATCCAACTTCCCGCGTAAAGGTTGAGGATTGGTCCGAGCGACGCGATGTTGACGACCATCTGACCCCTTACAACTGGCTCTACATCCAGAGTGCTGAAGTGGATTTCGGAGGACAGACTCACGAAATCAACATTCCTCGCCGTTGCCTGCATTGTAGAAACGCTCCCTGCGCCAACCTTTGTCCGTGGGGTGCTGCAGGAAAGCAGAAGAACGGCATTGTGCGCATTAACGAAGATGTCTGTCTTGGCGGGGCCAAGTGCCGCACTGTCTGTCCGTGGCACATCCCCCAACGGCAGACCGGAGTAGGGCTGTATCTGCGGTTAATGCCCGGATTCGCCGGGAACGGGGTCATGTACAAGTGTGACCGCTGCTATAACCTTATCAATCAGGGCGAGCTTCCGGCTTGCATCGAAGCCTGCCCCGAAGATGTGCAGACTATCGGTCCGCGCAGCGAGATTGTTGCCAAGGCCCACGAGCTTGCAAAGAAGAACAATTGGTTCATCTATGGCGAAGAAGAAAATGGCGGCACCAATACCATTTACCTTTCCCCGGTTCCTTTTGAGCTGCTTAATGAGGTAGTGGATAAGGGGATCGGCAGGCCCGGATTTTCTGCGGTCGAAGATTCTATGGCAGATGAGGAGAAGCTGGCCTACGCAGTGGGGATTGCCCCTTTTGCCGGAATTGCTGCTGGAGTCATCAAGGCCGGAAAGTTTCTCGCATCAGCTGGAGGGAGAAAAAATGACTAACCCTCTGTTTACCCGCATTTTCAAACTGAACATTTTCATCATGGCCCTGACCGGAGTAGCCCAGATGCCCATATTCAAGCGTTACTACATCGCGGATATTCCAGGATTGGGCTGGCTTAATGATTTCTACCTGACCAATAAGATTCATTACATTTTCGGGACCGTGCTTCTTTTCATGACCCTGTACTTGCTGACCGTATTCGCACTGGGCGGGAAGCAGTATTTCAAATTGACTTCTTCGGGCATGTTGCGTGCTGTCCTATATTTGATTGTTATCGCAACCGGAGCCTTGCGGGTGGTTAAGAACCTGCACTCAGTGACCTTTGATCCGTTCACAGTCATGGTTATTGATTGGACTCATTTGGGATTTGCCATGCTCTTGGGCGTGGCAGCGATGTTTGCCTTTTTCAAAGGGCGAAAGCCGTATCTGGAGGGCTTGCCCGGTTTTCGCCGTTAAAGCAAAGAACCCGGGGTAAGGGTGTCCCGGTCATTTATAACTATTGGAGGGTGGAAATGAAGTTAATGCGGAACTCAGTACTGCTGCTGTCGGCGGTGGTCTTTCTGGGCGCAAGCGCATTTGCCGCCGGGGACACTGCTCCCGGTAGGGAGATGGCCCGTCAGGCTACCAAGGGCAATGAGCTTTGGATCACGGCTGACCATTCCAAGTTCGATGCGTTGAAACAACCTTTTAAGAGCGGCCCGGAAGTGACCAAAGCCTGTTTGACCTGCCACACCGAAGCCGGACACCAGTTCCATAAGACCATTCACTGGACCTGGCTTGACCCCAAAGCGGATAAGGATCTTAAGGTCGGTAAGGGCGGTCTGGTGGTTAACAACTTTTGCATTAACATCCAGTCCAACGAACCGCGCTGCACTTCCTGCCACGCAGGTTATGGTTGGAAGGATAAGGACTTCGACTTTAACTCACAGGAAAAGATCGATTGTCTCGTTTGTCATGAGCAAACCGGAACCTATAAGAAGTTTCCCTCAGGTGCAGGTAATCCCGCACCTCCGCCGGGTAAGAAGTTCAAGGGTAACGGCAAGTTTTATGCTGCTCCCGAATGGAACAGGGTTGCCCAATCCGTCGGTCGTCCGACCCGCAAGAATTGCGGAACCTGCCATTTCTACGGTGGCGGTGGTGACGGCGTAAAGCACGGTGATCTCGATTCTTCACTGCTTAAGCCGGGTAAGGCTCTTGATGTGCATATGGGCATGGATGGGCAGAATTTTGATTGTACCCGTTGTCACACCACAGTGAAGCACGACATCGCAGGCCGTATTTATTCCACTCCGGCAGCCACCGAGCGTAAGTCTCTGCTGGAAGACGACCTCGGCTCCAAAATCATGTGTGAATCCTGCCACAGTGACAGACCCCACAAGTCCGAGCTGGGCATGAAGCTCAACGACCATACTGATAAGCTGGCTTGTCAGAGCTGTCATATTCCGACTTTCGCCCGTGAATTGCCGACTAAAATGTGGTGGGATTGGTCTTCTGCCGGTCAGAAAAAGGACGGCAGGCCTTACGTTGAAAAGGGTGAATGGGGCAAGCCCGTCTACATGACCAAGAAGGGCGATATGCGTTGGGAAAAGAACGTAGTGCCGGAATACTACTGGTTCAACGGAACCATTGACTCCATAACTGCCCAGACCACCATTGATCCGACAAAGCCAGTGCAGGTTTCCGAGGCTGTCGGTTCCATTAATGACAAGAACTCCCGCATCATGCCTTTCAAGGTACACCGTGGTATGACCCCGTACGATAAAGTAAATAAAAATATCGTTATCCCGCATCTCTTCGGAAAGGATAAGGATGCTTACTGGAAAGGGTACAATTGGGAAAATGCAGTGGCCTACGGTATGAAGTATGCCGGATTGCCGTTCAGCGGTGAAGTAGGCTTTGTGGAGACAGAATACGTTTACCCGACCACTCACATGGTAGCACCCAAGGAAAATGCAGTGGCCTGTGAAGAATGCCACAGCAAGCAGGGCCGCCTTGATAAGCTGACCTGTTTCTACATGCCCGGACGTGATGCTTCATCCATTGTCGATGCCGGTGGCTGGTTCATCGTGCTTGCCTCGGCAGTGGGTGTTATCCTGCACGCCCTTGGGCGCATGTTCATGTCAGGACGTAAGGAGGACTAGTCATGAGCGAACATAAGATGAAGAAGATTTACCTTTATTCCAAGTTCGAGCGTTTCTGGCACTGGACTCAGGCCATTCTGATCATCATGCTTATGCTGACCGGACTGGAAGTGCACGGCGTGTTCACCATGTTCGGTTTTGAGAAGGCCGTAGACCTTCATAACACTCTGGGTATCAGCTGGCTGATCCTGTTCGTATTCATCATCTTCTGGCTGCTGACCACCGGAGAGTGGAAGCAGTACATACCAACCACCAAGAAGCTTCTTGAAGTGGCAAAGTACTATGCTTCCGGTATCTTCAAGGGTGAAGAACATCCGGTCCAGAAGAGTAAGGATGCCAAGCATAACCCCTTGCAGCGTCTGGTTTACCTCAAGCTCTCCGCAATCCTGCTGCCTTTGCAGATGGTAACGGGCCTGCTTTACTGGACCTACAACGACTGGCCCAAGTACGGCTTGGATTTTCTGAGCTTAAGCGTAGTGGCAAACATCCACATGGCCTGCGCCTACGCCCTGCTGGCTTTCTTAGTGGTGCACATCTACATGACCACCACCGGACACACTATCACCGCCCACATCGCCGCCATGTTTTCTGGTTGGGAAGAAGTCCCCGAAGATTACAAGGCTGAAGAATGGGAGGTTCATGAGAAGTAGGGGAAAACCTTGTCTTTTGTTGTTTTTGTGTTTATATAAAGGATACAAAGATATTGACTAGTGATACTTAGCATGCTAGCGCATTTTATGCGCTAGCATGCTAAGTAAAAATAAGACTATGGAGGTAATCATGGCTAGGCCGATTAAAGCTACCCCCACGTTAAAAGATAGAGATGCAAGGAAATTTAACAGACGTGTGGAAAAACGTTTGACCAAAAAATTGCAGGTCAAAACTCCTCCATGTTTGGATAAAGCAAAGGATATAGTTTTTTCTTGTGATTTCTCCTGCCAGAACTAAATTTGAAGATGACGATTGCGTCTTAGAACCCGTTGAAGATTTTTCGATCTTTGACGGGTTTTCATGTGGTGATGACGACTTGGATGATTTTATCAAAAATGATGCACAGCCACATCAAGAAAAGCTATTAACCGTGACATATGCATACAGACTTAAAAAAGATGGTCAGGTTTCTGTGCCGATTGCTTTTGTCAGTTTATCAAATGATGCAATTCGCAGTTTTACTACTAGCAGAAAGAAGAAAAAATTCCCTCCTCAAAAAAGATATAATGAATTTCCTGCCGTCAAGATTTGCAGGCTCGGCACTCATGCGGCTCTTCAAGGTAAGGGTGTTGGAACCCACTTGGTAACAGTGTTGAAGCAGATCTTTATATCTGCAAATAGAACTGGATGCCGTTTTATGACTGTTGATGCATATAAAAGTGCGCTCTCCTTTTATGAAAGGAATGATTTTAACTATGTGCAGCCTAAAGACCGGTCTGGTAGCGATAAAACAGTCTCGTTGTATTTCGACTTACTTAGATTTAAAGATGAAAATTTGAAGTAATAATTAAGGCCCCGGCGGGATTATCCAGCCGGGGCCTTTGTTTATGAAATTTTCTGAAAGGAAGCCTATTTATCAGGATATTTATCCGAACAAAGTTCCCCGATACGCATGTAAAGGTGATCGAGAAAGAAGGGGATGAAGCAATGGTTGCCCAGTTTAGGGATATCCCCCGGTAAGATTTAAGTTCTAACCCAGCCCGACTCCCGGCTTCATCTCCTGCCCGGTGAGGCCTGTTTCATAACCACCCAGTTCGCTGATAGCCTGCTTTACCTTATCAGATTTTATGAGTTCCAGCAGTGCAGAAATTCTGGGGTCGTTCATATGTTTTTGCGGAATGACCAGATCATAGCGTTCATGGGCCAGAGGTACAAAGTCGAGGTCCAGCGCCTTGGCTGCGGCAAAGATGCCCAGTCCGCAATCTGCTGCCCCGGTGAGAACATTGGCTGCTACAGCCATGTGGGTGAATTCTTCACGGTCATAGCCGAGGATGTCAGTAGATTTCAGTCCCGCTTTCTTCATGTGGTAATCGAAGAGGATTCTGGTTCCTGCACCGCGCTGGCGGTTGATGAAATGGATGCTCAGACCACCGAGAGATTCGATGCCTTTGATGTTCTTGGGATTGCCCTTGGGAACGATGAAGCCCTGATGGCGGATGGCTAAGTTAATCACGATGACTTCCATTCCGGGCAGATAACGCTCAATGAAAGGGAAGTTGAAATCATCGGTTTCCGGGTCAAATAGATGCGCCCCGGCAAAGAGAGCCATGTCATTTTTCAATGCAGTTAGACCGCCCATGGAGCCGGCATGGGTTGATACCAGTCTTAAGGGATTATCCCCGCCCATGAGCATGTCGGAAAGAAGGTCGATGGTGTTGTCATGGCTACCTACGTGCATGAGCACTTTGTCCAGCTCTGTGCGGCTGGAGAAAAGTTCGACATTCACGGTGGAATTAAGTTCCACGCCTTCGCTTTCCGCTGGAACGCGGGTGAAGCCCTGCGCTTTGGTCAGGGTAGTGATCATACCTGCTCCGCGTGAGAGCGGCACGCCGATGTATTCATCACCGACCTGTCCTACAGCCAGACGGACGATTTCTTCCTGTCCGGGCTTGGAGGGAGTGCGGCGTGCAAGGCGGACTTTCACTTTGTCGCGTTGCGGTTCGTGTTTGCCGGACAGCCATGAAACGATCGGGGTCAGGACATCTTCAAAGCAGACAACCGCGCTGACCGGATATCCCGGTGCGCCGACCAGCAATTTACCCTGCGCAGTCCCCAGAACTGTGGGCTTACCGGGCATGACTGCGATACCGTGGACCAGCAGTTTGCCCAGCTTTTCAAAAACTATGCGGGTGAAATCCTTGCTGCCAGCTGAGGAACCTGCACCGACAACAACGATGTGTGAGGTCTTGAGTGCTCCTTCTACTGCGGCAGTAAGTTTTTCTTCGCGGTCTTTTACAGGAGCGGTGAAACTGAAATCCACATCCAGCCCGGCTGCCAGCGATTTGAATACCTGCGAGTTGGACTCGATAACCTCTCCCGGTTTAGGAGTGGGATGGTCAGCAAAGGGCAGAACCTCGTCCCCGGTGGGAATGAAAGTCATGCGGATTTTTTCGTAAACTTTGATCTCGTAAATCCCGGCGGAAAGCAGTGCGCCCATGTCGAAAGGGGAAATGGTGTGCTTGCGCGGAAGGAGCATTTCAGTGGCTACAATATCTTCACCAATACGGCGTACATGCTGCCACGGAAAGGCCGGGGCCTCGATGGAAATGTTTTCGCCCTCATCCACCACATGCTCAATCATAATTATGGCATCCATGTTATCCGGCAGGGGATTGCCGGTGTTGACGGCGATGCAGTCTTCATCTTTTTTCAGCAATAGCGGCTGGCCTTCACGGGCGGTGAAAGTTGAATCGCTCTTTACAGCGTAACCGTCCATGGCTGCGGAATGGTAGGTGGGTGAAGAACAGCGGGCAATGACTGCTTCTGCTGTTACCCGCCTAAGTGCTTCGTGGACCGGAATGGTTTCGGTCCGGACCAGTGTTTCGCGGTCAAGGGCAGCCATGGCTGTCTGTACGGCTTCGGGAACGGGGATGGTTTTGAGATAGATGTTACGGTTCATTGCATTGCTCATTTATATTTTCCAGATGTTAACTGTGTTTCCGGCGTAAAATCCTTCGGTATCGGCGGGGATGATCATCAGTCCGTCAGCCTG
Organism: Desulfovibrio sp. UBA2564; assembly: GCA_002340305.1. GTDB lineage: Bacteria > Desulfobacterota > Desulfovibrionia > Desulfovibrionales > Desulfovibrionaceae > Maridesulfovibrio. The sequence continues at coordinate 9,177 of DDLU01000270.1, forward strand.
AATCATGGTCTTGAGCAGACCGGATTTTCCGTACACGGGTTCAGCCAGGGGCAGTTCGCCGTCACGGTAGGTCAACTTCATGCGCACATAATCCTCGCGCCCCGGCCTGGATACAGTGTTGCGGCCCAATTCAGCCTGCACCAGCATGCGTTCTGCGCCGGAAAAAGCATCTTTTTGACCCATGAGATGGCGCAGGAAAGGCACAACCAGTGAGAGCATGACCACCTGAACTGATGTTACCTGTCCGGGCAGTCCCATTACGGGCTTGCTTCCGGCGCGTCCAAGGATTGTCGGTTTACCGGGGCTGATTGCCACTCCGTGGGCTAAAATTTCAGAATCCTGCATGGAATCAATTGCCTGTACTGTCAAATCGCGCATTCCCACAGAGCTTCCGCCGGAGAGCAGAACCAGATCATTTTCAGCGATAGCCTTGGCAAGAGTATTCTCAAGTTTATCCAGCTCATCGCGCACGATGCCGTAATTCATAGCTTCCGCCCCGGCCTCATTAACCAGACAGCGCAGGGTGTGCGAATTTACATCGCGAATGGTACCGACTTTCTGTGGAGAATCGATTTCCACCAGTTCATCCCCGGTAGAGATGATACCCACACGCGGTTTGCGGTGAATGGAAACATCCTTGATGCCCAGTGCAGCCAGCAATCCAACGTCTTGAAAACGGACTTTGTGTCCGGCTTGGAAAATTATATCACCCTTGGCAGTATCTTCGCCTTTGAGCATGGTATGTTCACCGGGAGCGGAGGATTTACGGATTTCGATGGTCCCGGCTCCAAGTTCCTGAGTATGCTCAACCATAACCACGGCATCGGCACCGTCAGGAAGGGTTCCACCGGTGGGGATCACCGCACACTCTCCGGGCTGGAGTTCGAAGTCAGGATTTTCATCCACTCTCAGGGTGGCGGAGCATTCCAGATAGGCCGGGTTGCCTTCGGTGGCCCCAAAAGCATCACGGGCATTGACCGCATAACCGTCCATACAGGAGCGGTTTGCCGGGGGCAGGTCTTCCGGTGACACAATATCTTCACCTAGTACCAGACCGAATGCATCAGCAATGGAAACGGTTTCAGTTTCCACCGCTGCAAAAGATTTCAGCAGGGTTTCAAATTCAACCCTGCTGATAATTTCAAAAAATTCGTGGTTTTTCAAAAGATGTCTCCGACGGCTCTCCGAGGGCCAAAGAACCCTTTTGAAAAAGGGGTCTCTGGACTCTCCTAAAACTTTTAATAGTTTAATTAGACTATTTTTATAAAATTGGCGAAGCCCTGATAAAAAGTTTTGGGCTGCTTTAGTTCTTAATCTTAATCTCAATATCTCCGGGAACGTAGCCTTTGAGCTGCTTAAGCATTGCGGTGATCCCGGCGGAAAGCATGTCCGCAACAAAGGGGTTGAAGCCCAGTTCTGCGCCGTTACAGGTTACAGACATCTGGGTCTTCATGGCCTGACAGCCGGAAACACGGGCCTTCCCGGCAACAATATCAGCCACGAAATCCATACAGTAATCTCGTCCGCAGGCCTTACAGTTCAGGCCGGGCAGGATGAATCCTTTTTCTTCGACCAGCTCAACCAGTTCGTCGAGCAGTTCCTCGGAAGGAGGATTGTCCGGGGTGCAGGCCGGAATCTGCTTCAGGGCCAGTTCAGGGAAAAATTCTTTATCGTCATTGTCTTCGCGAACCATGATGATGCGGGGCAACCAACCGACTTTGTTGCCGCCTTCCATGACGATTACATCTACGTCCATCAGCGGGACAAGGTCCTGAACGGTGCGTTCCCGATTCCATGAAACAAAGGATTCACTGGGAGAATATGCCGCCACACAGGATGAAATTTTTTTGTACTCCTCGGTATCAGCACCCTCCGTTCCATCAAAGCCGTGGTGGGAATGTTTGAGCACCCCGACCTTGTAGCCTTTCCCGGTGAGCTTCTTGACCAGCGCAAGGCCCATGGTGGTCTTTCCGGTTTTCTTTTTACCAACTATTGCAATAGCTTTCATGTTTTTATCTCCGTTCTTTAAAACAGACTGTTCAAAAATAGTGAGATGCTGGGCTCGAAAAAAGCTCAAGGCCGAAGCGTACTAAGTGTACGTGAGGGTTTGAACTTTTTGAAGCAACAACGCAGATTGCTGTTCTTCAACAGTCTGTTAGCCGACGATTTCAGTGCCGATACCACTCTTGGTGAACATTTCGAGCAGCACGCAGTTTTCAACGCGACCGTCGATGATGTGAGCCTTTTCAACTCCGCTGTGCACTGCTTCAAGACAGCAGCTCAGCTTGGGAATCATGCCGCCCTTGGCAACACCGGAATCAATGGCTTCGGCAGCTTCACGGCAACTCAGGGAAGAAATAAGGTTCTTGTCGTTATCAAGCAGCCCCTGAACATCGGTCAGCAGATGCAGGCGTTTGGCGTTCATGGCAGCAGCAACAGCCCCGGCAACGGAGTCCGCATTGATGTTGTAGGTGGAGCCTTCTTCGTCAACACCTACCGGGGCGATGACCGGAATGAATCCTTCTTTTTGCAGGGATTTGATAAGGGTTGTGTTTACTTCGGTTACTTCACCAACTTTACCGAGGTCGATAATTTCAGGAGACTTGGTTTCAGATTCGATAACCAGTTCCTTCTGCTCGGCTTTGATCAGCATACCATCTTTACCGGAAAGGCCTACAGCCTTGCCGCCATGCAGGTTGATCAGGTTGACGATCTGCTTGTTAACCTGACCCACGAGAACCATCTCAACTACGTCCATGGTCGCTTCGTCGGTGACGCGGTACCCGCTCTTGAACTGGCTGTCGATATTAAGCGCACTGAGCATCTTTTGAATCTGAGGGCCGCCGCCATGCACAACCACCGGGTTAATGCCGATGTATTTCAGCAGGATGATATTCAGCGCAAATGCCCGCTTCAGGTTTTCATCGATCATGGCGTTTCCGCCGTATTTGATGACGATTGTCTCGCCGTAAAATTCTTTGATGTACGGCAGCGATTCAATCAGAAATTTAGCCCTAATAATATCTTGTTCCATTTCCATGTCGATTCTCTCCTGAAGCTTATTCTACGCCTAAGCGGAATGCGGCTCCGCGTAGCGTCTGCTATCTATAATTTAAAAGTCGAGTGAGGGGAAGGGCAGGGTTATTCGGTGCAAGGCGGCATTAAAAAGGCCGCACAGCTCAAAACTGCGCGGCCTTCATACTTTTATGAGCAGGGATAGTTAACGAAAGGTGCTGACTGTGCTGTTTCTATTTGATCCGTGCAGGAAGAAGTTAAGGGGTAAGTGCATCGGTGATGTCTTTGGTCGGCAACATTTGATTTGCTGTTGTGAAGTATCTTTTGCCGCCCCATATGCTCTTGTCACCTATCAGGAAAAAATGACGTTTTGCCCTTGTTGTTGCTACATTCAGCAAATTTGGTTTTGACGATGCCCAGCTGATCGCCCCTTCTCTAGTCTTGTCTGCACCTAAAATCATAAAAACAGTACCTTCCTCTTTACCCTGAAAGGTGTGGACTGTTCCGATGCGTTCTGATGCCCATTTAGTCAGTCCGGGAGGGGAATCATGCATGGGTTTGAAGTGTTCCTTGAGTCTCTCTGTCAGGTCTTTTTTCACCGCTTTGAAAGGTGAAA
>DDLU01000106.1 GCA_002340305.1 Desulfovibrio sp. UBA2564
GATGTCACTTCTGGCTTCTACTCCTTTTTCTTTAATAACAGGAGCAGTGTTCAGCAGAACTTGTTCAGTCTTCTTGGTCTGGATTGAAAGCAGCATGTACGTCATGAAGGCTATGGCAATGAGTGCCCCCACTAGTATAAAACTATTTTTTTTCATTGTTCCTCCAATTCATCTCCAAAGTATTATTGAGTCCACTTCGCGCCGAGTCTTACTGGCGCGGCATCAATGCTACGTACTTTCCCGTGCGGGACATAGCGGTGGCAATCCCAGCATTTCCTCTTCCCCAATGACTCACTGTCAAACGCGTGATAGCGGTCAACATTTTTGATGAGCGTTCTGGAAAAGCTGGTGTGACATCTGATGCAGTTTTCTTGAACACGGCGGGAACCATCCTCTGTTATGAGCATGCGTTTTCCGTATGTGTCCAAGGTGAAAGCGACAGAGTGATTCCAACCGTCGCGGGTTTTAGACGCGTATTTGTCGACATAGTTTTCCGTCGGCAAATGGCACTCAACACAGGTGGCGCGTTGAGCATGGGAACTGTGCTGCCATGAAACGTAATAGCTCTCCATAACGTGACAGTTGATACAGGCCGTAGAGTCATTTGATAAATATGATGTAGCTTTAGACTCCTGAACCAGATATACCCCCATCACCAGAGCGATAGTTACGCTTGCCAGTGCACAGAACCGTAGAACCGAGTTGAAGTTCATAGGCACCTCTCTCTACAGATTTACTTGGACCGCAGTATTTTTTTGTTTTTAAATGCCCATAAGAATTTATAAATTTGATCAGCCATACCTCCTTGATCGGGAATAAAAAGATTGCACCTATAAAAATATCTCATATCCATGATTTTAAATCTATGGTCTATTTAAAAAAGTCTTGCTCTTGAGTTCTGCCGGAATGTCAAAAGAAATATTTCGCCCTCAGCACTTGAGGATGAAACAATATGCGGGTATCACAGGCTGAACAAAGAAAAGACCAAGGATGGGATATGGCAAAAAAATTTACTGAACTTGAGCATAATATTCTGGCACTGGCAGGAACAAACCTGTCTTGGAGTGCAACCCCTTACGCAGACATTGCCGAACAGGTTGGCTGTAGCGAACAGGAAGTGCTCGACCTTTTGAGCAGCCTTAAAGAAGATAAAATTATCCGCCGTTTCGGCGCAACCCTTAGACACCAGAAGGCCGGTTATGGCGCAAATGCCATGGTTGCATGGCGGGTGACTGAAGATCAGGAACCGGAAAAGGTCGGCGAATTTATGGCAGCACGTCCTGAGATTAGCCATTGCTATCTGCGTCTCACCTACGAAGATTGGCCTTACAACCTTTACACAATGATCCACGGCAAAGGCCCGGATGATTGCAAAAACGTTGTCGCTGAACTTGAAGCGCAGACCGGAATCACAGATCACTGCACCCTGCGCAGTCTTAAAGAACTCAAAAAGACCTCTATGGTCTACTTTGAACAGAAATAATATTTTTAAGGGGATTAGCAATTCGAATTCCCCGCACGCTTAAGTGCCTTATGGCGGCGAAGATTAAGGGCATTTTGATTCGCCTCTTCCTGAGGCTCACCCCTCTGGGGCGTTGCCTGTCAGGAAACGTCCAAATCCGCTTTCCTGCGGATGTGTGAAAAAAGGACTAAGAACCCCAAAAACTTTTAATAGTTTTAGCAAGGCGTATGCATACAAAATGGCGAAGCCCTAGCAAAAGGTTTTGGGATTCTTAAACCCTTTTGTAAAAGGGTTTGAGGCCCACGGCGGGCTCGCCGAAGGCATTACATGAAAGCACTAGGCATAGACTTCGGAACGAAGCGCGTTGGGTTAGCCATAAGTGACCCGGAAAAGATTTTCGCTTTCCCGTACAAAGTTATGGAACGCACCACCCGCGATGCAATGTTCTCGGAGTTGCTTGAAATTATAGGAAATGAGAAGGTCGGTGACATCGTCATCGGCCTTCCCTTATCTCTGGACGGGGAAGACACTTTGACCACCCGGCAGGTCCGAAACTTTGCGGCCTCGCTGGAACGTAGAGTTGACTTACCCATACATCTTGTTGATGAAAGACTAAGCTCAATTGCAGCTGAAGATGAAATGAAGGAGGCCGGACTTTGGGACCGGAAAAAAAAGAAGAATCTGGACAGTCAGGCAGCAAAAATAATTCTGGAAACGTGGCTCGCCCGAGCGTAGTTCTACGCTATGTGATGCCTGCCATTGCCTTCGGGTGCATGGCACTCATGCTGATTGCAGGCTGGTTTATATATAAAAACTGGACCTTCCTCAATATTCCACCGGAACTGGAAGGCCGCGAGATCCTTTTTACCGTTGAACCGGGTCAGCCTCTATGGACTGTCGCCAGCGACCTTGCCGAAGCCGGACTGATTACCGACGTTAAACAGTTCCGTGAATACGCACAGGCACAGGACATGGCTTCAAAGGTCCGGGCCGGGGAATTCAGCCTCTGGTCCAACATGACCGCCCCGCAGGTCCTTGAGACCATCACTTCCACTTCCGGTATCCTGCACAAATTTTCCATACGTGAAGGCCTTACTTGGTGGGCTACTGCTGAAAAAGCAGACAAGTCCGGTCTGACCGATTACGCGTCATTCAAGAAGGCTGTTTCTGATCCGGCACTGCTGGCTGAATATAAAATTCCGGCCAAGAATGCCGAGGGTTATCTTTTCCCGGAAACCTACCTGCTGACCCGCCCTAAAGGCGAGACAGGAAAGGTCATCGTGGAAACCATGCTCAAGGAATTCCGCAAAGCGGCAAACAAGGCCTGGAACGGCAAACTCCCCTCCCCGCAGGAATTGCATGAAGCAGTTATTTTAGCTTCTCTGGTTGAGAAAGAAACCGGGGATGTGAGCGAACGCCGTACCATCGCCGGGGTCTTCGCCAACCGCCTCAGAAAAGGCTACCTGCTGCAATGCGACCCGACCATCATCTACGGTCTGGGCGAAACATTTGACGGCAACCTGCGCAAAAAGCACCTGACCGATAAATCCAACCCCTACAACTCATACCAGCACCGGGGACTGCCCCCCGGTCCCATCTGCTCGCCGGGCCTCGACTCACTTAAAGCAGCCATCAACCCGGAAAAGCACAGCTACCTCTATTTCGTAGCCAAGGGTGACGGATCACACTATTTCAGCAAATCGCTCAAAGAACACAACATAGCTGTTAAGAAATATCAGCTGCGTCGGAATAGAAAGACTTACAGATCGTATAATTAGCCCAAAAAAGAATATCATAAAAAAGCGGACCCGAGTTATCCAACTCAGGTCCGCTCTATTTTTAAAACAGTTTCCAATACTAACATCGAAGCCCTAACAAAAGTTTACTTGGCTCCAGAGGCATCCTATAAACTACCCCGCGCCTCCGCTTCACTAGCATGGAATGATGCCATCTGGGTGATGCCCATGGAATCAAGCACAGCCCGGAAATTCTCGGACAACCCGGCAATGTGAATTCCGCATCCACGGGTACGGGCCCTTTCCACCAGCTTAAAAAGAGAATCCATAGCTGCACCGTTGATAGAGGACTTCTCCTCAAACACGAGCAGGAAGTCACCTTTGGCTGTGGCGAGTGCTTCATCAAAAACATCCAGCAACAGACCTTCGGATTTGGAAGTCAAATTACCGCTAACGTTGATCACCGCCAGATTCTCTTCGAGGGTCAGCACTATGTCTTTCTGCCTGCTACGGGCGAACTCAATCCTGTCTTCGGAAAGCTGAAGTGCCTTTTCAAGCTCCTCGCGCTTAACCGGCTTATTGAGAAAGTCCGTAGCATCAAGGTTGAGTGCCTTGATCGCAAGGTCCATGTCCCCATGCCCTGTGATCACGATAACCTCGGAATCAGGCGAAATAGATTTGATTCTGCCGAGCACCTGCAACCCATCCATACCGGGCATTTTAATATCGGTCATGACCAGATCAGGCTTTTCAGTATCAAATACACTGATCCCTTCCTCACCGTTTTCGGCAGTCAGGACTTCATGCCCATAGGCAGTCAAAAGCATCTTGAACATGTTCAGTGTTGCTTTTTCATCGTCGATTACAAGAATTCTACTCACGCCCAACCCCTAAAGAGCTTATCAATTATATTAAAAACTTACTTTTTATCTAGTCGTCATTCGCAGCAGCAGGGAAACTGATAATAAACGATGTTCCTTCACCAAGGTCACTCTCAATATCAATGCTGCCCTTGTAGTCCCGTACTATGCCATAGGTGATGGCAAGGCCCAAACCCATGCCATATCCTACCTCTTTGGTACTGAAAAACGGCTCGAAAATTTTGTCACGGACTTCATCAGTTATGCCTGCCCCGGTATCGGATACACGTATACAGACCAATTCATTCTGTTCATAAGTATCTATATTAATATAATCTTCACTGTCCAGATCAAGATTTTCCCGTTTTTCGGCAATGGCATCACGAGCATTGTTAACCAGATTAAAGAGGACCTGCTGCAAGCGGTTATCCTCAGCAACAATGCGCGGTAAACCACCCACAAGATTTAAATGAATGAATATGTTCTGCAACTCAAACTGCTTAGTGACCAAAGTCAGAACACTACGTATGGGAGCATTGATATCGACCTTATCAGTCTTGAACCCGGACTTACGCCCAAAAGCCCGTAGCGCACTGATAATTTCCGCCGCACGGTCCACCTGGTTACTGACTTCCTTGGCTACTTCCTGCAATTGTGTAGCAGGAACATCACGGCCCTGCTCAGCCATTAAGGCAAGGTACTCACTACCCATTTTAATAGCATTAAGCGGCTGGTTAACCTCATGTGCCACCCCGGCAGACATCTCACCAAGAGACTTCATTTTCGCAGCCTGTACAAGCTGGGCATCTTTCTCGATAATCTCAGTAATATCGTTGACTGCCACAATAATTGACGGCTGACTTTTATAGGTAATGGGACAGGCATGCATGTTCACATACACAGGGCTGCCACCCTTACGATAATGAATGATCTTCGGGAAATAGATACAGCCGGAAGGACCGCCGTATTCCGCAAAGGCCTTGATGCACTCCGCATTTGATTCCGGTCCGAGACGCAAAAACTGCTCCCCGATAAGCTCATTCAGCGGGTAGCCGTAAAGCTCGGAAACACGGGGGTTGGCATCTATTATGGTAAAATCGGCACAGGAGACAACGAGAACCGGATCAGGACCGCTATCAAAAAGAGATTTGTACTTCTCTTCAGATTCACGCAACTTACGTCGATAAAGCTTAATAGACCAAACCATGTTACGAAAACTGTCCGCCAACTGGACAACTTCATCTCCGTCCCGCTTGTAATAGAAATGACAGTTTTGACATTTCTGCCTGTTGGTCCTGCCACCAACTTCCCGGTTATCGCCGACAGCAAAAAAATCAAAATGCCAACAGGGAAAATCCGTATTGTAATAGGCAGGACAGGAAGAAGCATTCCAATTCGTACCCTCTGCAAGCATATCCAGACTGATATCAAAATTACCCTTGGAAAGCTCATCCGAGACACGGGTCAAGGTACTGACAGGTTGAGTAATATACTTTGCCAACCTGTGACTAATAACAAAGATAATAATAACTACAAAGGAAATAAATCCCAGAAAGGTAAACCGCAGCGTGGACACTAGCTGGTCAATATGAATCTTGTTCAGACCCACATGGACCGTTCCTATACGGTACAAACCTTCCTTTATTGGAACTGCAATGTCGTAAGCAGAGGTTTTGCCCAGATCAATCAAACGCAGGGACTTATCATCCCCTTCGGGAACCGGGTTGGCCTGCGCAAGTTTATTGGGAAAAGGCTTGGTAAAGGTATGACATAGAACCTTGCCATCTTTGCCTAAAATATAAATGTAGGTGATCAGATGCTGGCGCTCGCGCAGCTTAGCCTCTTCAAAGGCCAGACTGAGCAATCGGGAATAATCCTTATCCAGAATGAACCCGGCACCACGCTCCGCAATGGAGTAGGCAATAGCCACACCGCGAAGCTCAAGCTCCTTGGTCAATGATGAAACAAGAATCCAACGGGCCAGCAACGCGATGATTGCACTGATGATCAGGATGACCCCGAGAGTAGAAAAAAAGATTTTATTCTTAAGCGTCAGCCCGGAGAACTTTTCGATAAGCTCCTGCTTTGAAATTTTCCTCATTTCAAAGCCCCCCGCTTGAGTTCCGCCCAATCCCTGATCAACTCAAATCTGCCATTCTTAAAACGGGTAAAATAGACTTTATCCATACCCTGATGATCTTTCGCACCATATGAAACAGTTATCCCCGGTGCAATTTCAAACTCATCCATGGATTGAATAGCTTCAATAAAATTTTCCCGGCTCAAATTGCGACCGCTGCGCTGTAATCCTTCTACAAGAATCCGGGCATTGAAAAATCCTTCCAAGCCAACAAGGTTTGGCGTGTCATCAGGGTAATATTTCTTGAGCAACTTAATATAGGTGGCAGCTTCGGAACTGGAGAGGTCGTGATCATCGGCAAACGGTGGAACCACCTGTGACATGATAATTAATTCTTTGTCCGACTTCAGGTTACGGGCAAATTCACGGGCCCCCATAAAGGACACCGTATAATAAACAGGACTCGCACCAGCCTGCTGCATGCGATCCATAAATTTAAGGCTGGGGCCGCTTGTCCCGATCATGAAAACTGCTTGTGCACCGGAATCTTTAATGCGTTCCACCCCCTCACTAACATCAAGAGAACCACGGGTGTATGATCCCCTTGCCACCGGCTCAAGACCGAAATCCTTCAATGCCAGTTCAGTCCCGGTAAGTCCGTCAAATCCAAAAGCATCATACTGATAGAAAACCGCAATCTTGGTAATCCCGAAATCTTCAACCATATGCCGCACAGCTTCACGGGTTTCCTGATAGTAAGAGGGCCGAATATTTATGACGTAAGGGTTGAAAGGCTTGCGCAGTGCATCAGCCCCGGTAAACATACCAAGCAACGGAATACGCGCATCCTCCACCAACGGCAGAACTTCAACAGTTGTCGGAGTTCCCACGTAGCAGAACAGCGCAAAAATTTTATCCTCAATGATCAGCTTCTGGGTGTTAATCAGACACTTTGGCGGATCATATGAATCATCATAGGTTATAACTTCAATCCCACGTCCATGCACACCGCCCTGCTCATTAATATGCTTCAAATAAGCGAGAGCTCCGTGAATAGTTTGCACTCCCAGATAACTGGCGTGCCCTTCAAGAGCGAGCGATGCGCCAAGCACAACTTTTTCAGGATAAATACCTGCATTCTCACTCTCCTCTACATCAATGGAAACAGAGCGTTCGCAGGCTATGAAGACCAATAACAAAACTAGAAGTAATATTTTTTTCATGGATAAATCATTTTCTTTCAGGGTGAGCCAAACTCATGGCCATTACAGCCTGTCCTTTAAACAGGGTACTGCGTTTACGTGGGGGAACTTGTAGACTGCGTAAGAACTGAAAGCTTAGTCTGGTCATGCCCCGCCCCATTGCCCGCGCCGCTCTGGACTCAGCATAAATGAGATGCGGCTGAAAGGTTTTATGGGAAGGTTGGTAAATCAACATGCACAAAATGACTTTATCATTACGAGAGATAACATTTCCACCCTCCCGGAAGGTAGCGGTAAGAGCGATTCCGCCCTTGGAAATGTCTAATACCTGCGGTACTGAAGGGTTGGGGGTTTTAAACTTACGGTTATCAATAAGGACATCCGCTTTGATATTGTCGAGGATAAAATCAACATCATAATCCTCAGTTTCAAGCCGCCAGATTTTAATTTTAATATAGCGCTGGTCGGCAACCTTGCGGCGGGCAAAAAACCTGCGCTTAATGAAACCGAAGGAAGAGCGCCGGGTTATAATCATGCCCTTGTCTGAAGATTTACTCGCAATCAACCCCACAAAGGCATTAACCTTTTTCTCACCACGTATCATTTCAGGAAAAATACATTTAACCTGAGTGCCGGGATTCAAAAGTTCGTCACTGACCAAATCATCGAAAGTAGCCACAACATCTAGTTTTTCCACTCCTGCAGCATTCACAACAGCAGCAAGGGAACGTTGACCGGAACGTTCAACAAGCACATCAATCTGCGCCTTGCTCATGACTAACTTATCGAGAATATCCTGATCACTTGAGACCTTCCAAGGCCCGCCATTACCATTACGGACAACAATTTTAAATGCCTTGGACTTACCGGTTTTCTTTTCTCCGCCGCCGCTCTTGAGGTCGAAGGAAGTTTTTTTAAGCAAACTCTTAACAATCTTGCCGAACCCGTAACTTTTAAACCAATAAACTATCAGCACGAACAAAAGGCTTGCACCAAGAAACATCAAAAAAGTCTGAACCGGACCAGGTAAGGGTGGCAGACCATGAAACGTATCCTGTACCGTTCCGAGAAATCTTGAATCTACTTTAGACTGAATCATACAAACATTTCTGTTACAGTTATAAACAAGCTATACCACCCAAAGCTGACGAAATGCACATTTAAAAATATATTGTTTTAGGAAAAAAGCTATCACTACATTGAGTGAGCATTCCCACACCCTTAATTAATTTGCACACTACATTAACATTAAGTTAACTATTTTCTAATTTCATTAGTCTACCCCTTGCAGACATTGAACACAATATGTAAATATGATCACAATTTGGTAACAAAGAGGGGTAACATATGGCAGGCAAGATTCTAGTTGTGGATGATGAAGTCCACATCAGGATGCTTCTCGAACAGACTTTGGAAGAACTGGAAGACGACTACGGCGTTGAATTGCTGACAGCCGAGAATGGTGAAGAGGGGCTGGATTGTATTCGCGCAGAACGCCCTGACCTTGTCTTTCTCGACATCATGATGCCCTATATGAATGGATACGAAGTATGTCAGGCTGTTAGGGAAGATGCTGAACTCGCCCCGGTAAATATCATATTGCTTACGGCCAAAGGACAGGAAGCCGACCGCAAACACGGCCTTGAGTTGGGAGCCGAACGATACATGACTAAACCATTCGACCCTGATGAAATTTTAGAGGTAGCCAAATCCATCTTTAAGATTAAGGACTGATACCAACGCCATGAATGCAGGACTGAATCCGGAAACCCGGCTAAAAAAAATCATCAAGCCTAAAAAGCTGAAATCATTCTTGCAAAAGGCACTTCCGCTGCTTCCTGATGGCTCGGTACTCTGTGTATATATCGACAGCACCCCCATCTTCTGTGCCGAGCCTGTCCAGCATTCCTTTGAAGAAACAATTTTAAGTCCGGTTAAAAATTCTGCAGGGGATAATCTTTATCTCGGAGTATTTGTCCGTAACCGCGATAACCTTTCTGCCCCGGAACAGCAACACATCAAATCTGTTCTGGAATTCACTGCCTTTGCCATAACAAACTACATTGAATCCGAGACCGCCCGCAGGCAGATCGGCGAAGAGACCCTTTCCAAATATCGGGAACTGGCTCTGCTGCACCGCTCAATCGTCGAGCTGAACAATTCTCTGCGTTTGAAGGATGTAATTACTGCCCTGACCAATGAGTGCAAGACCTCAGCCCTGCCCGCTGAAATGGGCGCGGTATACCTGCCCGAAGAAGAAGGATTCACCATATTCGACAGCTTCGGTGATTTCTCCGCAGAAGAATCACAAAGACTTATGGAATGCTCTCTTTTTAAAGATATCATTTCCAGCCTACGTGGTGAAATTATCAACAATGTCCGCGAGGATAAACGCTGCAGGAATAAGCTTTCAGACAACATCCGCTCAATGCTGATTATGCCTATTCCTTCTCCCAATGTATGTGAAGGCGTGCTGGTTTTGACATCCTGTGCCCCAAACGCATTCAATGCCGCACACCTTAAGCACGTGGGCACCCTTTCTTCCGTAGCCGGGATTTCCATCAGCAATGCCTATAATTTTGAATCCATCCGGGTTTTGATGGATGCCCTGCTCAAAGCTCTAGCGGAAGCAATTGACGCACGGGATCCCTTTACTGCCGGTCATTCCGAGCGTGTAGCCTATCTTGCGGTTTCATTTGCCAGACAAATTTCACATAACAAAGGCAAATTCGCGCAAATAACTTTTTCCGATGAACAGCTCCGGGAAATATTCTATTCCGGCATTCTCCACGATATAGGTAAAATCGGTATCAAAGAGGAAGTCCTGACTAAAAAGACCCGGCTTCCGAAATCCATGGTCGATATTATCGGCATGCGCCTGAAACTTTTCGGTCTACACCACAGCCATGAATGGGAAGATGATTACAAAAGAATCAAGCAGATTAATACATCTCTTAGTCCTGCGCAGGAAGACCTTGAGTTTGTTGAAAGCATCAGCACTGTAAAATTCAAGATTAACGGTTCTACCATCCACATGCTGCAACCGGGAGAGCTGGAATGCCTTACAGTTCGACGCGGCAACCTGACTGCGGAAGAGCGCATGGAAATCGAAAGGCATCCCTCTGAAAGCAAACGCATACTTGAACACATCCCCTTTCAAAACGACCTCTCGCAATTGCTGACGATTATCGGGCAACACCACGAACGAATGGATGGTTCAGGATACCCTGAAGGGCTGCATGCTGACGAAATTCTCATCCAGAGCAGAATTCTCGCCATCGTGGACATTTACGATGCCATTACTCAAGAACGCCATTATAAGCCTGCAACACCAAAAGAACGTGCTTTGAAAATTCTTTCTATAGAAGCAGCTGAAGGCAAACTTGATCAAGAGTTGGTGAGCCTGTTCATTGACCAAATTTCTGAAATTGAGGTTGGAGCGGAATCAATTGACCTTGACCGCCCCGTATCCACGAGGTTCTGCAAAATTCCTCGTTGCAATATGAACTAATGCCGAACCTTTGACTTTCATGTAAGGGTAAGGCCTAAAATATCAGGGTTTCCGGTATGTACAAAGCCTCATCCACGCTAACCTTACTCCTGCTGACCTCCCTGCTGGTCTGCCCTTCAGCCGCCGCTCAAAAACCGTTCCTGCTTGGAATGTCCGCAGCCCTTACCGGGCCGAGCAAGGGCCTGGGCATTGAACTTTACCGGGGTTCTAAAGCTTATTTCGACCAAATCAACGCTCAAGGCGGCATCAATGGGCGCAAAATTGCCATCAAATTTCTCGATGATGGTTACAATCCGGAACCTGCTATCCGAAATACCATCAAACTTGTGGAAAAGGATAACGTGGATTGCCTATTCAACTACGTAGGGACCCCCACTGTCACCCGCGTTCTTCCGGTCATTAAACATTTCAACTCGAAAGAGCCGGAATATCTTTTCTTCCCCTTCACCGGAGCCCAGCCACAAAGGGAGTTTCCATACGAAGAATACGTTTTCAACCTGCGTGCATCCTACAGACAGGAAACATGGGGCCTGGTCCATAACCTTTATATGACAGGACACAACCGCATAGCTGTATTCTATCAGGCTGATGCATATGGCAGAAGCGGCTGGGACGGTACGCGGAAAGCTTTAAAGGAAAAAGGATTGGAAATTGTAGCAGAAGCCACATACAGACGCGGTGCTTCATTTGATGAATCCATGAAAAACCAAGTAGAAATAATCAGCAGGGGTAAACCGGATGCGATTATTTCCGTGGGTGCTTACGAAGCCTGTGCGGCCTTTATCCGGGATGTCCGTGATGCCGGAATTGATGTCCCCATCTGCAACCTCTCTTTTGTGGGTAGTGAAAACATGCTTGAACCTCTGACCGGGCTGACCAAAGCAACCGGCAAAGACTATACAGCGGGCCTGATCAATTCCCAGACAGTTCCCAGCTACGAAGACATGACCCTTAAGGCGGTACGTGAATATCGCGAAGCCATGGTTAAAAATCCACCACCGCCGGAAGGATTCGGCAAGGATTATACTCCATTGCAGTTCAGTTTCATCAGCTTCGAAGGATTCCTGAACGCCAAGGTTATGGCCCACATTCTGAAGCAGCTATCCATGCCTCAATATCAAGGAAATATCTACGCCGCCACGCTGTCTATCCGCAACCTTGATATCGGTATAGGTACGGATATCAACTTCGGACGCGGAAAACACCAAGGCTTGGACGAAGTATATTATACAACAGTTTCAGATGGGAAATTCGTCCCCCTGAAAGACTGGAAGAGGTGGAGCAAATGAAAATGCGAATGTCAAAAATATTCCAGAAGACTATGCTTCTAAACTTTATCCTTTTCGGAGTAATTTCAACATCCATGTCTTTAGTCTCTGCTTTGACCCTGCACAACCACATGGTTGATGAATACGTGGGCAAGGGCAAAGCAATAGCCAGCAGTCTTGCCAGTTCCAGTGTAGAAATCCTGCTTAACCGCGATGCCTCCACGATTCAGTCTATGATCGATCAATTCAGGGACAGTGACGGTGCCGCATATGTTTACGTGCAGGACTCGAATGGAAATATTGTCTCGCACACCTTCGTTCCTGAAGTTCCTGAAATTTTAAGCGGTACGACTATCCATCCCGAAACAATATCCATCCGCGAATTGGAAGTCCCCGGCATGGGTACTGTCATCGACATTACCAAACCGATCCTTGCCGGTATGGCTGGATACGTCCATGTGGGCATGGATAAAGGCATCATTAACAAATACGTCTGGGCCGCTATTGCAAAGCTCCAGATCGTAATGTCTTTTATCTTTTGGGGCAGTGTTTTCATCCTTTATATGATGGTGAAGCGTATTTCAGAACCGCTTAATCAGCTGACTGAATACGCTAAAAAACTTTCTGATCATGATTTTACTGCGGAGATAGAGATTACCTCCAAAGATGAAATCGGTCTGCTTGCCGGGACCATGAAAAACATGGCCGAAGAATTGACCACGCTGATTTCCGGCCTGGAACGGGCGGTTGGCAATGCCACCAGTGAATTACAGGATACCCTGACTTATATGGAAGTCATTATGGACAACCTTGCTGATGGGCTGCTGGTAGTTGATATCAATGGAAGGATATCCGTGACTAACCCGGCACTGGGAGAGCTATTCGGTTTTAAAAATCACGATATGCGCGGCAAGGATATTAAAGACTACTTCCCTGAAGAAATGACCGCTCTTTTTGAACTGGTAAAGGGATGTGAACATGAAGTATACTCGTCTGAGATTGAACTGAACGGCAGAAAAACATATAAAGCTGTAGCAACTCCGATCCATAAAACAGATGGTACGGCAAATCTGAATGTATGCCTCGGTGCAGTTATTCTGGTACGCGATATTACTTATGAAAAAGAAGTTGATAATCTCAAAACCGACTTTATATCCACTGTTTCCCATGAACTGCGTACGCCCATGACCTCTATTCTGGGCTTTGCCAAGATCATCAAAAAGAAGCTGGAAAAATCAGTCTTCCCAGTCTGTGAAGCACAGGACAAAAAGACAACTAAAGCTATAACCCAGGTGCAGGACAATATTGGAATCATTGTATCTGAAGGACAAAGATTGACCGAGCTGATCAATGACGTGCTTGATATTGCCAAAATGGAATCCGGGAAAATTGACTGGAAGCGGGTTCCAATAGACATAACTGAGGTAATTGAGACCTCTATTCATACTACCACTCCGCTATGGAAGCCCAATAATCTGAAAATGATTGTTGAAGTGGATGATAGCATGCCGACCATGTACGGCGACCGGGATAGAGTCATGCAGGTATTGGTTAACCTTATTTCCAATGCTGTTAAGTTCACAGATTCCGGTTCAATCACCTGCACAGCAAGATCACATGACGATGAAATCATGGTCAGCGTAAGCGATACAGGTAGCGGCATCTCACCCGAAGACCAGAAAAAAATATTCGAACGCTTTAAGCAAGCAGGGGATACCCTGACTGGAAAGCCCAAAGGTACAGGGTTAGGACTCCCCATCTGCAAACAGATCGTAGATCATCACAATGGACGGATTTGGGTAGACAGTAAACTTGGAGAAGGTAGCTCCTTCCATTTCACTTTGGCCCTTGGTGCGCAGAAAGAAGATTCTCCTGTCCCGGTTGCTGCACCTTTAAAAATGTCCGCTCCACGCGATACTCATCCGGGCAGTGCTGGAAGCCCGTTGATCATGGTTGCTGACGATGATCCGGCATTGAATGAATTCCTGTCTCAAGTGCTTGAAGAAGAAGGCTACAGAATCGTAACGGTTAGCAACGGGCAAGAAGCGGTTGAGACAGCGAAAAAGCGTATGCCTCAATTGATCACCATGGACCTGAAAATGCCGGTCATGGACGGAGCTCAGGCAATAACTGCCCTGCGTCAAGATCCTTCCACCAGACATATTCCGGTCATTGTCATTAGTGCACTTGCTGAAGGACAACAGGCCGGAGGTGATGCTGCTTTGGTCAAACCGATTGATGAAAAACGGTTGGTTGAGACGATTCACGGTCTTCTTCAAGAAGACCTGATTATGACTGATCCCTGCATGGTGCTTGGTAAAGAGAATGAAACACCGACAGAAAATCTGCTTGTAATATGTCCGGGTAAAATTAATTACTGCCCGCCAGCAGAACTATGGGACCGCGTGTCATCAGGCTTCAAGGGCACGATCTTCATCACCGCAGAGCTAAGCAACAGCCTTGACCTAGCACGTTTATCGCAGACACCTGAAGTACAGATTGTTATTTTACCATAAAACTGATATCAACATCCCTATGGAAAGACCAACTGACTACGGAACACGAAAATTCGCTTCTTGCAAAAAATGCTCATGGACAGGGCCGCTTGAATCTTTTGAAAGGCGGGCGGCTCTGATTCAGGAAAAGATCAAAATCATCTGCCCTAAATGTAACGGCGAATCAGAGTTTAAATCAAACACCTTTGCTAAAAGCTCTACCCGGCTTCCTGAAGAAATGACCTTTATTTCCGGAGGTCAGACCGGAGTTGACCGGGGGGCACTTGATGCTGCCATTGAACGCGGTATACCGCATAGAGGTTGGTGCCCTAAAGGACGCAAGGCTGAAGACGGTCCTATACCGCCTCAATATAATATGCAGGAAATGGATGATTGGCAGTACTGGCGAAGGACAGAAAAGAACGTGCTGGACTCTGACGGCACCCTGGTTCTTCCCGGAAAACGAGCATCTAAGGGAACCGAACTGACCATAAAGGTGGCGCGTAGGAACAAAAAACCTCTGGCAGTAGTCGACATAGATAATCCCAATACCCCGGATATTATCAGGGCATGGATAAAATTGCACAACATCAAAATCATGAATGTCGCAGGACCAAGGGAAAGTGGAGAGCCGGGAATCAGTAAAAAAACGTATGAGTTACTGCTGGGACTTTAACTATTCGGTAGGCATAAACGAGGTCTCTTTCAACAAAAGTTTTAATCTGCCAAGTCCTTGCAACATGCGCGTGTCATCTTGATCGGCAACGGCTTCATACAATTTTGCCAGTTCATCTGCATATTTCTTAAACCCGAAAGTAAGAGCCGCTCCCTTGGAATAGTGAATTTTTTCGCGTAAATTCACGAGATCACGACTGCCCATCGATGAAACCATCTCTTCCAGTTCTGCTGCAAGCGAGTCTATTAGGACAGGAACCAGATCATAGATCTCCGGATCTATATATATAATATTTCGTAATGAATCAGCCAAACCCAGCCCCTTGCAAAAAAGCAGCTTCAATTTTAATTGAACACAACAAATATATTTCTTGTAAATAAAATTTTCCTGCAATTATATTATAGATTCCCACTCGGCAACTTTTCAAACTTTTTCCGTCCATTTTTCCTCTTGACTTCAATCTCAACAAGCTTAACATATGAACATCTGTTCATATATTAACATATAGGTTTCATCATGACAAAAAGTTCTGAGTGCTGCAACACACACAACCCCACACCGGGGGCGGTTGAATTTGTTCAAGAAAAAATGTGCCCCAAGGAAACGCTAAATGACCTTGCTGTAACCTTTAAGATTCTTGGCGAACCGGTACGAATCAAAATCCTGCATGCCCTTTCCATTCGCGATCTTTGTGTTTGCGATCTTTCAGAACTGCTGGAGATGTCCCACTCGGCAATTTCCCATCAACTGAGAATACTACGCACTGCCAGAATGGTGCGCTTTGAAAAAAACGGTCGCCGCGCCATCTATAGCCTTAACGACAAACACGTCGAAATCATCATGCAGACCGCTTTAGCCCATATGCTCAAAGACGGCTGCGAAATTCCGCAAGGAGAAAAATAAATGATAGATATACTCTTTAACATCCTCCATGAATCATGGGAGGTGCTGCTTGAGTCTGCACCGTTCATGCTTTTAGGTTTTTTCATTGCCGGACTGCTTAAGGCATTTGTGGGCCCGGAATTTATTTCACGAAACCTTGGTTCCGGCAAAACTTCAGATGTGATTAAAGCTTCCATTCTTGGTGTTCCCATCCCTCTGTGCAGTTGTGGAGTGATTCCCGCTGCAGCACAACTTCGCCAGCAGGGAGCAAGCAAAGGAGCCACGACTTCATTCCTGATCTCTACCCCGGAAACCGGGGTGGATTCCATTGCTGTAACTTACGCCCTGCTTGACCCTGTCATGGCTTTTATCCGGCCCTTCGCGGCATTCTTCACCGCCGTGGTCGCCGGAATCATGGTCGACGGAAATGAAAAGAAAAATAGCATCACTAACGAAGCTCCAAAGCTGCTCCCTGATGCGGTACTGCTTCCCACCATGGAACATAAACATGAATTATCAGGCTGTGAATGCGGATCACATGACACTTCAGAACCTAGTGAATCAAGTTGTTGTGGTTCTGAATGTGGATGCGGTGCTCAACAAAGTCCAACACAGTCCAGCTGTTCTGATTCCGGATGCGGATGCGGGTCCTCCCACGAAGACAATCTCCCGGATTCCATAAGTGGCAAATTTGCCTATGGGATGCAATACTCCTTCGGAAACTTATTGCAGGACATCGGACTCTGGTTTATCGGCGGAGTGCTCTTAGCTGGAATATTCGGTGCGCTGATTCCTGATGGATTCATCGAAAGAAACCTTGGTGACGGATTCTTCCCCCTACTGATCATGCTGGCTGCGGCTGTTCCACTTTACGTTTGCGCTACAGCATCAACTCCTATCGCAGCAGCCCTTGCACTAAAAGGACTATCCCCCGGAGCAGCACTCGTTTTTCTGCTCGCAGGCCCTGCTACCAACGCAGCATCATTCACCGTAGTAGCGAAACTCTTAGGTAAACGGTCCGCATTTATTTATCTTGGATCAATAATAGGCTGTTCACTTGCGCTCGGAATGCTCACCAACTGGCTCTACTATTCAATGGGCCTGAGTATCACTGACTGGGTACATACTGGCGAAGAACACGGACATGGAGTGTTTTACACCCTATCCGCGCTCATTCTGCTTGCATTAATCGCTGTTCCCAAGGTAACAGCTTTAATTAAAGGAGAATCATTGCAGGGGTGTTCTCATTAATTGCCGCTAAACGGATGGATAGGAGATGAGTATGACAGGTGAAGGTGTCGAAGCCATAATAATAATGCTGGTCATCGTTTTTGCCATCTTTAAGATGGTCAAAAGAACTGGAAACGGATTTGGACAAGGCTACGCCCGCGATGAATCCGAAAGAAAAGAGACAGACAGCAATGAATAAAAGTACTGCCGGAATTGAAGCCCAGTTGGCAGAACTGCGCGGATCGGAAAACTTTATCGGCTTTTGCTCCTTCGACCTTTTCCTCGATGATGACGAATCAAAAAGAAAGGATGGCGTGCTCAAAATATCGCGCCACACCCTGACTCCGGATACCGGATTTCTAAAATTCACATTCATCGTGGATGTCTACGGTGATAAAGCCATACGTAAACAAGTACTCAATCTTTTCGCCCGCTTCCATGACAGCGAACTTAAATCCGAGACCGACCCGGACTTCATGTACATCAAGCCGCCTGAGCCTGCTACACAAAAAGACCGCGCATGGTTCATCGGTGAAGTGTTCTTTCACTTTGATTCCGTAAAAGGATCATCAAAAGAAAATGTACACCGCTTCTTCCTGCCTTTCCTGACCCTGCGCCTGCCACTCGAATTCAGCGATCTGCAATGGTGGGAAACAGAAGAAGAAGTAATTGAGCATAAAAAATCAGCAATTCAGACTATTACCGATTTTATTTTAGATAAGTTCTAGGCCAGATTTAAACCCAAAAATCCCCTGCTGCATCTGCAACAGGGGATTTTTAATGTCATAGCAAAAATAGAACTTAGAACTTGAAACCGATGCGTTCGCGGATTTCTTCCATATTCTCTTTAGCTTTGGCCTGAGCCTTGGCAGTCCCCCCGTGGAGAATATCCCAAACGAGCTGGGGATTCTCATCCAGATGGCGGCGGCGTTCCTGCATGGGAGCAAGGAAAGCTTCCATACTTTCGGCCAGCATCTTCTTACAGTCAACACAACCAAGGGATGCATTGCGGCAGCCTTCCTGAATCTCAGCACACTTTGCATCGTCGGTAAGCAACTTGTGATAAGGGTAAAGGTTACAAATCTCAGGATCACCCGGATCAGCCTTACGCATTCTGTTCTTGTCAGTCAGCATGGACATGATCTTAGGCTTAACTTCCTCAATAGGCTCGCCGAGGTAGATGCCGTTGTTGTAGCTCTTGGACATCTTGCGACCGTCCAGACCGGGTAGTTTAGCATCTTCAGTAAGCATTGCATTAGGCTCAGGGAAGTACTCGCCGTTCAGATGGTTGAAGCGGCGTGCGATCTCACGGGTCAGCTCCAGATGGGGAAGCTGGTCCTGTCCCACGGGAACAAGGGACGGCTTATACATGAGAATATCAGAGGCCATAAGCACGGGGTAGCCGAGGAAACCGTAAGTATTGAGTTCCTTCTGAACCAGCTCCTGCTTGATTTCTTTGTAGGTCGGGTTTCTTTCCAGCCAGCCAAGCGGAGTCAGCATGGACAGGATCAGGTGCAGCTCAATGTGCTCCTTAACCTGAGACTGATGGAAAATAACGCACTTTTCAGGATCAAGACCTGCAGCAATCCAGTCTTTGACCAGCTCAGGAACAAAACCCTGAATCTTGCGGGGATCGGAATATTCACTTGTCATTGCGTGCCAGTCGGCAACGAAGAAATAACATTCGTGATCTTCCTGAATTTTGACCCAGTTGACCAGAACACCGAAGTAGTGTCCAAGGTGCAATCTACCAGTGGGCCTCATGCCTGAAACTATGCGATTGTTTGTCTTATTCATTTTAAAATCTTGTATGCTTGGCGGTTCTAATGAACCAGAAAATTATAGAAGAAACCCATAGCCGGACTAATCACTTTACCGAGCAGTCCGAGCATAGCCAGCAGGATTACGATAACGAATCCGTACCGGAACGACATAAACTTGAATGCGGCCTCACGGGGCATAAATCCGGCGAGAATCTTACTCCCGTCCAGCGGAGGGATGGGCAGCAGATTGAAAAAACATAGGGCCAGATTGATAATTACCCCCGCATTGGCGATCATCACTGACGGCTCAAGAATCTTGAGTATCAGGGGCGATAGACCATTCACATCAAGTGAAAGAATCACCTTTACGACAATTGAGAACATTACCGCAAGTGTCATGTTTGCCGCCGGACCAGCCAAGGCGACAATCATCATGTCCCGCTGCGGATTTTTGAAATACATGGGATTGACCGGAACAGGTTTAGCCCAGCCGATCATGCGTGTCAGTACGAGGGCAAGGGTTCCCATCGGATCAAGATGTTTCAATGGATTGAGTGTAAGGCGACCGGCGTGTTTAGCCGTAGGGTCTCCAAGGAGGTAAGCAGCAAAGCCGTGAGCGGCCTCATGACAGGTAATTGCCAGAAGAAAAGGTAAAGCAAGAATGCTTATTTCTTTGATTGTATTGGCGATGTCGAACATGGATAGTAGCTTGTTCGCTTTTTTGAAGTGATAAATGGCAGGCCAGGAGGGATTCGAACCCCCAGCATTCGGTTTTGGAGACCGACGTTCTAGCCGTTGGAACTACTGGCCTGCATTTATTTATGGTGTCTTTTGAACATCTCTGCCGTCAAAGACAAGCGAGTTCTAGCACCATGATTTGCGTTTGGCAAGTAAAAAAGGAACCTATTTTCATAGATTCCTAAAAAAAGTTTAATTATTTTGGGACTCAGCCAATTAAAGCGGTGCTAAAATCAGCCCAAAGCCTGCTTAACTTTTTCCTTCAGCTCGCTCAAATCAACGGATTTAACCACATAGTGGTCAGCCGCGATGGACTTCATATCGTGTTTGAAGCTGTCATAGGCTGTACTGAGAATAACTGGAAGTTCCTGATCCTCCTGCCTGATCTCCTGCAAAAGATCCAAACCGGAACGATTAATTCCAAGCTTGATGTCCAGAACCACCAGATCAGGATTCTCGCGCCCGATAACCTCAAGGATACTTTCGGAACCATCGGAAGTGGCAACTTTATAGCCACTGGCCTCAAGCTCCTCTCTGTAGAGCATCCGTATATGCTTTTCGTCGTCAACGACTAAAATTGTCTTCTGGGCCATATGCAACTCCTTGAAAGTCGTTTTTCATTATTCCCAGTTTAGTTCAATATTGAAGCTCGGGTCAACATTAATAGATTTTTTTTTAAATCTATCTGTTTTGCTGGCATAATTCAAATTCAATGCTTAATCCTGCCATATTATATCAGCGTTTTCGGCTTATGGCTGCATTTTTTTTAATTTTAACGAATTCCGGCTTATGGTACGAAAAATTCTCCCTCTTCCTAGTAGGAAAAGCTTGATAAAAACCAACTTAAACGCTAAGCCCCTAAGCCTCGGACATCATCTTATCATATACTAAAAGAAAAGGATTCTGACCATGGTAATTGTCAAAATCGAACCCGAAGGCCAGACAGTAGAATACACGAAATTAAATACCGTCCTGCAATTACTTAACAAGCAGGGACTGCATCACACCGATGCGCTGGTTATCCGCAATGGGGAACTCCTCACACAGGATGAACAGATCAGACAGGGTGATGAGATCGAAATCAGAAAAGTAGTTTCCGTAGGATAAAGATATGAAATGCAAGGTATGCAAAGCAAAGGCAGTTGCAGCTCTGCCCAGCCACAATGCCGCATTCTGTAAGGAACACTTCAATAGTTTCTTCATGAAGCAGATTGCGCAGGGTATCAAGAGACGCAATCTACTCGAACGCGACGACAAAGTGCTGGTTGCCCTTTCCGGTGGTAAGGACTCCCTCGGCCTTATGTATGCTCTGGCAGAGCTGGGCTACAATGTAACCGGACTGCACATTGATCTGGGAATTTTTGAATCATCCATCAAGGCCCGTTCTGTGGTGGAAGATTTCTGCAAATCCAAAGGCTACCCGCTGCGGGTGGTGGAACTGGAAAAAGAAGGCGTGCCCATACCGCTGATCAAAAAGCACATCCGCCGCCCCATCTGCGCCATCTGCGGAAAATTCAAACGCCACTACTTCAACAAGGTTGCCATTGAAGAAGGCAACACCGCCCTCGCCACAGGCCATAACCTTGATGACGAAATAGCCCGACTTTTCGCCAACACCCTGCGCTGGGATCAAGGCTATCTTTCCGATCAGGGTCCGGTACTGCCTGCGGAAAACGGCTTTGCCAAGAAAGTGAAGCCCCTTTTCCGGGTCACTGAATATGAAAGTGCCATATTCTCTTTTCTGGCGGACATTCCTTACCATCACCTGCCCTGCCCCTACAGTTCCGGCGCAAGCTTTACCGGGCACAAGATGCTCTGGCGGGATATGGAACTGCGCAGCCCCGGCACCAAACGAGCTTTCTACAAAGGTTTCCTCGACCGCGGTCGGCCTGCGTTTGCAGCTCTGGAAAAAGAGGAGAAAGACTACGAAATCAATCCCTGTACCGAATGCGGCTACCCCACATCAGCCGGAGTATGCAGCATTTGCAGGCTCAAACGCCAAATGCAGGAATCAATGGAACAAGAAGCAGCCAAGGGAGCTGAGTAAGCATGGGCTCCCCCAAAGTCTCGGTAACAATGCCCTGTTACAATTGTGATTCCGCAGTTGGGGCTGCAATTGAGAGCATCCTCGGCCAGACCTTCGAAGATCTCGAACTGGTGGCCGTGGATGACGGTTCCGAAGACAAAACCGCCCAAGTGCTTAAGGAATATGCTAGCCGTGACCCACGGTTAAAGCCGATTTTCCTTGAGCACCAAGGCGTGGTCGGTGCTGCGAATGCAGCTATTAAAGCAGCGAGTGGGAGCTACATTGCACGCATGGATGCTGATGACATGGCCTTGCCTGAACGCATTGCCAAGCAGGCCGAACTGCTGGACAACGATCCGCAAACAGGCCTGACCGCCTGCCGCGTCGGTTTCGGGGGAAATCGCAAAACAAAGGGCGGCTATGCCCATTATGTGGACTGGATCAACACCATCATCGGTGCGGAGGAGATTTCACTGAACCGTTTTGTGGAATTTCCTTTTGCCAACCCTTCCATCATGATGCGCAAGGAATTAATTGCCGAGCACGGCCCGTTCCGCGATGGCGATTTTCCCGAAGATTATGAGCTGGTCCTGCGCTGGCTGGAAGCCGGGGTCAAAATGCGCAAGGTGGATGAAGAGCTGCTCATCTGGAACGATCCGCCGGACCGTCTGTCCCGCAACCATCCTAAGTATACAGTTGAAGCATTCTATCGCATCAAGAGCGAATACCTGCTGCGCTGGCTGCAAAAGCACCTAGGCCAAAACCCCAAAGTTGGAATCATAGGTTCCGGGCGTACTTCGCGTAAGCGTTACCAGATGTTGGAGAGCCTTGGTGTGGAAACTGCTTTCTATGTGGACGTAGATCCACGCAAAGTGGGTATGTTCATTCACGGCAAGAAAGTGCTGCACCGCAATGAAATCCCCACAGCAGGAGAGACTTTCCTGCTCTCCTACGTGGCAAGCTGGGGTGCGCGGGATGAAGTTGCTGGCTTTCTCGGTAGGCGGGGCTATGTGATGGGTAGGGATTACCTGCTGGTTTCCTAGAATCTAAAGCTCCAACACAGCCCTACTAATCCGCTCTGCAATAACAAAATCTACTTCAAATTTAACATCACCGATGGCGGTGATCGGAATCATGCCGCCCAATGAATTAAGGGCGTAGACGTGATCGAATTGCTCAATCTGGGGTAAACTAATTCGCACGGAGTCAATATCGATATGACACGCCGCAACCATCTGGGATATGCCGGGAAGTTTAAACTCGGTTTGCGGTTCGAAATAAGCATCCCCCACCCTGAATAACAGGGACGCAAAAGAAGACTCCAGCACATTACCCTCAAAGTCCTGCAATAGCGCATCATCAAAGCCTTCAGACTGTGCATATTTCCACGCGTTGAGGTAATCCATGCGATTAGTTGATTTATGCGCCATGAGCGGAGTTAGGAAGATATGCGGATTAGGTTTCAAGCTCCAAGTGCGCTGCGCAACATATTCAAACGGCACCGCACTGACCATGGGCAAAGTCATGCCCTGCTCTGCCGGAAAGAAGACATTCACCCGCGCAAATTCATTTTCCAAACCGTTTGCGTTAATCACTTCCCGGATTACAGTCTCGTATTCAAGAGGCTCTTCCGCGATTCCGAATTCAGCTAAACTATTGCGTGCCCGTTCCAGATGCAAATCGAGGTGGCAGATTTTGCTGCCGTTCCAGCAAATAGTTTCAAAAAATCCGTATCCGGTCCTGAAAGCGGGCTGGGAAAAATCCAGACGGACTTCGTCTTCGAGTAATTCACCATTTCGATAATAAATCATACAGACTCCGGGGTGAGAATTTTACCGGCTTTGGCAATTGTTTCCCTGTACTCTGCTTCGGGATCGGAATCAATGACTATACCGCTTCCGGCCCAGTAGTCGATGCTTTGTGTTTCCTGATCATAAACAGCGGTTCTAATGGCAATGGACGAAACCATGTCCTGCGGTCCATTGATAAGCACGATGCTGCCGCAATAAGGTCCGCGCACATGCGGTTCCAGCTTATCGATAAGCTCCATGGAACTTTTCTTGGGGCATCCGGTAATTGAACCGCCGGGAAAAGCATTCAGCAAAAGATCAATGCAATCACGTCCTGCCGCCAATTCCCCGCGCACACGGCTGAACATCTGCAAAAGATTATCCACCGCAAAGACAGACTTATGGTCCTCAACAGCCACTGATCCATAACGGCAGTCAGCCGAAATATCATTGCGGATCAAATCCACAATCATGGAAAGTTCGGAATCCTCTTTCACAGAACTTTGCAGTGACCTGACCAACTCTTCAGAATACTCTTCAAAATGAAGAGTGCCTTTAATCGGTTCAGAAAGAACCCTGCCCTGCTCAACTCGCAGAAATAGTTCCGGGGAAGTCGAGACAATCACTTTCCCACCACTACGGAACAGCGCGTAATAAGCTGCCGGATATCGATTATGGAGCGCGAAAAACCAGAGCAGCG
Source organism: Desulfovibrio sp. UBA2564 (assembly GCA_002340305.1). Taxonomy (GTDB): domain Bacteria; phylum Desulfobacterota; class Desulfovibrionia; order Desulfovibrionales; family Desulfovibrionaceae; genus Maridesulfovibrio. Next base: position 24,420 of record DDLU01000106.1, read on the forward strand.
GATCAACATTCCCACCATCCATCGTAAGACGGGTAGTTAGGTTCAGCTGATAGGTCAGACCGTCACGGATATATTCAAGTGTTCCGGCAACACCATCTTCATAGCCCTGTTTATCCAAGGACATACGAATCTTCTCAGCAGCAAATAACGGCAATTCGACAGATGGAATTACTTCTGCCTGTAAGATTGATTCATCAATTACTGACCGATAAGTTTTATCGCAAACCAATTTCAGGGATGAATCACCACCGTCATGAATCAGCACTGCGCAGTACTTCTTCAAATGCAGCAGAGGAAATTCAAATTGCTTGCTGCTTTCCACCCCGCGCAATTCATGACCGAGTTCATAAGAGAGATAACCGATGACCGGCTCATCATCCGCAAAGCAGAACTCTTTCATTTTTGCCTTAACTTCTGCTCCGCTCGCACCGGGATGAATGATCAATTCATTCTGCGGTTCAACACCCAGATAGCTTAAACCTGAGTTCGGGGTTTTGCTGGAACCCAGCAAAACATCCGCTTCATGCTCGCACACAAAGTGATAACCGATCTCCCGGAAGTGCTCGAAACTACAGGAGTCCGAAATGATTAAGGGCAAATTCAATGAAAACTCCGGGTTGCTCGGTTAAAAAAGATTCAGGATGAAACTGGTAGCCCAGCACAGGCAAGCTTTCATGGGCCACAGCCATAGGGACTTGTGTGCTGTTCACGCTGAGCAATTGCAAACCATCACCCAACTGCACACAATAAAGAGAATGATAGCGGGCTACCGCCAGATCATTCCCGGCAAACCCGATGCGCTCAGTACGTCCATGGAAACAACCATCCAAACGTGCGGTCTGTCCGCCATAATATTCATTAAGAATCTGCATGCCGAGACAAATACCCAGCACGGGCAAACCGGATAGAATTACCCGCTCATAGCCCGGATAATCAGCAGGACAACCGGGACCGGGAGAAATTATTATCAGCGAGTATTTACGGAAATCGAAGTCCCCACCATTCCCCAATACATATGCGTAAGGGCGCACATCAATAGCCGCTTCCGCAATTTCGCGGGCCAGCAGATGCTCAAGGTTATTGGTGAAGCTGTCGTTATTGTCGATGAGAAGTATGTTCATGGTCTGTGGCGGGTATTTACTTCATCACAGACACGGGCACAAGCATGATAAACAAATTCAAACCGACAATGTTGCGCTCGCTCGATTCAAAATGTATACAGCAGATTAAATCAAATACCCCTCCCCCTAATCGGGATTCCAAAGGGGCCATGATCCTTTGGCCGACAGAGGCGAAATCTCACATCAAAAGCGCGAAGCGCATCATATCATCCCACCCCACGGAGAGTAGCATGGAATACATTTCAAAAAGAGCCTGTGAAATCACCCCTTTCTTAGTCATGGACGTTCTGGAAAAAGCGCAAGAGCTTGAACGACAAGGCCGCAGCATCATTCATATGGAAATCGGCGAACCGGATTTCGACACCCCGGAATGTGTAAAACAGGCCTGCATCAAGGCCATGGAATCCGGCAAGACGCACTACACCCACAGTCTAGGCATCCCCGAACTGCGCGAGGCCATCAGTAAATATTACAAAGATACATATGATGTGAATGTTGATCCGGGCCGGGTAATCATCACCCAAGGCACATCTCCGGCAATGCTCCTGCTCTTCACCTTTATTCTGGATCAGGGCGACAACATCATTGTCTCCGATCCCTGCTACGCCTGCTACAGCAACTTTATTTCCTTTGCCGGAGCCGAGGCTAACAGCATCCGCACTTTCGAAGAAGACGGTTTCCAGTACCGCCCGGAAGCAATTGAAAAGGCTATCAACGAACGCACCAAAGCAATCCTGATCAATTCACCCTCCAACCCCACCGGAACCTTACTCTCCCCGGAAAGAATGGAAAAGATCGCCAAGATGGGACCGTGGATCATTTCCGATGAGATATACCATGGCCTTGTGTATGGCGAGAAAGAGCACACAATTCTCGAATACACTGACCACGCTTTTGTGCTGAACGGATTTTCCAAGCTCTTCGCCATGACCGGATGGAGACTTGGCTACATCATAGCCCCGGAAAAATACGTGCGCCCCATGCAGAAGCTCTGCCAGAACTTCTTTATTTCCGCCAACTCCATGGCCCAGCATGCCGGGGTAGCCGCGCTGACTGAATCATGGGATGAGGTCAACCGCATCAAGGGAATTTACAATGACCGCCGCAAATTCGTGATCAAGCGACTGCGCAAAATAGGCTTTGATATCAAAGTAGAACCCACCGGAGCATTCTACGTGCTGGTCAACATGAAGCATCTGGCAGCAAAATTTGACGGCAGTTCCCTGAAACTCGCCTTCGACATCCTCGAAAATGCCGGAATCGGAGTGACTCCCGGAATTGATTTCGGAAAAGGGGCAGAAGGCTTCATCCGCCTTTCCTACGCCAACTCCATGGAGAATCTGGTTGAAGGAATGAATAGGCTGGAAAAATATGTGCAGGATAATTCCTGATCAAACTAGTCAGGATAGTGTCGAAACCATAAAGCCCTGCGGACGAAGGTTCGCAGGGCTTTTGATTAGTGAAGCTGTTGTAATTTCTTTTTTAGGTAGTGGATGAGAATACCGCAATATGGTTCTATTTTACCATCTGCATCGGGCGACTGTAGCTCGTCAATCTTTCTACTTATCTGCGATTTAACCCATCGACCTTCTTTTTCCAATTTCATCCTGAGTGCTTCCAGTGCCTCCCTCCGATTATTCTTCAACCGTCCCAAGTTTAAATTGAGCACACCGGGATCACTAGGTGTCCCCATTTGAGCATTAAAACCAGGGTCCGTTGACGAAATCACCCCACTGGGTTTGTATTTTATGATCGCCTCAACATCATCAGACGATGGGTTAAACTTCAACGGATCATTTCGCTTTCTCACATCACAGTGCTGCAAGGGCCGATTCTTGCCATCATTTCCGCAACAAGCAGCCATCATGTTTTTGTAATCGAAAATTTTACCATCCTCTTCCGATTGCGGTTCCCAATGCTCAACACGCATTTTAGTATCTGAGGCATCAATTCTACTCATACAGTAACAGCAGATATGCCCCTGCTCATAGCAAAGCTGTTTCTGCAAAGCCTTCTTTGCTTCGGGTGAGATGGAACCAAAGGTACAGGTAGCAAGGATATGGTTATTCTTCTCTTTCCATTCCACGTACTCGCGGGGAGCATCCCCTTTTGAAATATTCCGCACAGACTACTCCGAAAGTTTCAAATATGTACGTGCCTTAATGAGAGCAGGAATTTCTCCATATTCATTTTCAATATCTATCAGAATCTGCTTCGCTTTTTCAAATTCTTCTTCTTCGATGAGGTCGTAAACTTTGTCAGTCAAAGCTTCTAATTTAGGCGGCAATTGCGGCAAATCCATCACTTCATCAAGAATGTCAGATGAACTGAGTCCACGACTACGCTCCGGCTTCTCATACTGAATATCCCCATTCTCATCCCGATAAAGCGAAAAAATATTCTCAGCCGGAACTTCGCTGAGAACCTGCGGAGAATGGGTAGTGATAATAAACTGGCAATTAGGAAATGTTTCGCGCAAGGCCGGGACAATGCGGCGTTGCCATTTGGGATGCAAGTGGAGGTCTATTTCGTCGATTATGATGAGCAACTCCGAATCTAACAAATCTTCATCTTCATTACTATATTTAACAACTTCACAAGCTATCGTTGTTACCAAACTTATAAACACTTGCTCTCCCAATGAGAGTCTATCCATTTCAAAAACAACATTTTCTGAGCCCGCTGTCTTAACAATCTCAAAAGCCATAAACTTATTGTTGTAGGTGATTCTAGAAAAACCCGTAATCTGAGCAACTGCTTTTTTTACAGCCTTCAAATCTTGATTCTGAACAAAGCTTTCTAATGACTTTCCATCATCTAGATGCCACCTAAACTGTGCATTCTCCAAATCTTCTTGCTCTTTAATCCACCGAAATGCTTCGCTTTGGATGCCACCAAAATCTTCTTTTATCAAAAACGAGTAAGATGATGCATTAACTTTATCTCTGCCTGCAGGAAAAATAAGTGCCCCGAGTATATCGACTCTTTTAAATTGATCTTTAAGCGAGCTACCTATTTGTCCCGGCTCACTGCTCAAATTAACGGCAACTCGTTTTCTCTTTCTAAGAAAAATCAATTCTCCGAAAGCAGAAATTGCTCTTTTATTGATGTCGTGTGGAGGAATAAGCAAATCATCTTCTAAAGAGACTCTATCTGTGCCAGCCACATGATTCAACCGAGCACCGTCAAGACACTTACGAATCGCATCAAATATCGTACTCTTCCCACACCCATTATCGCCCACAAACACATTCAGATGCCTGTCGAACTCAATCTCCATATCCCGGATGCCCCGGTAATTGTGCAGCGATAACTTTTCTAAATACATGGCAGGTTGTCTCCTGAAGCTTTGATATAAAAATTCCCACCGACACATTCAGCACCGATGGGAATATAAGTAGCCTATGATCCTATGTTTCTCAACAAACTTATGCCTCAGCCTTCCTACTCCCGACAGTCTCCATTTTGATGAAGAACATGAGCAGGGCCGGGATCATGAATACGGTGAAGACCGTGGACAGAGCCAGACCGCCGAGTACTACTGCGCCGAGTCCGCGATAAAGTTCGGAACCGGGACCGGGAGCGATTGCCAGCGGAAGCATCCCGAAAATGGATGTTGTGGCTGACATGTAGATGGGGCGTAATCTGGAACGGGTTGCTTCCAGCACTGCCTCACGATGCTCCATGCCTTCATAACGCACGTTGTTCAGGGACTGGTGTACGATGAGAATCGCGTTGTTAACAACAACCCCGATCAGGATAACAAAACCTAACATGGTTAATACATCCAAGGGCTGCGGAGCAATGAAGATGTTCTCCAGCTTCAAGCCGAGGAACCCACCCGCACCTGCCAATGGCACGGTCAGCAGAAT
>DDLU01000214.1 GCA_002340305.1 Desulfovibrio sp. UBA2564
CCTTCGGCACCAAAAGCGTAGGACAAAACTACCCCTACATCTTCCTTGCCTACGGGGCAGGCGGTATCGCAGGTCCACTCCTTGGCGGCGTGCTAGGCGACATGGGCAACTTCCCGCTGGCGTTCACTATCTGCGGAGTGTTCTGCTTCATCGGAGCAGCAGCAATCTTCATGCTTAAAAGGCCTCACAGAGGTATGAAAGGCAGGCCCGAAGCAAGCTCCTAACAACATTTCCAGAAAACTGGCTCTGCTCAGCACTGAATAGACAACTTGCGGAAGTTTTGCTCATTTTAACTTCCGTACCCCCAAAACTCCCCGTCCGGTATAGGGTTACCGGAGCGGGGAGTTTTTAATTTCAAACAAGAGACTACACGGATCTGAATTTAATTACTCAGGTCCGTTCCGCCCGATACGTTGAAAGCAACCGAGACCAGTTGTTTGAATCAAATAAATTCAAGCAACTCTTCTAAACATTAACAACGGAGTGAGGAAATGACATCTTTCTCAATCAGAAAAAGAAGAGGTCAGTAAGCTACCGCCTATTGACGAAATTAGAATTAACAATAACAATCATACATTCGATATTTACAGCAAAGGTAAGTTAATTAAACGAAAACGGGTGACATCAGGACGACCGGGAGTCATCGATCCTTCCATTAGAGACAAAGGGCCAACTCCTCCGGGTAAATATTATGTTGACCCTAAAGAAATTTCGGAAGTTCACTATTTGGATTACATTAAAAGACGACTTACTGGGGATTGGGGGCACGGGCGAGTTCCTCTGCATCCCGGCAAAGGCACTGACACATTCGGAAGAAGCGGATTCTTTATTCATGGTGGGACAAAAGACGGGTCTAAAGGCTGTCCAGACATCGGCTCCTACGACGAAGAGTTCTTCGAACATTTACAACGTTCAGATGGACTAGTACCAGTCTACGTTGAATAGACGACTAATAAATAGTGGGGTTGACCAAGCAACCCCACAAACCAATCATTATGTTTAAAGACACAATTATAGCATTTTTTCTGGGAATAACATTTCTGTATAGCTGTTACTGGTTCTTCCCAAATGAAGAGATATCGTTCGTAACCTCTCTCCCTCTAGCCATCTTTATAATATTCAGCACAGCTGAAAGAAAATTTTATTCATATTTATGTTTCACAATAGGAGCTACGTTTTCAAACCCAATACTTAGCTACATAAGTATCCCAACCAATTCCCCCAAAGGATATTATACAGAAGCACCAAATTCAATTCTATACATGGCATTCATAGCGATACTGATGCATACTGTATTTTATGATTTTATTATCACATATGCGATCAAGATATATTCATACATTAAAAAAAATTTTTCAACAAAAAAAACGATAGAATCAAAAAATATGAAGGCTCAAAAAACAACCACAAATTCTACCAAATAATTTTTATAATCGTTCTGATTAATTTTATTGTATTCATTGCAGGACCGATTCGAAATGAATTTTCCATAGAAAAATTAGATATTTTCACAGCATTGATTATATCAATCCCATTTTTAACAATCTTCCTATCATACAAAAACAGCATGTACCTAAAATCGATAAATTACGACAGCATCACCATAAACTTCCTATTCTTAAAAAGAACAATCCCATTCACAAAGATTAAAGACCTCGAACAGATTCCAGCAGAAAATTTTAGGGAACCACGTGAACTGGGCGGGTTTACTATGCGAACTAACAGCCGTATAAGCTACACTGTATTTCACGATGCCAATGATGATGTGTTCCCGACAATTGCGGACCGTATCACCCAAGGAGACACAAAATGCCGAACCGCTGCCACTGGGCAAATCACGAACTGGAGATAGCCTACCACGACACAGAATGGGGCGTGCCCCTGCACGATGACCAGCACCACTTTGAATTTCTAATTCTCGAAGGAGCGCAGGCCGGACTCTCATGGCTAACCGTGCTCAAGAAACGTGAAAACTACCGCGAAGCATTTGCCAATTTCGATCCTGAAATAGTTGCCCGCTTTGATGAGGACAAAATTGAAAGCCTACGCCAAAACGAAGGCATCATCCGCAACAAGCTGAAGATCAATTCCGCTGTGCGCAATGCCAAATCTTTTCTGGAAGTCCAAAAAGAATTTGGCAGCTTTGATGCCTACATCTGGCAATTCACAGGCGGAAAAACCATTCAGAACAACTGGCAGACAATGGAAGAAGTTCCTGCCAAGACAGGAGAGGCAGAAGCCATGAGCAAAGACCTTAAAAAAAGAGGATTCAATTTCGTAGGCCCGACCATTTGTTATGCATACATGCAGGCTACCGGAATGGTTAACGATCATCTGGTCAGTTGCTTCAGACACAAAGAACTGCAAACAACAAAATAATTGCCCTGAAATCAGGGCAATTCAATCTGCAATTCCCTTGCGCACCAAGCCTTGACACACTGCCATTCAGACACTAATTCTTACGAGTTGCCCAAAAGCGCAACCCAGTAAACCGGAACCGGATTTTTTACAAATCCGTCCGGTCTTTTTTTTCCAATGAAATTTTAACAGGCAGTGCGCTCGATACGAGGCCGGCCTGACAAGGAGAATTAAAATGGCTTACGATGTAAAACTCTTCAAGCTCATCAACGGCGACATGGTTATCGGTAAATGGGACGAAGAAAACGATCTGATCAAAGATCCAGCAGTACTCCAGACCGTTCCCGCCCAGCAGGGCGTACAGATGATGATCCTGCCTTTCGGCTACCCTTTTGATAACGAAATCGAAGGTGAAATCGAAGGCCGCCACATTCTCTACACCTACCAGAACTGCCCCGAAGATGTTTCCACCAAATACCTCGAAGCTTCCAGCAACCTGACCCTCTCCACAAGCGGTCTCGGCGGCATGGGTGGCGGTAACGTTTCCGACATTTCTGAGCTGCTGAAGAAATAGTTTTAGTATTTATAACCTCCGGCGGCT
>DDLU01000225.1 GCA_002340305.1 Desulfovibrio sp. UBA2564
GATTATTCCCTTTGGACGCCGGAGGCGAAATCCCATATCAAAAGCGCGAAGCGCAACATATCAAAACATGGCAGATAATAAATTATGGGGCGGCAGATTTGCTGCCAAGACCGCGCAGTCTGTTGAAGATTACACTGAATCCGTTAGCTACGACCAGAACCTGTACCGCGAAGATATTTCCGGCTCACAGGCTCATGCTGCAATGCTGGCTGAACAGGGTGTTTTGAGTGCTGATGAAGCCGAGACTCTGATTAAAGGCCTTAATCAGGTGCTGGAAGAAATCGAATCCGGCAAATTTGAATGGAAAAAGGAGATGGAAGATCTCCATATGAATATTGAAAGCAGGCTGACCGAAATTGTCGGACCTGTTGGCGGTAAGCTGCATACAGGACGTAGCCGTAACGATCAGGTCGCTACTGATTTCCGTTTGCATGTGCTTCGTTCCTTGGAAGCATGGAAAACCGCCCTTGAAAAGCTGATCGCATCTTTTACAGCCAAAGCTGATGCAAACAGGGAAGTGCTGCTTCCCGGTTATACCCATTTGCAGCCTGCGCAGCCTGTGAGCCTTGCGCATCACATGCTGGCTTACGCGTGGATGTTCAAGCGTGACCACAGCCGTGTTGTGGATTGCATTAAAAGAGCGAACGTTTGTCCTCTGGGTGCAGCTGCGCTGGCAGGTACTACCTATCCGCTTAAGCCTGCAACTTCTGCGAAACTTCTTGGTATGGAAGAAACTTTCCGTAACAGCCTTGATGCTGTTTCCGACCGCGATTTTGTCATGGAAGCCATGTTTGCCGGAAGTCTGATCATGACCCACCTGAGCCGTATCTGCGAAGAGCTGATAATTTGGGCCAACCCTTGCTTCGGCTTTATCAAGTTGCCTGATGAATTTTCCACTGGTTCATCCATCATGCCCCAGAAGAAGAATCCGGACGTTTGCGAACTCATGCGCGGTAAGACCGGACGTGTCTACGGTGATCTTTTTTCACTGATGACCACCTGTAAAGGACTTCCTCTGGCGTACAATCGCGACATGCAGGAAGACAAAGAACCTTTCTTTGACTGCGACAAAACCGTGCATGCTTCCGTGGTTATTATGGCTGATATGATGGATGCCATGGGTTTCAATCCTGAAAATATGGACTCTGCATTAAAGAAAGGCTTCCTGAATGCGACCGAACTGGCTGATTACCTTGTCGGTAAGGGGATTCCCTTCCGCGAAGCTCATCATATCACCGGTTCTGCTGTTGCAAAGGCGGAAGCTGAAAGCAGAGGCCTTGAAGATATGAGCCTTAAAGAACTCCAGACTTTCTCTGATAAGATTGATGAAGATGTCTTTGAAGTCCTTTCCTATGAAGCAGCAGTAAAACGCAGGGTTTCCCCCGGCAGCACCGGACCGGAATCCGTTGACGCACAGATTACTGAGCTGAAGGCATGGCTCGATAGCTAGAAGTTAAGCTGTAAACAAAAAGACTTCTGTCGCTGATGATAGGGGGCTTTTTGTTTATTCAATAAAATCAATCCAAGAATTGCTATAGTCGATTTGATCTAGTGTCTTTTCGAAATCAAGAACAGGTGGGTGTTTAAGTTTAAATTTAACTGCTGACGCAGGCACCGGATGGATTATTGTAAATTGAGACCCGTTAGGCTGCCATGTGAAAGTGTGCTTGCTTGTTAAAATGTTATGGGCAATGAAGTTTTTGTGTTGATTTGTTTTCCATTTGAATTCGCGGGTCAGAACTCTGTTCGTATCTATTTCGAACAGTGTGAATTCGAATGAATCCATATTACGGATCAGTACTGTGGTGCGTAAGTTAGAAAATCTTTGATGTACAATATCTAAGCGTTCGTTCCATATGTTTAGAACACATTCTCCTGAATGTTGTATGTTTTCGAATGGGTTATCGATATCATACGAATAGGTAAGATTATTTCTTCCTGAAATAATTCTGACTGATTTTGTCGTGTGTGGATTTTTACTTTGCACAGTTTTGACAGACCATGCTTCATTGTTTTTAACGACATCTGCCAGACCAACGGGACTTGCTAGGTGAATTCCATTCACTGCATGTGCAAATATATATCCCCAATCGTCACCTGTTATATTTTGTTTTCCAACAGCTGCATTATAAACTAATTTCTTGCATATTGCTTCTATTGTTGGCTTGGGGAAGCACCCCAGAGGGTATGATTGCTGAGTTTTGTGCTGTTTGGAGTCTCTCAATTTCGGCCTTTGCATTAAGCACCTCTTCTAATACAGCTTGAATCATAGGAACAGGAACAGCATTACCAGTTTGTTTTTTTGTCTGGTAATCGGAGCAGACTATTTTGAAATTTTCGGAAAAGCCTTGCAACCTTAGAGTCTCGCGTGGGGTTAACCTTCGTTCTCCATTTACAAGAAGGTAATTATATGATGCCCCGGCTCTTAAAGCGCAAGAATACGGATAACTTGTTACGTTTCCGCTTTTGTTTTCATGCCATATGGCAAGGTCAAATTGGCTTTTATGCTTTTGTTTGCGTTTATTTTGAATCTCAACACTGGCATAAAATTTTTTGTCAACTTCGGGTTCTATAATTTGAGACAACGGTTTCATCAGTGCTTGTTTTTCAGGCCATTTAAAGTCTAATTGGTCTTTCAAAGTACCCACAATAATTGTACGTTCTCTTTTCTGCGGCAGGCCGAAGTTAAGTGCGTTTAAAACCTTGTGCCAAGTTTTGTAGCCCAATTCATTTAAAACTCTGAGAATTGTTTGCAGAGTTTTGCCACCATTATGAGTCGATAATTGCTTAACGTTTTCCAATATAAAGTAGGGCGGTCTTTGAGCTTTTAAAATTCTTGCAATATCAAAAAAGAGGGTTCCGCGTGTGTCTGAAAAGCCTTTTTGTTGACCGATTATGCTGAATGGCTGGCAGGGAAAACCAGCGAAAAGAAAATCATGTTTAGGGATTTCCTGCTCTGGTATCTGCGTGATGTCGCCTTCTGGACGGATATGATAATTTTGAAAATATGCCTGCTGAGCGTATTTATCAATTTCGCTTGCAAAAACACATTTCCCATTGAAAAATTTTGCTGCTTGGTGGAATCCGCCTATCCCAGCAAAAAGATCAATAAAGGTAAAACTCACTTTGCCTCCATATATAATTTTATTATATAATTGTTACGCCAGCAAAGCGGGCTCGGTCAAGTTTGGTGATTGGTAGAAAAAAGAATGGCGGAAGTGTATAGGAGTCGAACCTACCGACGAGGGTTAACCCGTCCACTGGATTTGAAGTCCAGGCGCAACACCGGTTACGATACACTTCCGTTTCGGAGAAAAGATTGCTAACAATTTTGATGGCAAAGCGCAAGTACAATAATATTTTTGAATATGACTTGCCTTTTGCCAAATTAGTCTTATTAATAGCTGATTGATACTGAAGAAAAAATGTAAATACAGTCCGATGCTTGCCGTATATTGACAGGTTTAGGCAGGCCGGGCGCATATCCAAGGAGATAGACTTTGAATAGTTTTGCCAAGAATCTCTTGGTCTGGGTAACCATCATGTTGGTTATGATTGTATTGTTCAATCTCTTCAACCAGCCTCAGACTTCCCAGCTCAAACTTTCCTACACCGACTTTTTAAGCAGGGTCGATGAGGGAGAAGTCCTTCAAGTCAAGATTCAGGGGCAGAAAATCAGCGGGGTAATGGTCGGTGACAAACGTTTTGCCACTTTCAACCCTGACGATCCTGCTCTTGTCCAGCATCTGCTGAAAAGTAAAATCGAAGTTGTGGCCGAGCCGGAAGAAGAGGCCCCATGGTATATGACTTTGTTTATATCATGGTTCCCCATGCTTCTCTTGGTCGGGGTTTGGATTTTTTTCATGCGACAAATGCAGGGTGGCGGAGGAGGCCGTGGTGGAGCCATGTCCTTCGGTCGTTCCCGTGCGCGTATGATTAATGAAGAGACTGCCCGTGTCACATTTGAAGACGTTGCTGGTGTTGATGAAGCCAAGGAAGAGCTTTCCGAGGTTGTTCAGTTCCTCAGCGAACCTAAGAAGTTTACCCGTCTCGGTGGGCGTATCCCCAAGGGTGTGCTGCTGGTGGGCCCTCCCGGTACCGGTAAAACCCTGCTTGCCCGCGCTGTTGCCGGTGAAGCCGGGGTACCTTTTTTCTCTATTTCCGGTTCCGACTTTGTTGAAATGTTTGTCGGTGTTGGTGCTTCCCGTGTGCGTGACCTTTTTTCACAGGGTAAGAAAAATGCACCTTGCCTTATCTTTATTGATGAAATTGACGCAGTGGGTCGTCAGCGTGGCGCAGGACTCGGTGGTGGACATGATGAGCGTGAACAGACCTTGAACCAGTTGCTGGTTGAAATGGATGGTTTCGAGTCCAACGAAGGTGTTATTCTCATCGCTGCAACCAACAGACCTGATGTTCTCGACCCTGCGCTGTTGCGTCCCGGTCGTTTTGACAGACAGGTTGTTGTGCCCACCCCGGATGTTCAGGGCCGCGCACATATACTTAAAGTTCACACCCGCAAGACTCCTCTTGCCGGTGAAATTGATCTTGATGTTATCGCCCGAGGTACTCCCGGTTTTTCCGGTGCAGACCTTGAAAACCTTGTTAACGAGGCTGCTCTGTACGCTGCAAAGAATAATCAGGACTATGTCAAAATGGTTGATTTTGAAGAAGCCAAAGACAAAGTCCTCATGGGTCGCGAACGCCGCAGCCTGATTCTTACTGATGAAGAGAAAAAGACCACTGCTTACCACGAAGCTGGTCATGCTCTCATCGCCAAGCTGCTTGATAATTGTGACCCTGTACATAAAGTTACCATCATTCCCCGTGGTCGTGCTCTGGGTGTAACCCAGCAGCTGCCTGTGGATGATCGCCATAACTACAATAAAGCATACCTTGAAGATACTTTGGTCATGCTGCTTGGTGGGCGTGTGGCTGAAGAACTGATCCTTGATCAGGTAACTACCGGTGCCAGCAATGACATTGAGCGTGCTACCAAAATGGCCCGTTCCATGGTTTGTCAGTGGGGTATGAGTGAGAAGCTCGGTCCCATGACTTTCGGTGAAAGTCAGGATCAGGTCTTCCTCGGTAAAGAACTGGTTCAGCATAAGGATTTTAGTGAAGATACTTCCCGCCTCATCGATTCCGAGGTTAGAAGAATCATTGATACTGCTTATGAGACTGCCAACAAGCTGCTCAGCGAAAATGAGGACCTTCTGCACAAAGTTTCCGATGCTCTTTTGGATCGTGAAACCATTAGCGGTGACGACATCGACACCCTTATGGAAGGTGGCGAGCTTGCTCCGGTTGAAGCTGTTGCCCAGACCAAACCTTCTTCTCCGGCACGAGCCTACGGTTCCGCTGGGAAGTCCGGCTACACTCCTGTTTCCGAATCCAAAAAAGAAGAGGAAACAACTGAAGGTGATTTCTCCTTTGATGAGCAGCCCGATGAAGAAGAGTTCAAGCTCTCAGAAGATTCTGCCGGGTCTGAAGCAAAAGAAGAGAAAGTCGAAGAGCCCAAAGCTGAAGAAGCCAAGCCTTCTGAAGATAAAAAGAGTTCCGAATAAGGATTCAGGATTTATGTCCCGTAGCTATTCATGGACTATTAAGGGGGGCAGGGTGTTAGGCCCTGCCCCTTTTTTTATTGCCGGTATTGTCAATGTCACCCCTGACTCTTTTTATGACGGGGGCAAAAATTATGATCCACAGCAGGCTATAGAACATGGTAGACTGCTGGCTGAACAAGGTGCTGACATTTTAGATGTGGGTGGTGAGAGCACTAGACCTTTCGCTGATCCGGTCTCTTTAGAAGATGAGCTTGCGCGGGTTGTTCCGGTAATTAAGGAGCTAAGCAGTGATCATGTTGTCTCCGTTGACACCGTAAAAAGCGAGGTCGCCAAGCAGGCTATTGAAGCAGGGGCGGCAATAGTGAACGATGTTTCAGCTTTTGCGCAGGACCCGGTATTATTGGATGTGGTGGCTGATTATAAGCCCGGATACGTACTGATGCATAGTCAGGGGACACCTGAAGAGATGCAATTGGCTCCGATTTATGATAATGTCATAGAAGATATTTTGAGTTTTTTTGAAAAAAGTCTTGAAAAACTCGTGAAGTCAGGCTTACCCGAAAACCGTATAGTAATTGATCCCGGTATTGGTTTTGGGAAGACCCTTGACCACAATCTTGAAATTTTGCGTAGGATTGACCGTTTCATGGAATTGGGTCTCCCGATTTATATGGGACTTTCCAACAAGTCACTTTGGGGTAAGCTGTTAGGGCTGGAAGCAAATGAGCGCCAGAACGCGACTCAGGCTGCCACAGCAGTACTGGCTGCTCGCGGAGTACCTATTCACCGGGTGCATGAAGTCGGCCTGACCAG
>DDLU01000126.1 GCA_002340305.1 Desulfovibrio sp. UBA2564
TGAAACTACCCGTGGGTTTGATGTTGAAGGTGCCATGACCAACAGTCCGTTGGAGCCTCTTGAGCGTTACCGCATGATCTCACCTGAGCATCAGGATATTTTTGAAAAGCTTGCCTGGGACGTAACCGGGGAAGAAGTTGTTCTGGCAGGAAAGGATAATACACCCTTTCTCTACCGTTTGGCTGACGATGATGAATATGTGCGGGTCCGTGATTTTATGGATTCGCTGGGAATGCTCGACCTTGCCAAGCGCAGTATGGTCAAGATGTCTCGCGGTGAAGGGCGTAAGATTCTGATTGCCCGTGCTTTGATGGCGGAACCGGAAATTCTTATTCTGGATGAATTTCTTGAAGGCATTGATCAGCAGTCCCGTGAACAGTTAATCCGGGCCATTGATATTGCCGCAGCAAACGGAACGACCATTGTCTGCTCTGCGCACCGTAAAGAAGAATTGCCCTCCTGCGTGAATAAAACATTGTACATCCGTGACGGAAAGATTGACCTCTGCCGCGATGGACAGGGGCGTGAAGTCTCCTGTTCCAGCATTCATGAATTGAAGCGCACACCGCCGGAAGTCAACAGCATTGAACCGGGTAGAACTCTGTTCAAGCTCAACGAAGCCAGTGTTGTTTTTCTCGGCAAGACAGTTCTTCAGGGTATTGATTGGGAAATGACCGGGGGTGAAAGCTGGGCTGTGCTTGGACGTAACGGAGCAGGTAAGTCCACTCTTTTACGCCTGCTTTACGGTGATGCCGCAGCTTATGCCGCAGAGGAGGAAATGGCGCGGTTGCCCGAAAGAGGAGATAATTTGCGATCTGTACGTGGGCGCATGGGTATGGTTTCCGCTTCAATGCAGGCTTCCTTTGGCGAGGCGGTTGGTAAGCCTATTCCTATTTTTGACGTTGTTATTTCTGGTTTCTTCGCTTCCGGTGGCATCCTTGATGAAGTATCAGATGAGATGCGTGAGAAGACTTGGGACTGGTTGCGTTTCTTCGGTATTGAGGATCTCGCCAAAAGACCTATGGAGCAGGTTTCATACGGGCAGTTGCGCAAAGCATTCATCGCGCGGGCTTTGATTTCGGGACCGGATGTACTCTTGTTAGATGAGCCTTTGGCAGGTGTTGATGAGGAGTCACGCCGGGAAATCTACCATCTGCTGGAATTGCTCGCTAAAGCAGGGGTAGCCATGGTCTACGTAACCCATCACAATGAAGAGCTTATCCCATCCATATCCCATGTCCTTGAAATCGAAGAGGGGAAGGTTGCCTTCCGGGGAACCAAAGAGGATTACTTCAAATTGAAAGTTTAAAGATAAGCGGGGATGTTGAAAATCCCCGTTTTTATTTTTTGATCCAGCCCTTACCGCTCATGCAGCACTGAAAGGCTTTGACTTCCTTAGTGTATAAATCCTGATTCTGAGTGTAGGTCCTCTCTGGCAGGTCATTGTCTGGTGCGGAGTTAGTTGCTTTTTGTGATCTTTCACGGCATTCTGCGCGGTCAGCCTTAAAGCGTTCACTCCTGTTAACGGACATATCCAGGCTGGGATTATGCCATGATGTACAACCTCCGAAGAATATCAGGGCAGTCAGGATTAAATATCTCATGTTTCAGTCCTTTATCAGGCTTTCACAATGAAGCCTGCGTTTCTTAAATTTTTTTTATTGTATGGAAATTTTTGCCCATCCAGTCCGAGCATTGATCCCCCGGCGGCTTCAACAATGGCCTGCCCTGCTGCTGTATCCCATTCCATTGTCGGATTGAAGCGGGGGTACAGGTGGGCCTTGCCTTCGGCAACCAGACAGAATTTGATAGCGCTTCCGGCCGGAACCATCTGCTTAACATTCAGAGTCTTCAGATAATCGCCAAGGTCCGGTGATGGGTGGGATCTGCTACCGACTACAATCAGTCCTTCATCTTTTGAAGGTTGCTTGGTGGTGATGGAAACAGGGGCGGTTCCATTTCGGGAGACCTGTGCTTTTGTCTCAATACTACCTGTGTAGAGAGTGGCCTGCGTGGGGGCGTATACCACGCCAAGAATGGGACGATTCCTACTCATCAGAGCAATGCACACACAAAATTCCCCGTTGTCTTTGATGAATTCTTTAGTCCCGTCCAAGGGGTCTATAAGAAAGAACTCTTTCCATTTTTTCCGTTCGCTGAAAGGAATATCCGTTCCTTCTTCAGACAGAATCGGGATTTCAGGGTATAGTTCTGCGAGTTGCTTCGAAATAACTTTGTGGGAAGCTATGTCAGCAGCAGTAACAGGGGTTTGGTCCTTTTTACTGTTGATCTCGAATCCTTGATTGCGGGCAGCCATTATGGCTGCACCGGCTTCGCGGGCAATTTGAGATAGATTCTCAATCATTTCCTTCATGGGCTTGCAATAGCAGAGCTTAATCAATGTGTCATCTTTTCGGACAGGATATTCTTACTATTTTGACTTGCCCGGGCATGCTGTTTATCTTCAGAAAGGTACAGGAGGTTTTATGAAGAGAGATAAAAGGATTACAGAAAGGCTTGAGGGGCGGTTCTTTGAAAAAGAATATGCATCCGGAGAGAAAGCTAAAGTTGCACCTCATTCTGTTGTCCGAGAAGTTTCCCGCGAGCTTGGTCTCGATGTAAACTGTGTTGAACGTGCAGTTTTCTTAAGCGGTGCAGTCCCTGAAAGATATGTGCGTAATCTCAGCACATTTTCAGCTGATGAACAGCGGAGAATCTTTTTTTCAAAAGTAGCGATGGTCGGGATCGGCGGACTTGGCGGGCATTTGCTTGAGTCTTTGGCCCGTGCCGGGGTTGGGAATATTACCGCCTGTGACGGTGATGAGTTTGAGCCTTCAAACTTGAACAGGCAGCGATTTGCCGTTGAAAATACATTGTATAGCAACAAAAGTGATGCTGCATTTGAAATGATCAGGGAAATTAATCCTGCTGTTTTCCTTGATGTGCGCTCTGATTTTATTACGGATGATTTTGAATCTTTCATTAGCGGTGCAGATCTTGTGGCAGATTGCCTTGGAGGGCTTAAATATAGAGCTGAGCTTAAAGATGCAGCAGCCAATCAGGGGGTTCCTCTGGTTACTGCTTCTGTTGCCGGATGGGTAGGGATAGTTTCTACTGTTTTTCCGGGTGATAATTCACCCGCCGACTTTTTTGGATCTGATAACGGTCTGGAAGAAGAGCTTGGTACCCCCGTGCCTGCAATTACGACTGCTATTGGTATTCAGACGGGTGAAATTTTAAAGATACTTAGTGGTAAAGCTCCTGCACTTGGTGGTAAAGCCCTCATGTTTGATCTTTCTAATTTATATTTTGATACGGTGGCACTGTGATATGTGCATTTTCATAATGTGAGGGTGCTGAAAATTAAATTTTGCTCACTAATATATTATCTAGAAGGCCGAGGCAGATTCAAAATCTGTCCCGGCCTTATTTAATGGCGTGGAATATATGTTTTAGGGAGAGCTAGAGCCGCCTTTGTAAGTAGTGTTTTTTTTATTTGTTAAGTTGTGTGTGTTTAAAAGGTGTATTTAATAATTGTAATACATGTGTTTTGTGTCTTTATGATGCTTGTTTTATTATTGTTTGTAATGTAATTTTGTTTAATTAATATCTTTAATATCGTTGTGAAAGTTTTATGTCTTGCCTTTTTGATGAATATGCCGATGTAAATGATTTATTTTTATCTTGAAGTCGTTCAGGTAAAACTTTTAAAATTATAAAATTGAAAATAGCAACGCAAATAGGCTGATCTATTAGAAAAAAATGATAATCATGTGGACAAAATCGTTCTTTGTATATATTTTAGTGTTGTTTTGAATGTTGTTAGAAGTGTGTTTATGGGGAGAGTTATATATGAATGAACGTTTTGAGGATGTTATCGTAGAAATTAACAATGTTTCTGCTGCATTAGAATTTATAAGTGATTCTATTGAATGTCTTGCTGCTGAAGGAAAAACTGTGAATGCCGGAGGTGTAGCTTATTTAACAGGTCTGTTAGGTCAAAAGTCTTCGCGTGCAGCCGAGTCCTGTTGGGGAATCTGTTCTGACCTGTATACCGATGACGCTGAGCCTAAAGAGGCTGAATTATGATCTTGTTTATACTACATTATTCAGTTGAGTTGTGTTAGTGTGCAATATTAGAGAATGAAATGATTCCTTTTGGGAGAATTGATATTTATATTGTGCGCAAATAGTCGCAGCAGTAAAATGTTTGCGGAGGTTTTCAAGTGAGCAAAAGTACCCTTGATATTAAGGCGGGCGAAGAGGTTCCGAAGATTCTGGTGGTTGATGATTCTGCTACCATGAGGAATTTTTTGACCCGCGTACTTGAAGGCGAATATGATGTTGAAACTGCTGCTGACGGAGTAGAGTGCATTACCCAGTATATGAAAGTCAGGCCCAGTGTTATTTTGCTTGATTTACTTATGCCGGGAATGGACGGATTTGATGTTATTGAGAAGATCCGCAATACCATTGGTGATCAGGAAGTTATCATAATTGTTCTCACCGGGCAGGATGAACAGGAGATCAAGGCCCGGGCTTTGAATAGCGGTGCTAATGATTATCTTACCAAACCGTTTCATGTTGTCGAACTAAAGGCAAGGGTAGGAGTCGCGATCAGGCAGATAATGCTTACCCGCCAGTTGCAGGCAGCTAATACAAGCTTGCAGCGTGCTTACAATATTATTGATGACGAGGTTAAGCTTGTTGCCCGGTTGCAGGACAAGCTTCTGCCGACAGGTGTTCCGGTCATTGACGGCCTTGAAATTAACAGTATGTATCGCCCGTCAGGAAGGGCCAGCGGAGACTATTATGATGTCTTCGGGTTGGAAGATGGAGTTGTCCGTGTAATCATGGCTGATGTGTCTGGTCATGGACCGCAAGCCGCGTTTATTATGGCGATTGTCCGGACTCTTTTTAAGGCAGACGGCGCAAATCATAATGACCTTGCTGACAGCTTAACGCAGATTAACGAGCATCTTCTCGACTTGATAGGCAAGGACAGTTACTTCGTGACCTTGTTTGCTGCGGATATTGATTTTAACAAAGGTGTGATGAAGTATATGAGTGCAGGACATTGTCCCGCACTTGTAATGCTGGACGGAAAGTTAAGTGATCCCCTCGCAGCTGAAGTGCCTCCGTTTGGATTTTTTACTGTTGATTGCTCTCTTTCTGAGTGTCATTTTTCATCATCGTTGCGTTTGTTCTTATTCACCGACGGTTGCTATGAGTGGCGCATGGATGGCGGTTTTTTCAGTCTTGAGCCATTCATTGAAATTGCTGAGGATTTGATGCTCAACAATTCTCTGCAATTGGATTCAATTGAAGATATTCTTGAGGAGCGGACCGGGGTGCGTCCTGTATTTGACGATGATGTGACCGCGCTCTCAATTGAATGGTCCGGTTCAGTTGCCGGATAGTTTATGCGCTGAATTTATTTTTCACTGTCTGCGCCATTGTTTTAATTTCATTTCGGTGGAAGATAACCATCAACACAAAGACCAGTCCTGCTAGTACACCAGCAATTGTTCGGTGGTGTTGGCTTGTGGTAGGGACGGAAAGCCATTTGCTTATGATGGTTTTTTTCTTTTTATATGGGATTGCAGCCATATTCAGATTTATGACTTTGATCAGTCCGGGGTTGTTTTTGCTTACAGCTGGATAAAGATTCCTTTTGTAGAGTTTTTTGTAGCAGCCAAAGGAATCGGCCAGCCCCATTTTTTCCAGCTGCCAGATGCCAACCGGATAGTCCATTAAAAATAATGAAATTCTACCTTCTCTGACGGCTTCAAATAGATCAGCGATTGAATTAAAAATTGTCAGGTGAGTATATGGGTATCTTCGGGATATGAATTCTTTGCCGAATCCACCTTTAACCAATCCACAGGAATATTTTTGCAAATCAATCTTATTGTCCTCGATTAATTTATTAGGCGCAAAAAGAGCTGCTTCCATGGGAAAAATGTAGTCAGCAAAAAGTAACTGTCGGGCTCTTTTTTCTGAATAAAAAAGGCCGCTATGAATGTCTGATTTTCCAGCAACTGTATCGCTGATAGTGTTGCACCAGGATTGAAGCTTGAATATTATTTCCCTGTCAGCCTGTTCTCCCCATTCCTTCCAGAAATCGACGAGTAGACCGTCAGCTTCTCCTGCACTATTCACAAATGAAAGGGGTGGCATTGCCGGAGACAGGGTGACAGTGAGTGGAGCCGCAGCAGTAATGGTGGCTGTTAGTATGCTGACTGTCATGGTGAAGGCGAGGAATGCTTTTATCAGGAAAGTCTTCATTTTGGTTCGCTGCTTTTTTGAGTTCTAATAGTTAAGCTATCGCAACCTTTATTTAGCAAAAAAAGCGTAACTTTTCCATGAGTAAAAAAAGATAATGCATTAGTTGGGGAATAAAAGAGAATTTTGTCACTTTAGGACAAAGACGTTAGAGATCTAGCTTGCCGCAGCGAGTTCCATCAATTTTGCGAAGCTTTCATCAATGGTCTGTTTGTCTTCGATCAATTGTTGCAAAAACTCGTTGATTGAAGGAACCATTTTAATCGCAGTATCAATTTCTGGATTGGCGCCTTTTTGGTAGGCTCCGATGTTGACCATATCTTCAACTTTACGGAAAGTCGCCAACTGGCCGAGGACCTTGCGTCCGGCGGCTACAATATCGCCCTGAACAATATCGCCGCGAACACGGCTGACGCTTTTGAGAACATCAATGCATGGGTAATGTCCTTGGTCCGCTAGGTCACGGGTAAGTACGATATGACCGTCAAGGATAGAACGAACGGCATCAGCAATAGGCTCAGTGAAATCATCACCGTCAACAAGTACGGTATAAATTCCGGTGATAGAGCCATGCGGGTTTTTGCCTGCACGTTCCAGAAGTTTAGGCAGCTGGGCAAAAACAGAGGGAGTGTAACCGCCACGGGTAGGAGGTTCGCCTGCTGCGAGGCCTACTTCGCGTCCTGCCATGGCAAAACGGGTGACGGAGTCCATCATCAGGAGGACATCTTTGTTCAGGTCCCGGAAATATTCGGCAATAGCGGTGGCTGTGTATGCCGCACGCATACGGATAAGGGGACTTTTGTCAGAGGTTGCAATAACCAGTACGGAGCGGGCCAGTCCTTCCGGTCCAAGGTCTCGCTCGATGAATTCCACAACCTCGCGTCCACGCTCGCCGATTAGGGCGATGACGTTAATGTCTGCCATTGTATAACGGGCCATCATGGACAACAGTGTCGATTTACCGACACCGGAACCTGCCATAATACCCATACGCTGGCCTTTACCAAGCGTCAGGAGACCATTGATAGCCTTTACTCCGACATCAAGCGGTTCGTTGATGCGGGGACGCTCCAGCGGGTTCGGTGGATCGCGGTGCAGGTCGTTGTATGATTCAGGGATGATAGGGCCTTTGCCGTCGATTGGTTCGCCAAAGGCATCTACAGCACGGCCGAGAAGGTTCATGCCAACCGGTACCTTGGGCGGGGTTTTGGAGTTTTCAATCAAGCTGCCGGGGCTGATACCGTGCATTTCCCCGTAGGGCATGAACAGGCAGGCTCCGTCTTTGAATCCGACAACCTCAGCAGCAATCGGTGAGTCAGCGTGTTCAGGAATTAGCTGGCACACTGATCCCAGCGGGGCTTTGATGCCTTTACCTTCAGCGATGAGTCCTACTACCTTGCTGACACGGCCGTAACTGCGGCAGGGATCCAGATTGGCAAGGAGTTGGGTGCAGCCTTTCATGTCCGCCATGTCTATTCTCCAGTTCCGGGTGAAAGCTGTCCGAGAATTTCCTGAACACCTTCCCAGCGGGAGGTTATGGTGTTTTCGATCATGGCATCGGTTGCTTCTACAACTATTCCGCCGTTATCAATGGTCGGGTCTGGTTTGATTCGCCATTTAGCAAGGTCAGGATGATCGGCCTGTGCCTGTTCGAGCAGGGGGCCGATGATTTCACTATCAGCAGGGGAAACTTTGATGATCAGCTGGGTCTGAGAATCGATGCGGTTCAATGCGTCATCAAGCAGCGAGGCAAGAATTTCCTGCCTGCGGCTTTCCATTTCAACAGCCAGTGTCTTTTCAATGACCATGAAAACAAGCGAGATGGAATCAGCGGACTGGGCCATCATCACATTGCGTGACTGGTCTTGAATTGATTGCAGAGTCTGGGCGACATTTTGGCTGAATCCGAGCAGATGCTGTTCAGCTTCCTGAGCGGCCTGCTGCTGTCCGGCAGCATAGCCTTCTTCCTGAGCATTGGTCTTGATAGTTTCTGCCTCAGCCATGGCCTTGGCAATGATTTCCTTGGCCATGTTCTGGGCTTTACCTTTGACCCGCTCGTAGTATTCGCGGTCAGTGTCCTCGTTCCAGGTCGGCTTTTTCTTGCCTTCCATTTCCTGTATGGTCATTTCCTGAGTCTTGTTGTTGGAATCAAGACCCATGATGACTCTACCGGTGTAGAACTTATTGTCTTCAGTCTTAGACAAAGACATCTCCTGAACCTCTACTGATCATAATCCGGCCTTCATCTTCAAGGCGGCGGATGTTCTTAACGATATTTTGCTGTGCACCTTCCACATCGGAAAGTTTAACAGGTCCCATGATTTCGAGGTCTTCGCGGATCATATTGGAAGCACGCTCGGACATGTTTTTGAAGAAGAGTTCCTGTAAATCGTCGGAGGCACCCTTGAGTGCGGTGGTAAGCTCTTCGTTGGAAACTTCCTTGAGCAGTTCGCGGATCGCGCGGTCGTCCAGTCCCTTGATGTCTTCGAAAACGAACATGAGGTTCCTGATTTCTTCAGCCATCTGGGTGGATTCTTCCTCGATTTCTGAAAGAACTTCCTCTTCTGTCGAGCGGTCTACGGCGTTGAGGATTTCTGCTACTGCAGGTACGCCGCCCACTTTTTTACCTTCTTTACCGCCCATGGCGATGAGCTGACTTTGCAGAACTCTATCAACTTCCATGAGCATTTCTTCTGCGACCGCTTCAAGTTTGGCAAGTCTCATGAGCACTTCGGCCCTTACGCCGCCGGGCAGGTTGGCAATGAGGTCTGCTGCCTGATCCGGATGCAGGTGGCCGATAATAAGGGCCAGTGTCTGCGGGTGCTCGTTTCTGAGAATCTGAGCCAGAATCTTGGGGCTGACGTTCTGGAGTTCCTGAAACGGAGCAGGTCCGCTTTCAAGGTCGAGCTTATCCAGAATGTATTTTGCGGTCTCTTCATCAAGGGATTTGCTGAGAAGTCTTTTGACCTGATCGGCTCCACCCATGAGGAGTTCAGCTCCGTATGCCAGAGTTTCGTTGAACTCTTTTAGTACTTCAAGAACCTGTTCTTTGGGTACTGAATCCATTTCCAGCATGGCTTTGGATACTTCCGCAATTTCCTTGCGGCTCATGCGTTTGAAGGATTCAGCGGTAAACTTGTCCCCGAGGGCAAGAAGTACGATAGCTGTTTTTTGATTACCGGTGAACGGCGTTGACAATTTAAGCTGCCTCCTGCTTCAGCCAGCTCTTTAGCACCTGCACAGCCTGATCCATGTTCTTTTCCGAGAGTTGCAGAGCCTGAGCCTTGGCGTTCTCCAGTCTACGTGCCGTATCAAGAGCCTCTTCGTCAAGGTCGCTTTCATCAATTGCAAGTCTTTCTCCTGCTTCGGGCAGTCCGGCAAACTCATCAATTTCATCTTCAGTGACACGGGGTTTGATCAGAGCCATGACTACCGGGCGTACTACGAGGATCAGGAAGAGGAAGATAAGCAGACCGTTGAGGAAGGGCTTACCAAGGCGCTGTGCGTATTCAAGCATGGTGCGCATGAGTCCTTCGTCACCGAACAGGTCCTGCATGCCGAAGGACATGTTGGAGACTTCAACGATATCACCGCGCACTTCATCGTATCCTACTGCGGAGCTGACCAGTTCTCTGATACGTTGCATTTCTTCTTCAGAGCGGGGTACATAGGTCATTTCGCCTGTTTCAGGATCTTTAGTGTAAGTACCATCGACAATAACTGCTACGCTAAGGCGCTTGAGTTCGCCGACCGGAACGATGATCTGCTGTTCTTCTTTATTGATTTCGTAGTTGGTGGTGCGGGTTTCGCGGCTGGTATCCTGAGTGGTTGCAGTACCGGTGAAACCGTCACCTCTGAAGTTGGCTTCAGGCACTCCGCCGTCAACGTTAGCAGTGCCGCGTGTGGTCTCTTCGCTGGTCTGTTCAGAGCGGGCAACCTGACCGTCAGGGTCGTATGCTTCTGTTTTAATGGTGCGCTGTCTGAAATCGAGATCTGCGTTAACCTTGGCGATAACTTTGTCCGGACCGACGATAGGCATGAGCAGCCGCTGGATGCGCTGCTCAATCTTGGATTCGAGGCCGGATTTATATTCGAGTTGGCTGTTGGTGATGTTAAGGCCGAGCCCTCCATCATCTTCAGGCTGGTAAAGAACCTGCCCGCGCATGTCGGTAATGGTTACATGTGCAGGTTTCAGTCCTTCAACGGACATAACAACGAGGTTTAATACGCCTTTGATCTGCTTGTCAGCCAGCTTTTCTCCTTCTTTGAGCTTAAGTACAACAGATGCCGAAGGATCAACCTGTTCTTCAATAAAAAGGGATTTGGAAGGCATAACCAGATGGACTCTGGCACGCTCTACCTGAGGGAATTCGCTGATTGTACGAGCCAGTTCGCCTTGAAGTGCGCGCTGGTAGTTGATGCGCTGGATAAAGTCCGTCTGTCCGATCTGGACCTCATCAAAAATTTCATAACCTATTCCCTGACCATGCAGAGCACCTTCACCGGCAATTTTCAGACGCAAGTCATAAACCCGGTCCGCAGGAACCAGAATTGTAGAGCCGTTATCTTCAATTTTGTAAGGCTCTTTGGTGGATTGCAGGATGGAAACAACGCGGGAAGCGTCTTCTGAATACAGTTTGGTGTAGAGAACGCGGTATTCGGTCTGGTTGAGCCAGAAGACCATGAGGATAAATGCAATTACAACTGTAGCTGCAAGTCCTCCGATCATTATTCTCTGGGAGACTGTACGGTCAGACCAGAATCCTTGAAATTTACTCAGATACTCAGTGATAAAATTTGGCATACTTAAACTCCTGACGATTTTTCATTTGTTTAAGCAGATAGTGAGCCAATAGGCAATAGTTTAGTTATATTAGTGTGTTGGGTGTGGTTTTGAAAGCTGTAGGGGAGGACGGAGAGCGTGGTGACAAAAAAATGTCACGGCGGAAGACATATGAAAGCTACCACGATTCCCGTAGCAGAGATTCGTGGTAGCGGTATTTGCTGAACAGATAAAGGAGCGGTCTGTCAGGTCTAGAACGGCATTTTCATGACTTCCTGATAAGCACTCATAACTTTGGTGCGCACGGTGCTGGTCATGGTCATGGCGACGCTTGCTTTTTGCAGGGAGATCATAAGCTCATGAACATTCTGGGTTTTGCCGGAAGCAAATTCCTCGATCATCTGTTTTTTCTGGCCCTGAAGTTCGTTTACGCTTTTAATGGAATCAGTAAGAGTTTCTGAGAAAGAGTTCGGTTCGGCCTTGTGCAGGTCCATGGTCTTATCGAACTTTTTGTCAAATTTCTGCTGGTTCTGGATGGCATTACCATATGCCTGCATTGCTACGTTTCTGATAGACATGTTGTGCTCCTTTTTGAAAGTCGGAAATCCGTCGTTTATGAATCTGCCAAGGATTACTGGCCCATTCCGATTCGCAGTGCACGGTTAAACATCCGCTTGGCGGAGTCCACTGCCTGCGCATTGGCTTCATAAGATCTACTGATGGTGATCATGTTGACCATCTCTTCTACTACGTTAATATCTGGATATTTAACGATACCCTTTGAGTCAGCGTCAGGATGGTTGGGTTCATATACTTCTTTAAAGGGGCGGGTGTCGGAGACAATGCCCCTGACTGTTACGCCTCGAAGTTGCTGATTAAGCTGCTGGTTCATGGCAGTTTCAAACGGTGAAAGGACAGGGCTGGACTCCATGGAAACACTCTTACGGCGGTAGGGACCGCCATCGGCTGTACGTGTAGTCTTGGCGTTAGCCATGTTCATGGATACGACGTTCAGGTATTCGCGCTGGGCTTTGAGTCCCGAAGCTCCGATATCAAGTGCTGTGAAGAAGTTCATTATCTTGCTCCATCCTGAATGACTTTGGTCATACCCTGAAAATTTTTCCCGATAACCTGAGAGAGGGCATTATAATAAAGGGTGTTCTTGGCCATGGCGACCATCTCTTTATCCATATCGACTCTGTTCTCACCGTGGATGACCCTGGGTTCGAACTTGGAGATAACGTCTCCTTCGAACTTGTTGGAATCAAAAGCTGTTGGGATGTGCATCTTGCTGGTCTTGGTCATCTTGCCTCTGGCATCAAGGTTTAAAGCTTTTTGGAGGTCTTCTTCGAATTCTAAACGTTTTTCCTTGTAGCCGGGGGTGTTGACGTTAGCCAGATTGGAGGAGACAAGGTTTTGACGCTGCAATCTCAGGTCGAGTACTTTGCCTGTCAATTCTATGTGGCTTCCGAAAAGTCCTTTCATGTTTATATCCTCCTGCAAAAAATTCCCTGTTTCCTTTTTAGGTGGGAAAATATTGATGTTTTGTTGTGTTCTGTCTTAAGCAAAAGTTGTTCCATTTTTGTAACTTATCGAATTAATTGATTTAATATTGAAGATATGTAGGTGCGTGACTGTAAGCGTCGGAAATCAGGCACCGTGAAATAAGTTTCTTTTATATAATGTAAGAGTGGTTTGTTTTATTTTGGCACGCACTATGCATAAAGTCAGGCAGACCCTTAGGGGTCGAAAAAAATGCCGCTTTGGATTGTCCGGCGGTAAATAAAATTTCCGGAGGGGAATTATGAGTCATTTAGATTATGAAATTAACAAGGAACTCGGTGAGTGTTATCTGTTCATGGGCGAACTGGATAAGGCTGAAGATTACTACAAGAAGGCTGCCGGATCTAACGGAGTACATCCTGATCCTTACATCGGGCTTGCTACCATCGCAGTCCAGCGTGGTGACTATGATGCCGCCATGTCCCTTTACGAAAAAGCTCATTCAGTGGAAGCCACTGACAAGAGCCTTGCCGGTATGGGCCTGATCCAAATGGAAACTTCCCGTCAGGACGAAGCTTTTGATAACTTTTCTCAAGCTCTCGACATCAATATCAGCAATATGGTTGCTCTTTTCGGCATCATCAGGATCGGTCATGAGGCCGAAAGAATGGCTGAAGCTGTTCCTTTCCTCGAGAAGTTCCTCGAAGTTGATCCCGAAAAGCACGAAGTCCGCTATTCCCTCGCAGGTCTTTATATCTGCATGGAGCAGAAGGATAAGGCTGTCGAGCAGCTTGAAATGATCCTTGAAAAGGATCCCGCAAATGAAGCGGCTAAGGAACTGCTGGGCCAGATTTAGCTCACACAGATCCTTTATATATAGCCGACTCCCCTCCCGGTTGGTCCCGTTCCTGTTCATGTGGTTCGGGGACGGGGACCAACTACCGGCGAGAAAGATCGGCCCGGAACTTGCCTTTACGGAATAAATCCGGCACAACTCCACAAAAAAACAACGTGGAGATGTGTTATGGATATGTTGCCTGTAAAGCGCGGAGTGATCAGTGTTACTGACAAGTCCGGGCTTGCTGAATTTGCGGCTGGGTTGGCTGGCTTCGGTGTGGAACTTATCAGCAC
>DDLU01000014.1 GCA_002340305.1 Desulfovibrio sp. UBA2564
TTATCTCCGAAAGTCGAGTTACAAAATATATTTGACAAAAGGCCATTTTAGTACATAGGTAAGAACAAATTTCAGTTTGATGCACACACCCTTGCATCATATTCCTGCGTGTATATATGAAGAGGAGTGAACTTTTTTACTCACCCCACTTGCATCATCAGCTTGCATGTATATATATAAATAGGAAGTGTTCTTTGAAAAAATGGGGGCGCACTGGTTTCGACGGGGGTGAATGAAGCCAAGGTTGCAGGTCGTGGCGCCGCTGGCCACGTAAAAAGCGGCACAATCATAATTGCAAACGACAATTACGATTACGCAATGGCAGCTTAATTAAGCTTGCCATGTCATAGCTTTGATGTCTGATATTAGCTTTGACAACAACCCTATCAGGCTGGCTACTCTCGCGTTGCACGTCCGTGAGAGGGCGAGAACCCAGCACGTGCTGGCTTATATGTTGCCTGTTTCAGGGCGTTCATATGGGCGAGATACAATACTGGAACTAAACCTGTAGACATCTTGGTGGATCATTCTCGGACGGGAGTTCGATTCTCCCCGCCTCCACCATTTCATTGATTTCATACTGTCCAATACGGTTCAAAGAAGAACGACAAACCCTTGTTATTCATAGAAATAGCAAGGGTTTTGTTGTTTCTGGGACGTTCGCCAATGTCCAGTTAGGCGCGTTGACAACCATAGTTTTGTGTGAGTACGGATGGGCGTACTCACGACGGACCACGCAGGTGTACTCACATCTACCCGCAAATAGGTACTCACAAAACAATGGAGGTCTTATGGCTCTAACTGTGAAGCAGATTCAAGCTGCAAAACCAAAAGAAAAACTCTACCGCATAACTGACTCGAACGGACTTTGTCTGGAAATCCGACCTAACGGATCAAAGCTCTGGAGATATAGATACAGATTCAACGGCAAAGGCAAAATGATAGGACTGGGCTCCTATCCGGCCACAAGCCTGAAAGACGCCAGAGACAAACGCGACGAGCAGCGAAAAATCCTTGAACGCGATATTGATCCTTCAGAATATAGAAAAGACCAGCAAGCCACAGTAAGCGGAGAAAATGAATTCGAAGCAATAGCCCGCGAATGGCATACCAAATTTAAAAGCACTTGGACCAAAGGACATGCCCAAACAGTTATCAGACGCCTTGAGCTGAACTGCTTTCCTTGGATCGGCAAAATGGTTGTAAGTGAGATTGAACCGCCGGATGTTTTGAAAGTCCTCAGAAGGATCGAAAGCCGAGGTGCGCTCGAAACAGCTCACCGTGTGCGCAGCATTCTCGGACAGGTTTTGCGCTATGCCGTCGCAACCGGCCGCGCAACTCGCGACGCTACTTCAGATCTCAAAGGAGCCCTGCCCCCGGTAAAACACAAGCACATGGCGACCATCACCGACCCCAAGCAGATCGGCCCTCTGCTCAATAATATTGACGAGTACCAAGGCAACACAATGACCAAATGTGCCTTGCAGCTCGCCCCACTTGTTTTTGTCCGTCCCGGAGAGCTGCGCCATGGCGAATGGGAAGAAATAGATTTTGATGCTGCCGAATGGAGAATCCCGGCAGAAAAGATGAAAGCCCGCCGTCCTCACATTGTACCGCTTTCCCGGCAGGCTCTGGAAGTCCTCTTCGAGCTGAAACCGCTTACAGGCGAGGGTAGATACCTGTTCCCCAGCATCCGCAGTAAATTATACCCCATGAGCGAAAACACCGTTAACGGTGCCCTGCGTCGCCTCGGTTACAGCAAAGAAGAAATTACCGGACACGGCTTCCGCTCCATGGCCTCAACCAACCTTAATGAAAATGGCTGGAAGCCGGACGTAATCGAAAGACAGCTTGCCCACGTAGAAGGAAACAGCGTGCGAGCAGCATATAACCACGCCGACTATCTGCCGGAACGCCGCAAAATGATGCAGTGGTGGGCGGATTTTCTGGATGCTTTAAGAAATAAAACAGAAGTTCCAGCAATAGACTAAAGGGGTTAATTATGATTTCCAAACTGAAAAGAAAAGCATTTCGCATGACTATGCTTACCCTTATACTTTTTGAAATAAATGTTCTATATGGCTTAGTTTTTGTCCTTTCATTACTTGGAGCCGTAACATTAAATTTTTCATTGCCAATAAAAATAATCTTGCTTGTTTTTGCAGCTGCATCATTCTTTATTTCATGTAAGTCAACTTACTCTAATTTTGAGCAATTATGGCTGCACAGGACTTTGGAACAGGTATTCGAGGGAAGAAAACTTGAACGTCATTCCATTCTTTCCTCACAACCATCTGAATCAAAGACTGAAAGCATAACAAATCAACTCCATGACAATGGTCTGACAACAGATCAGTATATCGCTACCCTTGAACAAAAAATAGAATCTTTAGATACCAAGCTGGCCGAGAAAGAAGAAATCATAAACAAGAGCGGCTGGAAAAAATGGTATCTCGCTGCCTGTTCAGCCATGGGCGATATCATCCGGGAAAATACGGTCAACTCATCCAGTCCGGTGACGATCAAAAGAGATGCTTTTTTCGAGCGCATCAAATCGAACTACCCGGATCAGAATGAAAAGGAATTCGGCTCTGCGAATCGTGAAGCATGGAAGTGTGTTCCCGACACAGTAAAACACACTGACGGTTCCTCCTAGGGGGTAAAAACTATTAAAGAAGGCTATTTTACCCCTCCTGCCTTTAAAAACATACTCATTTAATACAGGGGTTTAGAATTTAATTTTACGATTTTACCCCCTTCATCCCTTTTACCCGTCTAGCAAACAAATCCGGTTCTTGTAGGCTCCTCCGAAACGTCAAAACACGGAGGAAAAACTATGCGAACCGAAACCAATCACACCGCATACCATCTGCCCAATACGGGCTTTGTAAGACTTGTAGATGTCCTGAAAGTCATCCCTGTTTCCAAGACAACTTGGTGGAAAGGCATCCAGACCGGACGCTTTCCCAAGCCGGTAAAACTCACCGAGCGGACCACATTCATGGATTCATTCATAAAGCGCAGGGCTTGAATTTCGAGCCTGAAGATTCGCCGCAAATTATCAGCTTGTCAGACGCTGCGCGTGATTTGGTGCAGGAGTGGTACGACCAGCAGGTTCTGGCGCACTGGTATCAGCCGGAGTTGGAACAGTTTGAAGCTCTGGCCCCAAAACTGCGCGGTGCATTTTTCAAGCTCTCGCTGATCATCCACATGCTTGATTGCTGGAGCGCAGGCAAATCCGAACTATGTGCGGTTCTCCCAGAGTCGATTCAAAAAACGATTCATTTGATGGAATGGCTTGAGAAGCAGCAGAGACAGGTTTGGCCTCTGCTTTCTGCCGGGAACAAATTTCAGGAAACTTCGACCATCGGGCGCAGAGTTGCGCGGGCCACCGTTGTCCTTTCAAAGGACCTCAATCAGAGCTTGTTGCCGACATCAAAAATTGTGGAATTTCTGAATCAAGATTTGGCAGATTCTTTCCATGTGAAAGCGGATGCTGTGGGCAAAAGTTACAAAGAACTGGGCATCGAAATCGGACGCAACAGCCGCGAAAGAGGTGCCAAAATCACCCCGGAAATCATCAAAACGCTCTCCCAATACTTTCCTGCTGAAAAAGGCGTCATACCCGTCACAGGCGTCACTGAACCCGACAAAAGTAATGAAATCCAAATAGATACGAGAATGACGGCTGGAGTGACACCTGAAAATCAGGCGTCACCAGATGTCACCGCAGAAAAGTTAAACAATATCAATGTAATGCAACAGGAATGACGGCTATGACGTCTATGACACGTATTTTAGAGTTCTATACATTTTTGGGTTCCATGACGCTCAAATTCTTCCATGGAGTCAACCCTGCGACGGTCTTTCGAGCTGAAAAAAGCGGCCAAGCAGCACACGGATTGATGCGTAATTGTTGTCCAAGCCAGTTTACCCAATGTTTCACATTGGGAACTGGCGAGGGAGAAATCTCCCTTCGATCCCTCTTGCTTTTAGAGCCGTGCGAACACTCCATTCTCTGCGAGGGTTGGACTCCATGAAGAATGAAGAGAAGCGTACCGAGTTCGTGAACACGCGGGTCACTCCCACGGAAAAGCACTTGCTCAAAATTCAGGCTGAAGCGGAAGGCATAAGCCTCGGAGATTTTGTCCGCGTGCAGCTCAACCGCCCCCGCGTCAGGAAGACAAAAGTCGAAAGGCAGAAGATCATCCATCTGGCCCGCATCGGCAACAATCTGAATCAAATCGCTCGCTGGGCCAATACATATAAAAAGAATGCCGAGGCCGCACAGGTTGTGCTGGTCCTGCTCGAAATCCGGGAAGAGTTCAAATGCTTATGAAGGTCTTCCGGCACGGAGTCGGGCGGGGTTCCAAGGTCATCGGATATGTGACTGGCCAACATGACACCAGACGCAAGATCACGCCGCCGGAAGTTTTGCGTGGTGATCCTGATTCAGTCTGTGACCTCATCGATACCACCGCCCGCAAATGGAAATACACATCCGGCGTTATCTCGTGGGCTCCGGGTGATGAAGTCACGCCCGAAGACGAAAAAGAGCTCATGGACAGCTTTGAATCGTTGGCCTTCGCCGGGATGGAGCCGGATCAATATTCCATCCTTTGGGTTCGGCACAGCCATGCTGGACATCATGAGATGCATTTCGTGATCCCGCGCACCGAGCTGCGCACGGATAAAGCCTTCAATCCCTGCCCGCCGGGATGGGACAAACAATACAACCCTTGGTACGAGCTTCAGAACCGCCGCCGCAACTGGGCGCGGCCTGATGAGCTGAAGCGCGCAAGGCTGGTCAGGCCCGGCAGCTCAATTCAAAGCTACAAATCCGGCAATGCTTCAGAGATCCGGCGCACAGTGACCGAGGCCATTGTTCAGGGCGTTGAGGCCGGTCTTATCCATAATCGGCAGGACATCATCAATACGCTGGAAGAGTTCGGCTTTGCAGTGCCGCGCAAGGGCAAGGAATACATCACAATTGAAATACCGAAAGACGATAACGATACCGTCTCCCAGAAACGCAAAAACAACCGTATCCGCTTAAAAGGAGTACTTTAAGCAGAATCATGGACAGCCGAAGAATTCAAACAACGCGCTGAACTTGGCCGAGAAAATGAAGCAGCAGATGGACGAGCAAGCGCAAAGTTCCAAGCAGATAATTCAAGAAGAATTGCAGAACTTGAGCAGCGAGTTGCAGGAATCCGCGAGACACGAGCTGAGTACCATCGAAGCCGCTATAAAAGCAGAAGTTATTCAGGTCAGGAGCCGTCAGGAAAGCTTGATCGAAAGCTTAAAAACAACCTCACGTATCCCGCTGCTGGTCTCCATAGCCCTCACGATTCTGGTCTGCCTGACGATTATCGGCGGGACCATGATCTGGGAGAAGTGGGAGGTAAAGAAGTTGCAGGCAATAACGCAAAGCCTGAAAGAATCCCAACTGGCCTCAATCAAGCTCACGGAAAAGCAGAAAAAGGTAAAGATCCTGATGGACTGGGGAATCTATCCGCACGTTCAAGGGAGACAGAAGTACCTAATTTTCCCCAAGGGCATGAAAATCCAAACAACGATGACCAAGCACGGGGATGCAGCTTTATACATAGTGGATTAAGCCATGAACGAATTACAGCAGAGCTTATTGGATTTGATGAACCGGATCGAACGGGAGCAGTCCCGGCGGCTGGCAGCACAAGACGCCAAAATAGTAGCCTTGGAGCAAGAAATACAAGGCTGCCGGGACTTGCAGAGCGAATTGGAAAGAGTATTGACCGAGTTGGAAAAATTGCTCGTTCGATGAAAAAGTTAATGTGGAAGTTTAAGAAAAGCAGAGGTCGGGGTGTCGGGCTTGTGAGGTAATAACAAGTTTGAACTGTTGCATATTTTGCAACAGTTCAAACTTTGTTTTTAAGCGGATATGAGAATTCTTGTCTTTTTCTGTCCTTTTTTGTCTTTGGGTTCTGATTCCACATAATTTCTAAAAGTCGCAGATAAAGACAGGGAAGGACAAATAAAGACAGATCGAGCCAGAAAAAGACAAATTTTACTGCAAAATTATAGGTCTGTCGTTGAGCATCATTTGAAAAGTTATTTATTCGTTGCGTTCTTGAGCTTCTATATTTTCTATAAAATTATGGCTAAGCATCCAGACCAGTAGAAGTACACCTCAAGGAAGAGTTGGTTGATATTAAGATAATTTAGTTGTACCGTCCTTGCGAGTTTTTAAGTTTAAAATAAGGGTGGAGCTTGTGACTAAGGTTATCGTTTTTCTTATTTTTGTTGGGTTTATTTATTCAGTGTTTAAAATTTTAGCGATGATATTCAGGGCTATTGCTGGTAAACGTTCTGATCCGGCTGAAAAAGCAATAAAAGATTATGTTGAGTCGACTAGACCTGATGAAAAGAAAACGACTAAACGCCAAAAAACTACTTCCACTACGGAAAAGCCTACGTCTCAATTTGATTTTACAGCACAGCAAAGTGTTAAGCAAAATTATGCTGCGAAATCTAACTCTCAAAACAAAATTAAAGAAGAACGCTGGGTTCCGCCGGGAAAACAAATTACAATTCATGGAAAGACAATCAAAGGTGGGATGTTGTACGTTCAGTCTGGACCTTCCGACAGATATGGAGCTGACCCCTCTCTTATTAATGTTGATCTCCCACGAAGTCCGAACCGTTCTTGTATTAATAATTATGGAATGTCCTACTGGCCTTCATATAGCGATATCTCCGCTGAAGCACGGTCTGCTTACATAGACTGGCTTGAAAAGGGGCGTAGAGTTAAAGATGCTTATATTGGATATGTTTTCTTATTTTTTTATGGTCTTGAAAGACGATTTTTGGTTGATGATCCTTCTGAAAAAGAAATGGCAACAATACGAGATGAAATAAGTGCTCTTCTTTCTGTCTACAGTGACAATCGATCGTTTCGTAATTATGCTGAAAATCTTTTAGGGATAATTAATGTTGCTCTCGGAAAAGACGCTTATGAACCAAAAATTAATCCTAATTTAATAGCCAGAGGGAGCTATTCTCCAAGTTTCAAGGTTGAGTTGGGAAAATGTGTTGTAAATAAAAAACCTATTCCGTGAGATTTAGCTTTGGAATGGTCTCTACGCGACCCAGAAACTAAATTACGAGTTCCCGCTAAACGTTGTCCTGATGAATTTGCTTCATTATTTGAAGAATTGTATCGCGCAAAATATGGTGAAGGGATGGTTGTTCCGCCAAATAAGAAAAAAATAAAGCTGGAATACCATCCAGCAAGCTCTGCTTTACGCGGTGCCAACTCAACAATTGATCTTCCTGACCCCAGTGGCTTGAAACGTCCTGTTAGTAGTTTATGGGAACTAGTGGAGCAAAGCATGGCGGAACTGGACCCTTACAGCAGACTTGTGGGTAAAGATCCTGAAGCTGCAACTGGGATTGCTGGAGTCTCTCTTCTCCCCGCTTCAATCGCTTCCAAACGAGATTCTTCCGAACTAAATATACTTAGAAAAATATGCCAAAAAGCGTTGGCTACCAATGAGCCAGGCACTGTTCCTACAGATGCTTTTCTTGAGATCTGGCCCACAAAGTCTTCCGGCAAGCTTACCAAGGCTGAAGCTGTACAGCTTGCGAATGTTTTGGCGTTGATTGGGTTTGGAGTTGAACCTGACCCCAGATATGGAGGAAAAACTCCGACTTCCGGTGAAGATATTTCTATTTTTACTCTGCTGAACGGTCAGGATGTTGTTCCGGGGCATGGCTATCATCAAGCTGTAGCTTTAGTTCAGTTGGCGGGGTTAGTGGCTTCTGCCGATGGCGATGTGTCGCAGGAAGAACGGTCTGCCCTGAATTCTCATCTGGCTTCTGCTTTGGGATTAAACCAAGCTGATTCTTTACGACTGACCGCATTTTTTGAATGGATCGTAGGGCGACCGGCAAGTATGGCAGACCTGAAGGCCAAGCTAGGTAAGCTTACTGCCGAACAACGTGAAGGAATCGCTGATTTTTTGATCACAGTCGCTGGTGCAGATGGAATTATCCATCCAAAAGAAATCAAAATGCTTGAAAAGGTATATAAAACAATGGGAATGGACCCAAGTGATGTTCAGATCCAGCTTCACCGCTTTCTTGCCAGCGGTGAAAGCCAGCCTGTCACAGTGAAGGAAGCAGATTCAGCTAAAACAGGATATTCAATTCCTGCAAGACCTGATTCCGGTTCTGAGGATGAAGTCGTATTAGATGTCACCAAACTTCAGCTTAAACGGGAGCAGACTAAAGAAGTTGCAGGACTTCTTGAAGATGTTTTTGCAGAAGAAATCGATGAACCGGAACCGCAAATAGCTGATGCAAGCGACTTTTATGGATTGGACATGCTTTTCAAAGATCTTTTGGAAGAACTCGGCAGCAAGGATGTATGGGAAAGAGATGCATTTGAAGCTTTAATGGCTAAGTACCATGTCATGCCTTCAGGAGCAGTCGAGTCATTAAACGAAGTCGCTTTTGATAATTTTGATGATGAAGTTCTTTTTGATGAAGAAAAAATTGAAGTTAACCGTGAAGTCCTTGAGGAGATGCTGGCATGAGTAAACCAAAAAAATTACGTCCCAAAGAACGTGATGCAATAATCAAATCACTCAGATCCGGGGTTGTCCCCCGGATTGGTTTACAGCACGTCCAAGTCGGACGCGCTCTTGAAGTCAAAAGCCTTCTTCAGGATATTGAAACAGTTGCAGATGGCGGTTCTTCATTTCGAATGGTGATCGGGGAATATGGTTCAGGTAAAACCTTTTTTATGAACCTTGTTCGGACTGTTGGTTTAGAGAAAAAGCTGGTCACAGTTCATGCTGATATGAGCCCGGAAAGACGTTTTTATTCGTCAAAAGGTCAAACTCAGGCTTTATACAGAGAGCTAATCAGAAACATGGCAACGAGAGCCAAGCCTGAAGGCGGTGCTCTATCATCTGTTGTTGAAAAATTTATTTCTACTGCCATTCAGGAGTCCAGATCAAAAGGAACCCAGACCAGCGAAGTTATACATGATAGACTGCAAAGCCTTACAGAAATGGTTGGGGGATATGATTTCGCGGATGTAATTAATGCATATTGGGAAGCCCATGATTCAGGCGACGAACAAGCTAAAGCCAATGCTATCCGTTGGCTTAGAGGTGAATACACAACAAAGACTGACGCCAAGAAAGCCCTTGAAGTAAGAACATTTGTTGATGATGCGTCTATGTATGATCACCTTAAAATACTGTCTCAGTTTGTTCGTCTTGCCGGATATGGCGGCCTTCTGGTTTGTGTGGATGAGATGGTTAACCTGTATAAAATAACCAACTCAGTAAGCCGGAAAAACAACTATGAACAGTTGCTTCGGATTTTGAATGACTGCTTACAGGCAAACTGTGAGGGATTAGCTTTCCTCATGGGCGGAACACCTGATTTTCTGCTTGATACCAGACGCGGCCTATTCAGCTATGAAGCCCTGCAATCTAGGCTCGCTCTGAATACTTTTGCATCAGGTGACTATGTTGATATGAGCGGTCCTGTTATCAATCTGGCAAACTTGACCCCGGAAGATATGTATGTGCTTCTGGAACGTTTGCGTCATGTTTTCGCAAATGGAGTTGAAGATGAATATACTGTTCCTGATGAGGCTTTAGCTAAATTCATTGAACATTGTCACAACACTATAGGTCAGGAATATTTTAGAACTCCACGTAATACTATCAAAGCTTTTTTGGATCTGCTGGCAATTTTAGAACAGAACCAAGATGCTTCTTGGCAGGAATTGTTGCGAACCGTCTGTATCGATAAGGATTGCGGAATATTAGCTTCAAGTGAAAATTCATCGGGAGATGATGAACTTGCCTCGTTCAGAATCTAGAGCATTTGCCCTCCTGCATCCATCAATACAAAGATGGATTTGGAAACAGGGCTGGACCAACCTCCGTGATATTCAGGAGCAGGCAGTTAGGTCTATCTTAGACTGCAACCGGGATGTAATTATTTCAGCATCAACTGCTGGTGGTAAAACTGAAACGGCATTTTTACCTGCAATTAGCGATGTTTTGCGCTCAGAACCAGAGGGAATTTCAATACTGGGTATTATTCCTTTGAAAGCTTTGATTAACGATCAGTATCAGCGATTGGAGGGGATAACTAGAGATGCTGAACTACCTGTTTTTGCATGGCATGGAGACATTTCTGCCTCTAAAAAGAGTAAGGCGTTAAGCACTCCCTCCAGTATTCTGCTGATTACCCCTGAGTCACTGGAGGCATTGTTTGTAAGGCGTCACCCAGAAATCAGAAAGGTCTTTCGGTCTTTAAGGCGTGTAGTAGTTGATGAGTTGCATGCTTTCATAGGAACAGAGCGAGGAATGCAGCTGCAAAGCCTGATGCATCGGGTGGATTTGGTTGCAGGGAAGAAAATTCCTCGAATCGGGCTAAGCGCGACCCTTGGTGATATGTCAAAGGCTACTGAATTCTTGCGGCATAACAATTCTCTGCCTTGCGATGTGATTGAATCCAAGATGGGTGGCCGTGAATTGATGGTTCAGGTTCGAGGTTATACTTGTAGCCCGGATGATCAAGACGCTTCAGATGAAAGCGTGTGGCAAGCTATTAGCGGCCATTTGTTCAAGACATTAAGGGGGAGTAATAATTTAGCATTTGCTAATAGCAGACAAAATGTTGAACTTTTGTCAGATAAGCTACGCAGGACTAGCGATTTAGCACGTGTCCCCAACGAATTCTTCCCTCATCATGGGAGTTTATCTAAAGAAATCAGAGAAGAAGCTGAAGATCGTTTAAGGAAGCAGTCTCTTCCCACTTCGGTCATTTGCACTAACACGCTTGAGCTGGGAATAGACATTGGAAGTGTAAAAAGCGTTGCTCAAATAGGATCACCTCCTTCTGTAGCCAGCTTATGTCAGCGTATAGGTCGTTCCGGCAGACAAGAAGGAGACCCTGCTGTTTTGCGTACCTACATTCGCGAAGCAGAATGGGGTTCTGAATTGTCTTTAGCGGAAAAGCTCCGGTTAAGAACAGTCCAAGCCGTAGCCATGATTCAACTGCTTGTAAAAGGTTGGAATGAGCCTCCAATACCCAACCGATTGCATCTCTCGACTTTCATACAACAACTATTATCCTCTATAGCTCAGCACGGTGGCCTTAATCCGGCTGTTGCGTGGGAAAACTTGTGCGGAAAAGGACCATTCAGTCATATTGATGTCGAAATGTTTAAGCATTTACTAAAGGTGCTTGCAGCTAAAGAGGTCTTAACTCAGGCAGACGATGGAACGTTGCTTTTGGGCCGAAAAGGAGAGCGAATAGTTGAGCATTATAGTTTTTATGCCGCTTTTGTCTCTCCTGAAGAAATAAGTATTGTCACTGATGGAAAAACTCTAGGTACATTAACTGCAAGTTTTCCAATTGTTCCCAATTCTTTTTTGATCTTCGCAGGTAAACGTTGGTTGATTAAATCGTTTGATGAGAATCGGAAGCTGGTTCAGGTCTCTCCTGCCGAGGGAGGGGAACTACCAAAATTTGATGGCGGTGGTGGGGCCATGATCCATGATAAAGTTCGTGAAGAAATGAAGGTTTGCTTGGAGTCAGAAAGCTTTATTCCATTTCTTGATGGTCAAGCAAGTGAACTTCTCTCACAGGCGCGGGCTGCTTATTTAGATATGGATCTGGCTAACCGGAAAATTTTAAGCAGTGGCTCCAAGAGCATCTTCGCTATTTGGAAGGGGGACAGAGTCTGCTTTACAATTTTCTTAATGCTGCAAAAAGAGAACCTTGCTGTAGACTTGTACGGCCCTGTCTTTACGGTGAATAAGATTACTCCAGAGTCACTATCAGAACGCATTCAAAAAATTTTATCCCAGAAAATACCAGCTCCCATAGATCTTGTTCGTGGATTGGAAAATAAGGGAACTGAGAAATTTGATTATTTGCTTGATGAGAAATTGCTCAATGCAGGTGCTAGCGTTGGGTGTCTGGATATTGAGGGTGCTGTGAGGGAATTAAAAAGGATATGCGGCTAAAATGAATTCATATTGAATGTTTACGATATATTTGAGACTTGACTCATATCTATTCTGCGATAAAAGCATATGAAACAGGAGCATAACCATGCTGAAAAATATATTTCTTAAAAACTTCAAGAGCTTCAAAGAAGCCACCTTGCCGTTATCCTCATTGACGTTGCTGATTGGTGCTAATGCCTCTGGTAAAAGTAACGCCATAGAAGGTGTGCGCTTGCTGAATTGGCTTGCTGAAGGCCGCAAACTTATGGAGATCACCCATTCCGTACAGGATTCTGATCAAGTCATGCGTGGCCGAATAAGCGATATTGGTTATTGCGGTGAATCCAAGTTTATTATTGGTTGCTCCAAAAGCGGTAAATGGAATCAGCTCACAATTGAGCTGGAGCTTAGAGAAGATGAACTGCATATCATTGATGAATCTATTGAAGACAATGAAGAAATAGTCCCGCTTTACAAAATAAAATCGCCATCCAAAAAGCAAAACACGGACATCAAGGTAGAATATAATAATTTTAGTGTCGGACGAGTAAAGCCCATAGTTAAATGCGTTGATTCAAGGGCGGTTTTTACGCAGTTAGACAGCCCTGCAACCTTCGGGGAAAAACACAAAAGGTCACAAAAGGAAATTCCTGAAACAACTAAGTCATATCAACATATATTAGGCGGTATGCTTTTCCTTGACCCGGTTCCCAGCCTAATGCGCGGTTCTGAATTCAAATCAGAAAAAATTATGCGTGGTGATGGACGAAATCTGTCAGGAGTTCTTTTTAATCTTTGTGAATATAAAAATCCCAAAAAGAAACTTCTCTCCATTATCAAAAGTCTGCCGGAACAGGATATCAAAGATATCCTGTTCTACGAAACCGACCGGGGAAAAGT
This sequence comes from Desulfovibrio sp. UBA2564, assembly GCA_002340305.1. GTDB lineage: Bacteria > Desulfobacterota > Desulfovibrionia > Desulfovibrionales > Desulfovibrionaceae > Maridesulfovibrio. The sequence goes on from DDLU01000014.1 coordinate 12,927, forward strand.
CCTTCTGGAACTAGTAGAAAATTTTGGTGGAGACGAAAAGAAATGGGAAGCTTCTCTTCTCTCAGATGGGACATTGCGCGTCCTAGCTATTGCAGGAGCCTTACTATCTGCACCAAAGGGATCACTTGTAATCATTGAAGAAGTAGACAATGGAGTTCACCCCAGCCGCGCAAAACATCTGCTTGAAGCAATGCATGAACTTGCCGAAGAACGCGATTTGCGTCTTCTTCTGTCCACACACAATCCTGCCCTTATGGACGCCGTACCGGATGAATCCCTTGGTGATGTAGTCTTCTGTTACCGCGATGCAAAAGACGGCAGCAGTAAATTAACAAAGCTTTCCGATCTCAGTGATTTTCCAGCTCTGGCAGCACGTGGCCCGCTCGGACAACTTGCCACTAAGCGTATTGTGGAGAAATTCGCTAAGTCTTCAGTTACACCGGAAGAAAAGAAAGAAAAGGCGTTGGCGTGGATTAACGAATTGCAACAGGCGGGTGAATAATGAAAATCTGCTTGATTGACACTTCAATTTTTCTAGAAATTCTAAACGTTCCCAGTAAAAGCCAAGAACACGAGAAAACTCTGGAAGATCTTAAATCTCATGTTGAAGCTGGCTGCAATCTTTTTCTCCCCATGGCAACTATCATTGAAACTGGAAACCACATTGCCCAAAATGGAAATAGTGCAGTCCGTAGAGAAATGGCCACACGCTTTGTGAAAATGATCAAGGCCACATTAGCAAATGAAGCCCCATGGAGTCCTACCAGCACTGTATCCATAGATACCATGGAGTCATGGCTGGACCAATTCCCCGACTATGCCATGCGCGACAAGACACCCAAAAAGGAAGAAGGCACCAGCTTCGGAGATTTAATCATCATTAAAGACTGGGAAAAATTCTGTAAACAGAACCCGCACAGTGAAGTCTTCATCTGGTCCAAGGATTCTGATTTGCAGGCACTTCATCAGAATAAGGAATCATAGAACAATTCAGGCTAACGGCCACCAAAGTACCAGCAGGAACTTACAAGATGACCGGACACAAATCATATCCCAGCAGTTGGAAAAAGTTACTGGGAAATAATTTTCCCGCAAGAATAAAAGCAAGGGGAAAAGCATATTTTGAAGAAAAAGCCGTTGACCTCACAAACGCGACTTCCACCCACGTAAGTTCATTTGTAAGCGGAACATCGGATTATTATGTTGAATTAAGTAAAGATAGCGACAACACTAGCCCTGCCAAGGTGTTTTGTGATTGTCCTTACTTTGCAAAGGGATACCCATGCAAGCATCTCTGGGCGACTATCCTTGCTGCGGACGAATACATCAGTAAACACGAAAAGAGAAAGCCGAAACCAAAAGAAAAAATCAATAAAGATTGGAAAGAGCTGCTTTTCCCCGAATGGGAAAAAACGAATGAAGGCCCTTGCCGCTGGGAAGGAATTCCCGGCGAATTTATGCTGAGGTATGAACTGAACATAGTTCGCGATAATATTTATATCCATCCTATAAAACAAAAAATGCTGAAATCCGGTCAGCTAGGCAAGACAACATCAAAAATTACATACAAAATTTTCAATGAACCGGACCTGCCAGAAGCTGACAGAAGAATATTTGAAATAATTCTAAGCCTTGAACACAAACGTTCATTCAATAGAAGCTGGCATAATTCTTCCACTGTAGAGAATTTTGGCAAAACCTATTTGCACTCGGATATCACAGGGAGACTCCTGCCCTTATTAGCAAAAACTCAAAGATGTTCGGTTATAAAAAACAACAAGCTCATTGCTCCAACATTACAGGAAGGTTCAACAGATAACGTCAGCCTTGAATATTCCCTCGATAAAAAATCTGCACATGAGCAAAGCTCAACTCTTAGCTATTGCCCTACTGTTCATATTGAAGACAGATCCTTCCAGATAGACAAACTGTGCTTCATGAATACCTACCCTTTATCAATTCTGCTTGAATCAAAATTCTATTTTCTTTCAGGTCCTGATTATTCATGGGCTGAAAAAGCGTCTAAAAGTCCGGTAATTAACGTTCCTAAAGATCAGGCCAAAGAGATCTACATTCACGCCCATAATTTAAACAATGCTGAGGAGCTGATAACAAATAAAAAGTACAATCCCCCACAGGTTGAGCTACCGGAAAAAACAGCCCCGGCCTTAGCCCAACACTCTGAGCCATTGCCGATCCTTGAAATCGACTTGAAAGCCGATGAATTTCAGGCAGAACTGTTTTTTGAATACAACGAATTTGAAGTCGCGGCCAATGATCCAAGGGAATCACTGCTGGATGTTGAAAAATGGGAAATTCTGGACCGTGATCTGCTGAAGGAAGCAGAAGCGTATTTCAGCCTTGAAGATCTGGGCATATCCCGTTCTAATTCAGGTCTCACATACGATAATAAATCTGTTTTTGAGGTGTTGGACACACTTTTTCCACTGGCTGCAACAGGATGGATCATAAGAGGCAAGGACAAGCGTACAATAAAGAATGGAGCGCAACCGCAGTTGCGGGTCAAATCCGGCATAGACTGGTTTGACCTTGATGGGAATGTTTCATTCGGCGAGACCATAATCCCCCTGCCGAGGGTGGTCCGGGCCTTTTTGAAAGGACAAAGAATCATTTCTCTGGCCGACGGCTCAATCGGCATACTGCCCGCTCAATGGCTGGAAAAGTTCAGCCCCCTGCTTTCAGTGGGTGATTCAGGCAAGAGACGCAAGTCAGCCATACGCTTCCACAATGCTCACGGGTTGCTGCTTGATTCATTGGCCGAAGAAGCCGATATACAAAATTCAGACCGTAACTTTATTGAATTTAGGGAAAAACTTAAAACATTCCAAGAAATCAAAGCCACCGCCCCTCCTGAAGGACTGCAAGGCTCGCTGCGTTCATATCAACACGAATCCCTATGCTGGTTCGACTTTCTAAAACAATTCGGCTTCGGTGGAATTCTTGCCGATGACATGGGACTTGGTAAGACTATTCAAGTATTATCTTGGCTGCTGTTGCAAAAGGAAAGAAAAAATAAAGCCACTGCGCTGGTAGTCGTTCCGACCTCCCTTATTTTCAACTGGGAAGCTGAAGCAGAGCGTTTCTGTCCGCAGCTCAAGGTCTTGAATTATTCCGGTCCGGGCAGGAAAGAACTTGAAACAGGATTTTCCGAATACGATATAATCCTCACTACCTACGGCATCCTGCGGCTTGATGTTGAAATACTCAAAGAAACTAAATGGGATTACCTGATTCTGGATGAAAGTCAGGCCATAAAAAATCCAGACTCGCAGACCGCAAAGGCCGCACGCATACTCGATGCGGACTGGAAACTCTGTATGACCGGGACTCCGCTGGAAAACAAGCTTGACGAACTTTGGTCCCAGTTCAATTTCATCAATCCGGGGCTGCTCGGCTTCAGGAAATCATTCGATGACCGCTTCAGCAAAACCATTGCGCTGGGAGATGAAAAACAAAAAGAACTCCTGCAAAAGCTGATTCGCCCTTTCACATTACGAAGGACCAAGGATCAGGTAACAAAAGATCTTCCGCCCAAGCAAGAATCCATAATATTTTGCGACATGCCCCCGGCCCAGCTGAAGTCATACAATAAAATACGTGACCACTATCGTAGTGAAATACTGGCCGAAGTGGATCAAAAAGGTCTTGGGAAATCAAAAATGAAGGTCCTTGAAGGGCTGCTGCGACTCCGTCAGGATGCCTGCCATACGGCACTTATCGGGGAAAAGAAATCTGCTTCAGGCAAACTGGCGGAATTGATATTAAATGTCCAAAAAATTGTAGCTGAAGGACACAAGGTTCTTGTTTTTTCACAATTCACAAAATTCCTGAAATTAATCCGGGAAGAATTCGAATCAGAAGGAATTGAATATGAATACCTTGACGGCAGGACTCCATTAAAAACCAGAAAGAAACGGGTCACAAATTTTCAATCCCCGGACGGTCCTCCGGTATTCTGCATAAGCCTGAAAGCTGGTGGAGTCGGACTCAACCTGACCGCCGCAGACTATGTTTTCATAATGGACCCGTGGTGGAATCCGGCAGTTGAATCTCAAGCTGTAGACAGAACCCACCGCATCGGCCAAACGAAAAACGTGTTTGCCTACCGTTTCATTTCAACGAACAGCATCGATGAAAAGGTTGTTAAATTGCAGGATAAAAAGCGCGATTTGGCCGAGATTCTTGCAAGCGGCGCAACATCATCTGTAAGCAAGCTTACCAGAAAGGATCTGGAAGAATTATTTTCCTGATTCAGGTTTTGCGCCCTCACTCGAAAATCCACTCAACCGATAACTGGTACTCCGCCCTCCCCCGGGATTCTGGACCAGTATCCCGCGCTCCTTCAAATCCTTGATGTCACGCAGGGCTGTATCCGTGGAGCACTTAGCCAGCTTGGCGTATTTTGAAGAGTTCATGTATCCCTTGAAGTTTTCATCGATCATGCGCTCAAGTACGCCACGTTGCCGTTCATTTACTGGTGACTGCAGGGATATCCGTTCCCACAGGCTGGCTTTATGGAGTACGTGACTCAGCGTGGATTCGGCATTGATCAGGGCTTCTTTCAGGCAATCCAAAAACCACTCCAACCACTTGGTGATTTCAGGTGTGCCGCGTTGCTGCCGTTCCAAATGTGAATAGTAATCCTTGCGCTTCAGCTCAATCTGAGTGGACATGCTGTAATACCGCTCTGCCGCTCCATCAGCACGGGCCAAGGCCATATCAGCGATGGTTCGCGCAATACGTCCGTTGCCGTCTTCAAAGGGGTGAATGGTAACAAACCACAGGTGGGCTATTCCGGCACGCAGAACCGGGTCAGTATCGTCTTCGCTCTCGAACCATTCCAGAAATCTGGTCATCTCATCTTCAAGGCGATCCGCATCCGGTGCTTCAAAATGGACCTTCTCGCGTCCCATGGGCCCGGAGATAACCTGCATGGCTCCGACTTCCGCAGGCCGCCAGTCTGCAACGGTAATCCGCTTGATGCCGCTGCGCCCCATTGGGAAAAGAGCCCCGTGCCAGTCGCAGAGTCGATCTTTAGTCAACGGCTGCGCATATAGCTGCGTGGCGTCAAGCATCATTTCAACTATGCCGTCCACATCACGTCCTGCCGGTTTCAAGCCAGCAATGTCGATTCCCAGACGCTGGGCAATAGAGGACCGTACCTCCTCAGGATTGAGGAGTTCACCTTCTATGGCTGATGAATGAACGATGTCATTGGTGAGAGTCTTCAGGCCCGCCTCATTTCTCAGATCAAAGCCCAGATTACCAATCTTACCCAGCAGCACGCCCTGCCGATGGCGGACGTCTGCCAGCTTGGAAATTAGCTTTTCAGTATTCCATGAGAAGTTCGGCCAGTCTTGATGTTCGTGTATCCACATTGCTTTTGCCCTTGTTTGCGGTGAATGCGGGAGTTATTCGCCGCAGGTTTTGCGGTGATTGTATGGGGTATTTGGGGCAAAGGCAACACAGAATACTTCATACATATTACCAACCGCTTAAATACGTGTGAAGTACATTGAAAAACAATGCTAAACACGTCTAACAAAAATACAATTGGTTAGTTGCTCAATTTAGCCTAGTCATTGTCTATCTTATAACATTCTGTTATTATATGAATTAGAACAAAACAAACAAGGAATATTATGTTCAAACCTCACAGGCTATGGTTCAACTCTATAAGCCTACAAGGCATAGAAAGAAATAACAATGAAGATTATTTATTCATTCGAAATCATAGCAAAGAAAAATTTGCAATCTTCGGTGTTTCAGACGGTATGGGAGGACTAGAAGATGGAGAAGTCGCCAGTAGAATCGTCTGCAATTCTTTCGATAAAGCGGTTATCAATAACGCGAAACACGAATTAAATGAGAGAGCCATATTAGCAAATAGTGCGATTTTTTCTGAACAAACCAAACGAGGTGCAACTGCAGCTATTGCTATCATCGATAAAGAAACATTAAAATTTTATGGGATAAGTATCGGCGATAGCCGCATATATAAATATAGCAACCTTAAAACAACTCAACTAACAATTGACGACATCCCACGTTACAACAATTCGGATAAGATGCGTAACTATCTTACTGAAGCCTTAGGTTTAAGGTACCAGATACATAATTTAAAAATAATATCAGGACACATTTCAAAAAACGAAAGCCTATTATTAACAACAGATGGCATTCATTCTTTTCTTACTGAACAGGATATCCAAGAAAGCATGCAGCTTTTTAGCAAAACTCAAATACTAGCAGAATTAACTGAACAAGCTCTCAATAGAGGGTCCAATGATGATATGACTGCTATTTTTGTAACATTAGGAAATTAATTTGCGTACTATCGACAAAGATACTTTAAATCAATTTCTTTCAGATTCTTGTTTACCTTATGAGGCCCAAACAAAATTGGTTCATCCGGCTCAAGCGTAC
>DDLU01000123.1 GCA_002340305.1 Desulfovibrio sp. UBA2564
AGTGAGCCTACTTTTCTGCCGTTCAGGCTGCCGCCGATGGAGTGGCAGCCGTCAGCAGCGAGAAAGAGTCCGTGCTTATCGGCTATTTTGCGCAGGGTTTCGTAGTCGCAGGGCTGACCTGCGTAATCAACGGCAATGATCCCTTTTGTTCTGGGGGTAATTTTTTTCTCCACCTGTGCAGGATCAATGAGCAGGGTCCCGGGATCAACGTCGGCAAAAACCGGGATTGCCTTCATGTATGCCACGCAGTTGGCTGAAGCGGCAAAGGTCATTGGCGGAACGATGACCTCATCGCCTTCTTTTACATCAAATGCATACATTGCGGCGTGCAGTGCGGCAGTACCGCTATTAACGGCTACTCCATGGGCTACACCGGACATGTACGCTACAGCCTGTTCGAACTCAGCAACCTTGGGGCCGGTGGTCAACCAGCCGGAGGTCAGGGCGTCTGTGACAGCCTTGAGGTCCATTTCGTCTATTGACTGGCGACCGTAAGGAATGTTTTTGGATGTACCCATCTGCAAATGCCTATTTATCGATTTTCAAGGTTGAAACCATTTTGATTAGACCTTCCTCATTAACCCAGTCAACATTGCTGTCGGAAGTATATTCAAAACCGTCCGCAACCGGGGTGCCGCCGATCATTTCAGCGTGCGTGGCCATGAACTGCGAATCAGGTTTAATTACATAGTATTCATCAAATTCTGCTGTGTTGCGTGCGTCATCGGCCGAAATCATCATTTCGTGCAGCTTTTCGCCGGGACGGATGCCGATGATCTTCTGTTCGCAGTCAGGACCCATGGCTTTAGCAAGGTCGGTTATTTTCATGCTCGGGATTTTCTGGACGAAAATTTCTCCGCCGACCATCTTTTCAAAGCCGTCCAGAACAAATTGAACAGCGTCTTCAAGAGTAGTCCAGAATCTGGTCATGCGCGGGTCGGTTATAGTCAGGGTGCCTGTCTCTTTTTGCTTTTGGAAGAGGGGGATAACACTACCTCGGCTACCTACAACATTACCGTAGCGTACAACGCCGAATTTGGTGTCTCCAGAAGCAGCGTAAAGGTTGCCGGCTACAAAAAGTTTGTCGGAGCAGAGCTTGGTGGCACCATAGAGGTTTACCGGGCTGACCGCTTTATCGGTACTCAGTGCGATTACTTTTTTTACACCCACATCAATACAGGTGTTGATGAGGTTCTGAGCACCGATGATATTGGTTTTGATTGCTTCAAATGGGTTGTATTCGGAAGCGGGAACCTGTTTCATAGCTGCGGCGTGGATAACATAATCAACACCTCGCAGGGCGCGGTAGAGTCTTTCCTTATCGCGAACGTCACCGATGAAGTAACGCATGCAGTGGAATTCTGTGTCGGAGAATTTACGTGACATTTCATACTGTTTGAATTCATCACGGCTATATATGATCAATCTCTGGGGGGTGTATTTCTCAAGGATCATTTTTACGCACTTATGACCGAAAGAACCTGTTCCGCCAGTGATCAGAATACTTTTTCCATTAAACATTATATTCTCCTATTAACCCTTGAGGGTTGATTTATCTTCAATAAGGCGAATGCCTTTGTCTTCAATTCTGTATATTTTGTCGCACTGCTCAATTGTTGAGAGACGGTGTGCGATGATAATTAATGTCTTGCCTTCGCTGACTTTGAAAATGTGGTCCATGATTCTTTTTTCGGTCTGGCTGTCCAGAGCAGAGGTTGCTTCATCAAGAACCAGCAGATCAGGGTTTCCGTAGATGGCCCTGGCGATGGCAATACGTTGTTTTTGCCCACCTGATAATTGTGACCCGTCTTCTCCTACCGGGGTATTGACCCCTTCGTTCTGTTCGAGAAACGGGGTGAGTTCGGCTTTGTCGAGTGCTTCTTTGAGCCGCTTTTCTTCTTTTTTGCGGCCGAAGGTCACATTTTCAGCAACAGTGGAGTCAAAAAGATATATTGATTGCGGAATGTAGCCGATTTTTTCACGCCATGAGAGCATGTTTTTTTCTGTCAGCCTGTTGTTATCCACATCAATATTGCCGGAGAAAGAGGTGTACATTCCGATTATAATGTCTGCAAGTGTACTTTTTCCTGCTCCGCTCTCTCCAATTAAGGCGATCTTTTCACCTTTTTTAATTTCCATGTTGATATTTTTCAGGATCAAGTCTTCAGTATACCCGAAATCCATGTTGCGGATATTGATCTGCTCATTAAAATTGAGAGGGGCATTGCCGAGTTTATGGGTGGCTATGTTGAGATCGTCATGAAGCAGCTCAATACTTTTAGTATAGTAGAGCATGTTGTTGTAGCTGCTAAGAATACGGTTGACAGAGGGCAGCATACGGTACATTGCCAAGGCGAACAGAGATACAACCGGGATGATGGCAGCAACATTCTGGCCTTGCATAAGGGCGTAAATAAGTGCAGCGATAAGCAGGGAGAACCCGATGCTTTCAAGCGAAAGTCTCGGCACTGTGTTGTAGGTGTTGTTCATGACCATGGCGTTGACATATCCCTGCCCGGACTTGTGCAGGGCTTTGACGGCAGTTTCCTCGCCAGCCATGAGCTTGATGAATTTCAGGTTGTTTAGGGTTTCGCTGATTGTACGGTAATAAACTTCCTGAAAATGGTTACGCTTAAGCCCTTCTTTTTTGATCAACCGTGAAATCACTTTGACCAGTAACAAGACCATCAGGCCCAGAAAGCCGGTAAGGATGAGCGTTACTTTCCAGTTTACCACCAGCAAGGCTGTATAAAGAAAAGAAGAAACAAACAGCTCGGAAATCAGCAACAGCAGCGAATAAAAGAACATGGCTGCATTGGTTGTCTCGGTAATCAGTTTTTTGGACAGATCGGAACTGTTTCGCGTTGTCATATCCTGATACTTGATATGGACATAATTGGAGAATATCTTTGTAGCCAGCGAAAGAAAAATACCTTGCGAATACCGCTGGATAAAATACATGTAGCAGAGGTTGAATATCCCTCTGGAAAGATAGAATCCAACGAGTACGAAGCCGAAAGCGACCACAAAAGCCTGCATATCACTGAAGCCGAAAAGGTTGTAGGCAAACTGGTAGTACTTATTGTCTGTGACTAGCGAAAAATCACTGGCAACAGAAATAAATGGCAGTATGGCTGAAATGCCTACAGTCTCAATACCTGAGATAAGAATGGACAAAACAACCAACCCGAAAATGCTTCTTTTCTGGGCCGGGTTTAAAAGTCCTTTGATCTTTTTGATCATGATAATGATTAAAACCTTTCCTTAATCTTCAATCTCATAGTCATTCATGTACCAATCCACAGTAGTCTTTAGACCAATTTCAAGAGGTACTTCCGGTTCATAGCCAAGCATTTTCCATGATTTTGAAATGTCGGAAAGACGGTCTTTTACCGCATCCCAGTTACGTCTTTCCTTGAATACGATCTCGGAAGATGAACCGGTGTATTCAAGGATCATTTTAGCAAGATCAATGATCTTGGTCGGTTTTCCGGTTCCGCCATTGAAAATGTCACCGTCTTTCACTTCGGAGAGCGCGGCGAGGGTCAGCAACTGGGCAGTGTTGCCCACGAAGGTGAAATCACGGGTTTCAGTGCCGTCTCCGGTGATGAAAAGCGGTTCTCCCTTGATGGCCCGGACAATAAAGTTCGGGATTACATTACGGTACGCACCGTGCGGTTCATAAGGACCGTAGGTGTTGAAAACCCTGATGGAAACCGCCGGAATTTCAAACATGGAAGCGTAGTACTTCACGTAAAGTTCCGCAGTATATTTGTTGATGGCATACGGGGTTTCGTGGGGGTAAATGTAGTCTTTCTCGTTCATCATGGCGGCGTTGCCGTAAACGCATGAAGAAGAAGTATAGATGAATTTCTTAAGCTCTTTATTTTCTTTAGAGATTTCAAGCAGGTTCATGGTGCCGATGATGTTGGCTTGCACATCCTTGAAAGGATGGTCTACGGAGTTCTGGTTGGCGAAATGAGCTGCAAGATGGAAAACATAGTTCGGCTTGAAGGCATGCATTTGTTCGCGGTAGGAATCGATCCGGCCGATATCGGCTTTGATAAAAGTGATCCGGTCATCTTCAGGAAGATAATTTTTATATCCGGAGGACAGGTCATCAAGGACCATCACCGATCCGGCCCCGGCTTTAAGCAGTCTTTCGATAAGGTTCAGTCCGATGGCACCAGCACCGCCGGTTACAAGTACTTTGGCATTATTCATTAAAAAGCGCCTCGTGAATGTTTTCGTAGCTATAGTTCATGTTGTAGTAGCCTTTTCCTTCTTTACGCAGTTCTGTCAGATCTGTTGAATCCAGTCTGCGCACGAGTGCGGCAATGGAAGGGACATCGGCGCTGTCAGCGACCAATAGTTCCTTCTGGATATCGCGCACGATCTGGGTGGTTGTAGATGAGAGAGGACTCAGAGCTACCACCGGTTTGCCCGCACCGATGTAGTCGGCGAGCTTGGAAGGAAAGAACGGGGAATCCTTAAGCGGGGCATCGATGACCAGCAGGATGTCCGCTTCTGAGAGGACTTCAATAGAGTCCAGATAAGGAACAGGATCAAAGAATTTAATCAGTTCCGGGCATCTTTTTTCTGCCAGCTGACGTTCTTCTTCTTTCATCCGTCCGTAGAAGTGAAATTCGAGGTTTTGTGGTTGTACCTTGTGTACCGCTTCAATGAGCGGTCCGGCAGAGCGCAGACCGTAAATATTTCCGGTATGGGCTATGACTTTTTTAGCAGGCTCAGTCTGTCTGCGGGTGTATAAATCGGGGTCAAATACATGAGGCAGAACCTTGATCTTGCTTTCGTTCGCAGCAAGTCCTTTAACGAAAAGGTCTTTGGTCTTTTCAGAGGTAACTGTAATTGCGTCTGCGCGCGCGATAACGGCCTTTTCATACATCTTGTTGATCTTGCGTTGGAGCTCTGTGCGATACTTGAGGTACGGGTTCAGAGTCCAGGGATCTGAAAAATGAGCGGTCCAGTGCAGATTGCGATCAGTTTCCTTAACCGCCAGTCCAGCCAAATGGTTCACCTGCGGAGTGGAGTGAGTGTAGAGAGCATCAATCTGAAATTCTTTGATCAGCTTGATCGCCGCTTTTGCTGCGGGAAATTTCCACCAGAATTTACGGTCGGTGATTTCCAGTCCACCGCAGAGATAGTGCAGCCATTTTTCTCCGGGAAGTCTGTTCACCCGATGAATGGTCAGGTTCTCATGATCCCGGCGCAGTTTCTGGTCCAGAAATTCAAAGTCAGGATTTTCACAGCAGGTCAAAACATGTACCCGGTGCCCGTTTTGGGCAAGAGTCAATGCGCGACGCTGAACCTGAATGGATTCCGGCGAGAGGATCGGTGGAAAATCATATGTGATGAACAGGATGGATTTTTTCATCGTTAAATAAGCTCCCTGTGGATGTCTGCGAATATCTTTTCTGCATGGTCTGGAGACCAATGTCCATCCGCATAGTCAGCAGCTCTCATGCCGAATTCTTCGCGGTTACCCTTATTTAAGAAAAATTGAATCCCATCACGGTATCCAGCGGGGGAGTCTTCGACCATTTTGGCAATGTTATTCTCAAATTCAGGAACAGGCGTTCCCCTACGCGAATTAAACAGAATGGGCAATCCGCATAGCGAGGACTCCAGTACAGTCTTTGGGAATTCGCTATACTGGGAGTGTCCGGCGAACAGGTCATATTCATGCATAGTCCGGCAAAGCTCGTCATTTGGCATTGTCGGGATGAAGCGGATCTTGCTGCCCAGCTTGAGTTCTTCGACCAGCTCCGCAAGTTCCTGTTCTTTAGAGCCGCTGCCTACAACAGTCAGTTCAGCTTCAATATTTTGAAGGGCACGAATGATATTCTCGGGATTTTTGGCAGGGATAACTCGGCCTACGTAGAGAATTTTCAAAAAGCCCGGCGTGTCGTATGTGTTTTTACGGGTAATCTTATCGGGATTGATTACGTTGTAAGCCACAAAAGGATCAGCTGCCCCGTTTTTTTGTGCGTAATCCATAATAGAGCCATACACACAACTGACTTTATCCGCATTTTTGAGAGTGTGTTTTTCAACAGCCTTTGAAAGTGCGTAAAAGACCTTTGTTTTGAAATCAACTTCAGGATTGGCTCTAGTCTGGTCCGGCTGGGTGTGCAGGGAAACAAAGAGGGGAATGTTCAATTCTTCCTTGATTCTTGCGCCTGCATAGCCGTTGATGAAATTTCCGTAGCAGCGGATCAGATCCGGTTTAATTTCTTTGGCAAGGGATACAGCCTGATCGGCCCAGCCGCGTAGCAGGAATGGTCGCCAAATAGTTTTGGCCAGCAATCCCATACCGGAGGGCAGGTTATGCAGAGTCAGTTCAGCATTACCAACGGTACGCTGGAGTGCTGCCTTGTCCGGTCGGTCATCATTGGTCATCAGGATATGGACATCACTAAAGACCCCGCCGGGATTGTAATAGCGGTCAATCAGTTCGCCTTTCTCAATGATATGAGAAAGGCGATCTGTAATGATGACAAGAAGAGTTTTAGACATATGGTGTTTATTCACAAAGCGTTATGATCTCTTTGTCGTTCTTTTCATATTTCTTATAACAACTGATGCATTCAAGAGATTGAGGTAGAATTTCTCCGCATTGGCAGACCCACCCAGTCCTTTTTGCCGGAGTGCCGACCATGAGTGCGTAATCGGGGACATCTTTGGTTACCACAGCTCCAGCACCGATCAGAGCGTACTTACCGATGGTGTTGCCGCAGACGATGGTGCTGTTTGCACCAAGGGTGGCACCCTTTTTGATCAGGGTTTCACGCACTTCATTCATGCGATTCACATGTGCACGGGGGTTGAATACGTTGGTGAAAACCATGGAAGGTCCGCAGAATACGTCGTCTTCAAGGGTAACGCCCTTGTAGACGGAAACGTTGTTCTGGATTTTGCAGCTGTTGCCGATGGTTACATCCGGGCCGGCAACAACGTTCTGACCAAGGTTGCAGTTTTCACCGATAGTGGTGTTCTTCATCACATGGGAGAAGTGCCAGATCTTGGTCCCAGCGCCGATAGCCACATCGGCATCAACAACAGCGGTCTCATGGACCTGTGCGGAAGCGGTTTCAGTTTCGGTATTCAGCAGAACTTCGCAGCCCTTCTTATTCATGGATTCCTGCGCCGCGTTGAGGACCTTAAGTACTCTCAATCCTTCCTCAGCATCGGTTCGGGGCAGAACACTGGACTCAATGCAATCAAGGAAGTGCTTGCATTCTCGAAACAGGGGTTCATCCTGAATAACTTTAACGCGTTCAGCGTCAGCTTTGTTGGGTACAGGAATATTATTTTCCCATTCCACTTTGTGTGGGTACACCAGCAGTTTGTCTTCCCAGACTTGAGTATCGTCGAAGACCGCCATTTTTTTATCGCCCACAACGACCAGCTTCTGTTCTTTGAAGGGATGCAGCCATGAAACGAATATATGTGCCTTGGTTCCGCTTGGGAATTCAAGGTGCGTTGTTGTGACGTCCGCAATATGCCGGTGCAGGTAATTGCCTCCGGTTGCAATGACTTTTTCCGGCTTTTCTCCAGTAAGGGAGAGGATCATGGAAATGTCGTGCGGTGCGAACGACCAGAGGATGTTTTCTTCCCGGCGAATTTTCCCGAGGTTAAGTCTGTTGGAGTAAATGTAGTTTATGCGTCCCAGTTCTCCTGTCTCGACCATTTTTTTCAGCTCGACGAAGATAGGGTGGTATTGCAGAAGATGACCGACCATAAGGATAAGTTTTCTATCTTTGGCCAGACTTATAAGTTCTTCTGCTTCACCTTCATTAAGGACCAGAGGCTTTTCTACATAAACATGTTTACCTGCCAGCAGAGCTTCCTTGGCAAGGTTGAAGTGGGTTTCTGCCGGAGTGGCAATAATGATTCCGTCAATGAATTTTTTTGAAAGAACTTCCGAGTACGACAACGCTGTCTCCACTTCCGGGTATTGTTCCTTGAAGCGGGCTAATGTCTCTTCGTTGGTGTCGCAGATCATTTTCAGCGCACCTATACGGTCATAATTGCGGACCAGGTTTTTGCCCCAGTATCCGGAACCTATTACAGCAACCTTGAGTTCGCTCATGGGATTCCCCCTTTTATGCGTTTCTTATGGCTTCAGCTATCATTTCCTGTTGTTCTTTTTCAAGGTAAGGATGCATGGGAATAGCGAAAATACGGCTTGCAGCATCTTCACTTACCGGGCAGTCACCCATTTTGTATCCGAGTTCCTTAAATGCTGTCTGCAAATGCATAGGGATCGGATAATAGATGGGAGAAGGAATGCCTTTTTCGCCTAAAGCAGCCTGAATGCGGTCGCGGTGTTCGCTGTCTTTTGCAAGCGGGCAGTACTGAGCCCATACAGAGCGGTAACCTTCAGGAACGCTGGGGACAGTCAATCCTTCAACATCAGCGAGGAGCTCTGCATAGGTGTCGGCAACCTTGTCGCGCAGGTCTACTTCTTCAGGGAAAATATCGAATTTGGCCTGTAGTACTGCAGCCTGTAATGTGTCGAGACGACCGGTAATACCCAGACGGATATTATCGTATTTGTCCGGTCCCTGACCGTGAACGCGGTGGGAGCGCAGACGTTCAATCAGTTCGTCGTCATCGGTGAAGCACATACCGCCGTCACCGTAGCAGCCCAGGGGCTTTGCAGGGAAGAAGGAGGTGCAGGTGATGTCGCCAAGGGAGCAGGCACGTTTACCTTTGTATTCTCCACCGAAGCTCTGTGCTGCATCTTCAATGATGAACAGATCATGTTTGTCAGCGATGGTTTTGATTGCGTCATAATCGGCAGGCAGGCCGAAAATATCTACAGGCATAATGCCTTTGGGGGTCAGGCCTTCAACGTCGGGCAGGACCATTCCATTGTCTGCACCCTTCATGGCTTCGATTGTCTTTTCGAGTTTTTCAGGATCGATATTGAAAGTGACCGGATCAATGTCAACAAATACGGGAGTTGCACCGGTGAGTGCAATAGTTTCTGCTGTGGCAAAGAAAGTGAATGGGGTGGTGAAAACAGCATCGCCGGGTTTTACGTCCAGAGACATGAGGGCGAGGGTCAGGGCATCGGTTCCGGATGCGCAGCCCAGAGCGTGTTTGGTGCCGCAGTATTCAGCAAGGCGTTCTTCAAGTGCTTTGATTTCAGGACCCATGATGTATGCACCGTGGTCAAGTACGGTATCCATGTTTTCACGGACCTGTTTTTCAATGCGGGAAAATTGTTTTTTAAGGTCGATAAAAGGTATACCCATGAGATAAGTTCTCCATTTTTTTATGCGTTATTATGTTGCCTAGACGACTTTCCAGTTGGGTCGTCTTAAATAAATTTCACTCGTGTTATCAAACTCTTCGGTATTT
Organism: Desulfovibrio sp. UBA2564; assembly: GCA_002340305.1. Classification (GTDB taxonomy): domain Bacteria; phylum Desulfobacterota; class Desulfovibrionia; order Desulfovibrionales; family Desulfovibrionaceae; genus Maridesulfovibrio. Next base: position 9,391 of record DDLU01000123.1, read on the forward strand.
AAGACCATAAGTCTGATTTTACGTTTGATGGCATCTTCTGCTTTAGTGCAGAGATCCCCGATACGTTCGGAATTTGTTTCATCGCCGATAATCAGGACATCGATAATGCCGGAATCTATCCCCTTGGCATAATCATCCAGAATATAAACAGAATCCACATCACCTATTGTAGCAAGGATGTATTCAAGAATCTGGTCGATTCCAATGTATTTACGGACAATAGAACTGATTTCGGGAAAAAAGGGATGGGAGGAATTGGCGTTGTAGAAAATGTAGCGCCCTTCCTTTTTTTTGTTCAGGTATCCTGCCTCACTCAAACCATCCAGTTCTTCTTTCATGGCATTGGGTGAAACATCAAATTCTGACGCTAATTCCCTTAGATATGATGATACGTCAGGGTTGAGAAACAGCTTTAGCAGCAGCTTTATTCTGGTTTTGGATGTGAATAATTCTTTCAGCATGATGTGAGTTTGTTAGGTTATTCTGAACAAACTGTCAATCAAGGATGTGTGACATTCGAATAATTAAGGTGCAGCACAGGGGGGAGGATATTTTCTGTGGAGGTTAACCTTTCTCATCAAATTCCGGCACAACAGTATGCAGCATGGCCCTTACACCGTCTGCATGGAATTTGTCTGCGGCACTTTTCATTTCATTCAGCTGGCCTTTGAATCTGGCGCAATAGGTCTCGATGTCGTTTTCTTCGCCTTTAAGGACCATTATTTTGTCGTGCTCGGTGCGGACTATGCCTTCACCCTCGGTGATTAGTTCTTCGTAAAGTTTTTCGCCTTCGCGTAGCCCGGTAAAAATGATTTCAATGTCTTTATCCGGTTCTTTACCGGAGAGTCTGATCAGGTCGCGGGCCATATCTGCAATTTTTACGGGTTCACCCATTTCAAGAATAAAAATTTCACCACCATCGGCCATTACCCCGGCCTGCAAGATGAGCTGGGCTGCTTCAGAAATGGACATGAAATAGCGGGTCACATCTTTATGGGTAACAGTGACCGGACCTCCCTTTTCGATTTGACGGCGGAAAAGGGGCACTACAGAGCCGGAAGAGCCGACCACATTACCGAAGCGCACCGCCATGAAGGTTGTCCCGGATTTGTGGAAGAGACGCATGAGCAGTTCGGTTACACGTTTAGAAGCCCCCATAATGTTTGTGGGGCGTACGGCTTTATCCGTGGAGACAATTACAAAGCGTGTTACGCCGTGCCTGTCCGCAGCGGTCATGACGTTCTTGGTGCCACAGATGTTGTTGTGCACCGCCTGCCACGGGTTGCGTTCCATCATGGGCACGTGCTTGTATGCTGCGGCGTGAAATACGGTATGCGGTTTATATTTGGCGAAGGTTTCGTCCATAAGTTGTTCGTCTTGGACTGAGCCTAGTACGGTCACATAGTCGTGAAATTTGAGCTCGTGGTGTAATTCCATTTGAATGCCGTAAAGGTTGGCTTCACTGGCATCCACAAGGATAAGTTTTGCCGGATTGAAGCGAATAACCTGACGGACCAGTTCGGAGCCGATAGAGCCGCCGCAGCCGGTGACCAGTACTGTTTTGCCGGACAGGTAATCGCTGATGGCAGTGTTATCAAGCTGCACAGGGGCACGGCCGAGTAAATCCTGATAGCTTACGTCGCGCAGGGCTTTAATGCCGACCTTGCCGTTGATGATCTCATCCATTCCGGGCAAAATTTTGTAAGGTAGTCCTGTTTCTTTACAAGCGTCAATTATCGCACGCATCTGCTCACCGGAAGCTTCGGCAACGGCAATGAGGATTTCATTTACGCATTTGTTTTCGACAAGTTTCTGCAAATCAGAGAGTGGGCCAAGTACGGGAACACCGTGAATAGTTCTGCCTCGTTTGCTTTTATCATTATCCAGAAAGCCGATGGGCAGATATTGGAGCTGTCCGCTACTTCTGATTTCCCGGACGACTTTTTCTCCAGCCCGCCCGGCCCCGATAATCAGAACTTTGTTACCGCCGGCAGGGCAGGATTCAGGTGAGAGCTGGATTGAATTGCCGTCTTTGAAAGCGTAAAAAGAACGGATTAGTATCCTCATGCCGCCGCACATAAATACGGTCAACATCCAGTCGATGATGAAAACTCCACGTGAGAATCCACCGAAGCCGAATTTATAGAGGACTACGGTGACAAGAATGAGTGACTGCAAAAAGGTGGCTTCGAGAATGTGCCAGAGGTCGCGCAGGCTGGTATAGCGCCACATGCCACGGTAAAGGCCCAATCCCAGAAAAACTGAAAACTTGATGACAATAGTGTATTTCAGTAATTCAAGGCACTGGTTAGAGGCATATCCGGGCAGGCTGAAATCAAAGCGAAACAGGTAGGCTGCATAAAAGGCGGCCATAAAAATTATCAGGTCCAAGATGACCATGAGATAAAAATTAATATTGCGCAGGTTGTGGATCATCTTTTATTTTCCGCACCTTTTAATCAAGTCTACAATTCTTTTCATTTCTCCTGTCGTCATGGCTGTGCCTGAGGGCAGGCAGATACCGCGTTCAAACAGGTCTTCGCTGATTTTGCCACCAAAAATAGTATTGCCTTTGAAAATAGGCTGCTGGTGCATTGGTTTCCAGACCGGTCTGGATTCGATATTTTCTTCTTCAAGGGTAACGCGAATTACATTCGGGCTGGAGCCAAATTTGTCCTTATCAACCAGCATAACTGTAAGCCAGCGGTTGCACTGGCCGTAATCAGCTTCAGGCATGAAAGAAATGCCGGGACAGGAACCTAATTTCTGCTCATAGTAATCAAAAATTTCTCTTTTACGCTTAACCCGGTCGGGAATAACCTCGGCTTGACCGCGTCCTACTGCTGCCACAACGTTGGACATGCGGTAGTTGTAGCCAATCTCTTTGTGTTCGTAATACGGTTCCGGCTCTTTGGCCTGCTGGGAAAGCCAGCGTGCGCGGGCGATTATTTCTTCATTGTCAGAGGCCAGAAGCCCACCGCCGGAAGTGGTGATTATTTTGTTGCCGTTAAAGGAATAGGCCGCCATGAGAGCACCTTTTCCCGCATGTCTGTTTTTATAGCGTGCGCCAACAGATTCTGCGGCATCCACTATGAGCGGAATTCCGTGCGGTTCTAAAATTTCAAGGATGCGGTCATAGTCTGCGCACTGACCGTAAAGATCAGTGGGGACGACTGCTTTGGGTTTGCGGCCGATGGAAATATAATGATCCACAGCTTCAGCCAGAAGTTCAGGGTCCATGTTCCATGATTTATAGTCACTGTCGATGAAAACAGGCTCTGCACCGAGAAAAGTTGCCGGGCTGACACTGCCGATAAAGGTCAGTGAAGATGCAATGACTATATCGCCCGGCTCAACGCCTACAATGCGTAGGGCAAGATGCAGGGCTGCTGTTCCGCTGGAGAGAGCTGCACAATGGGCAAAACCGGTAAGTTCAGAGAAATCCTGCTCAAATCCATTAACCATAGGTCCTAACGGGGCAATGAAATTGCTTTCAAAAGCTTGGCGGACATATTCCTGTTCATTACCGCCCATGTGGGGAGGGGAAAGATATATGCGTTTGTTCTGGTTTACGGACACTTGCGGGATTTCCTTTAATGCTGAAAATTTTATCTAACAACGGGTCTGATATTATATTTTCAGCCTTAAGTACAGTTCTGGAGCAATTGTATGAAAGTAGCTGTAATGATTGTTTTAATATTCAAGAGTGCGTCAACTATTTTTTAACGTGGGCAGGCACTCCCACAGCGGTGGCATGATCCGGGATATCCTGGATTGCTGTTGAGCCGCCGCCGAGTACGGCATTTTTACCGATAATTGTCCGGGGCAATACTGTCGCGCCGATGCCGACCATGGCTTCTTCACCGACGATGACCCCGCCGCCTAATGTTGAACCGGGAGCTATATGAGCGTGCGGGCCGACTACGTTGTGGTGCTCAATGGTCGAGTTGGTGTTGATGATGGTGCCGTCTTTGATTACGGCTTGGGTATTGATCACCGCACCAGCCAGAATCATGCATCCTTCTCCTATTTTTACGTCCGGTGCTATGATTGCCGCCGGATGGATGACAGTGAATAATTTTTCCCCGGCTGCGTTAAGCTCATTGAAAATTCGTTTACGCAACTCATTGTTGCCCAATGCGATAACAATGCCGTCATGTTCGATTTTAGTGATTGCAGCATTGCCACCGGGAACCGGGATTCCCATAACTTCAGTGCCGATTACCTTTGGGTTTTCATCAACAAAGGCTACTGGAGCCGCACCTTCTATTTGCAAGAGGGCATCAGCCACAACCTGTCCGTGGCCGCCTGCGCCCATGATAATAATCTTTTTCATCTTATTTGCCCTCTTCGTTACCCATGAATTCCTGTGCCGTGGCCTGTCCCGGCTGGGAGATGCCTTCACGTTTGAAGACTCGGGCCACCGTGAGGTATAAAATTTTAATATCAAGCAGCAGGTTGTGGTTATCCACATACCAGACATCAAGCTTGAATTTGTCTGCCCATGAGATGGCGTTGCGCCCGTTAACCTGTGCCCATCCGGTAATGCCGGGAAGTACGTCATGGCGGCGGGCCTGTTCCGGGCTGTAGCGATCAAGGTATTGCATGAGCAGCGGACGGGGACCGACCAGAGACATATCGCCGAAGATGACATTGACCAGTTCCGGCAGTTCATCAAGTGATGTAGAACGCAGGATTTTACCGAATCTGCTCAAGCGTTCGGAATCCGGGAGCAGATTCCCATGTTCATCCTTGGCATCGGACATGGTTTTGAACTTGATGATATTGAACGGCTTGCCGTGCAGCCCCGGCCTGCGCTGGATGAAGAAGATACCGCCGCCCATTTTTTTGTGGATGGCAATGGCAACGCCGACCAGTACAGGAAAGAAAATGATCAGGGCGGAAATGGAAATAGTAAGGTCAAAACATCTTTTAACGGTCATGATTAAAGTCCCATGGCTTTCATAATGGTCGCGTTGACCCTGTTAACATCAAATTTTTCAGCGACATACTCTAGAGAAGCATCGCCCATGCTTTGTAAAAGTTCAGGTTTGAGAATGAATTTTTCCATGGCCTGTTCCAGAGCTGAAATATCTTTTACCGGGACCATGAAGCCGTTCGTGCCTTCAAGAACAGTTTCCCGGCATCCAGTTGCATCGGTGGTCACGATAGGGCGGCCTGTTGCCATTGCTTCAAGTACTGAACGTGGAGTGCCTTCACGATAGGAAGGAAGCACATAAACAGAACAATTTTTTAATTCTGCACGTACATCGCCAACCGGACCGACGCACTTTACCCCGCC
>DDLU01000162.1 GCA_002340305.1 Desulfovibrio sp. UBA2564
GAATCAATCAGCGGCAGGTCCGGTGTCGATATTCCCGCCGATATATCTGGAACACTAACTGATGTTGATGATTCAGAGTCACTAAATTTCATCATCAGCGGACTGGAAAATACTAAAATTATTCCGACCTTAGGAATAAATATCGGTGAAGGTTCATTTCTGGTCAGCGAGGATCAGCTCACCAACCTCGCTTTCAGATATGAAGGAGGAAATAACGCTCACACTGTTCCTGTTACTGTACACGCTGTTTCAACTGAATCCGAAGGTGATACAGCTGTAAACACAACCACTTTTGATATTAATATTTTAAAAACAATCGGTAGTGGAAGTGGTGGAGGAAGCAGTAGTAGCGATGGTGGCGGTGGTGGCGGAGTCTCCCCCAGCCAACCGCCCACACTGACAGTCAATCAGCCTGAAGGAACTGAAGATCACTCTTTCGGAGTTGTAGCTACCCCGGATTTCAGGAATGGCGGAAGTCAACAAGGGATAGTCATCAGCGACCTGCCCGCAGGCGCAGTGCCCAACATGGGTTTTTACAACCCCATTGACAACTCGTGGATAATTCCGGGCGATGATCCAAATCTTGCTAACCTTGAAATCAGCCCTCCAAATGACTATGCAGGTTCACTTGAATTCACCATGACTGCGGTCAAGACAGGACATAACGGTCTGACACAGCAAGCCAGCCGGACTGTCACCGCCGATATTGATCCGGTAGTAGACCGTCCCGGAATGCGTATTGGCAGCTCCAACGGTACTGAGGATACTCCTCTAAATCTCGGCTTGCGGGTGACAACTGGAGATTCCGATGGTTCGGAATCCGTAGTCTCAGTCATCATCAGTAATGTACCTGAGGGCGCAAGCATCAACGGGGCTATTGATCTCGGCGATGGTCGATTCAGCGTTGATCCCGCCGCATTGGATCAGGTCAGCTTTGTTCCGCCGGAAAACGAGCACGGTAACTATAACTTCACAGTCGAAACCGTCATCGAAGAATCTGACGGCTCACAAGCCAACTTTTCCAACACGTTAGGTGTGAAGATCACAGCAGAAACCGATTCCGCCGACCTAACCGTAAATGATATAACCGGAACAGAAGACACTGCCATTCCTCTTGATCTCGATGCAGACTTCATGGATGCGGATGGATCAGAGGTCATGAGTGTGACAATTTCCGGTGTACCTGATGATGCCATGTTCTCAACAGGAAGTAACAACGGTGACGGATCATGGACTTTCACCTCTGCTCAGCTTGAGAACCTTACTTTCACTCCCCCGCCGGAAGCCAGCGGAACTTTCGATATGACTCTGAACGCCTACACCATGGAAACTTCCACCGGAGAAGTTTCCACAACTTCTGCCAATTTCAGCGTTAATGTTGAAGGTAGTGCAGACGCGGTTATCGTTGACTCCCAAAATTCCAGCGGCAATGAAGACACTGTCATTCCCGTCACTATTGAGTACACTGAATTCGATACTGACGGCAGTGAATCTGTTATTGCGGTACTGACCGGTATGCCCGAAGGTACAACATTTTCCCATGGGTCCCTGCAAGATGACGGATCATGGCAAGTCACTGGTGCTGACCTCGCGAATTTGACAATTACTCCGCCTGAACATTTTTCCGGTGACATTGATATTCATGCAGAAATCATCACCACAGACGGTACAGACTCTGCCACGACAGCCACAGATTTAACTGTCAGCGTTGTTCCTGTCGCGGATGCCGCAGTCGTTGAACCGCAAAATGCAGCAGGAATAGAAGACACTGATATTCCACTTGATCTCGGAGTATCTCCTACTGACAGCAGTGAAATTTTGGAAGTCAACATAACAGGAATACCTGAAGGTGCAACTCTGTCTTCCGGAACACAGAATACCGACGGATCATGGACATTAGCTGCGGATGATCTCGACGGCTTGATTATGACCCCGGCAGAAAACCAAAGCGGGGAATTTACCCTCACAGTAACAGCCACCAGCACTGAACCTGAAACAGGGGAAACCGCTACCTCTTCGTCTACTATGACTATAAATATCACAGGTGTTGCAGATGCAGTAACTGTCAACACTTCTGATACGACCGGAAACGAAGACACCGCCATAACCATTGATGCGGACTTCTCATATCAGGACACCGACGGCTCGGAAACTGTCACAGCAGTAACTGTATCCGGTGTGCCCGAAGGCGGCACTCTTTCCGTAGGCACTCAAAATATGGACGGAACGTGGACCGTTAATCCCAGTGACTTGGAAGGAATGACATTTACACCACCGGAAAACTTCTCCGGTAAAGTTAACCTCAGCCTTGGGTTCGTTAATGAGGAAGCGGACGGCGACATTCTGCTTACAACTCAGGATGTCACTGTTAACGTTGAAGGCGTAGCTGATGCCCCAACACTGAGTACACAGGATGCTTCCGGCGTTGAAGACACTGCCATCGGACTCGATATTCAGGCTGCGCTGACCGATCTTGACGGATCAGAATCACTTGGTGCTATCACCCTCTCCGGGATACCGAATGGAGCCGTTCTTTCTGCGGGCAATGACAATGGAGATGGATCTTGGACACTTGAGCCGACTGATCTAGCCGGGCTTTTCGTTACACCGCCGGAAAACTTCGCAGGAAATTTCGACGTAAGCGTAACCGCCACCTCGCAAGACGGGGATACACAATCTGAAAATACGGGGCATCTTACCGTTTCTGTCGAAGGCAATCCCGATGCACCGATATTCAAGACCGCAGACGCTTCCGGAGCAGAAGGCGAGCCAATAGACCTGAATATTCAAGCCGAAACCGTAGCCGACAACGAATCCCTAGCCTTGACCATTTCCGACCTGCCGGAAGGCTCCAGTCTTTCAGCCGGAGTTGAAAATGAAGACGGATCATGGAGCCTTGAACCGGGCGAGACTGAAGGCTTACAGCTAAACACCCCGGAAGATTTCTCTGGTGAATTCAGCTTAACTGTAACCGCAATAGTAGAACAGGACGGTAAAACTCTTGAAACGTCCCGGTCCATGGATGTTACTGTGGAAGCGGCACCTGGGCCGGTTGTACCAATGAGTGACGGAGCTCAGGCATATATGAATGAATTAGGGGTTAATGATGAAGGCAATGAGGATTCAATCGGCATAAGTGAACAAGCTCAAGATTATGCAGATCAGCTCAGCCTGCAAATCAAGGTTGAGGCAGAAAACAACACACAACCGGATGCTCAGGAATTGGAACAAACTCTTAGCGGAGAAGCTGACGGCGACAACATAGACACACTCATCAGCAACCAGGGTGAAGACTACAGCGAAGGTCTTGCGGGAGATCAGACTCTTGAAGACCCAATCCCAACACCACAAGATGATGTTATGGAACAAGGCAATGAAAATGCCGATCTATTGATTATGGAAAATGAGATGGGATAAGTAGATATCTCGCAATGCGTTAGCAATTCGTAAAAACAATCTTCCCCACCCACCTGTTTAGGCGTGTGGAATAGATTTCAATGGGCAAAAACGGGTGTTAACTCCCTGAAATGATATATACCGGATTCATTTCCGTGGCCTCCGGAGCTAAAGGCTACAGGTTCAAATCCTGTATGGCCCGCCAGAACATGAAACCATACAGTTCGATACTGTTGATTAAGACCCTGAATTTCAGAATTTTTTTGTTTTTCTTTACCCTTTAAGTTCGTCGCAATCCGTTTTTGTCCACATTAAGTGGGTAAGAATGTTGGTAGGATAAAGACTGCGCTTTCCCCGGAAATAAGGACTACGTATTAAGCGGTTTAAACGACAGATAAAGATGATAGGACTACAAGTGATAAATCCGGGTCCGCCTCCCTATCAAACTCATAGACAAAAACGCGTTTCCCTTGACCCAAAATGATTTAACGGTCACACTGTCGATCCCGTTTAAAGATAAGGATATAAGGAGACTGGCACGTGAGCCTGCAAGATACCCCGACCCTGAAAAATGCTCTGGCATTGAGTGCTGAAAAATACGCCGATCGTCCCGCTGTCTGTTTTGTGGGTCAAAAGCCCATGACCTACTGCGAATTCAAAAAACTGGTAGACGACGTTTCCCTATTGCTCCACACCCGCAGCATCACCAAGGGCGATAAGGTTGCCATACTCAGCGAAAACATGCCCAACTGGGGAGCCGCTTATCTTGCCATCACCAGTATGGGGGCCATTGCCATTCCCATCCTTACAGAATTTCACGAAGGTGCAGTGCATCACATCCTGCGCCATTCCGAAGCCAAGGCAATCTTTGTATCCGACAAGCTTAGACATAAAGTGGATGAGTATGAATCTGACAATCTTCATACCGTCATCACACTCAACGACTTCTCACTTTCCACTGAAGACGGCCTGCGCCAGACTTTTAAGGAAGGGATAATTCAGGCTCGTAACTCCTTTGGGCAGATGAAAGAGCGAATCAGCAAGGAAATTGAAAAGTACACAGACAAAGGCAAGGAGTACTTTCGTCCGTCAACAGAAATTGACGTTGATGACGTTGCTGCGATCCTCTACACATCCGGCACAACAGGAAGCTCCAAAGGCGTTATCCTCACGCATCGCAATATCGTTTTCAACGCCATTGCAAGTGCTAATATTGTTGACGTAAATACCGAAGACCGTCTCATTTCGGTCCTGCCGCTGGCACATACCTTCGAATGTACGCTGGGTATGGTACTGCCCCTGATTCACGGTGCTTCCATCCACTATCTCTCCAAGCCGCCCACGCCCAAAACCCTGCTTCCGGCCATGGAGAAGGTCAAACCGACCATGCTGCTCATTGTGCCGTTGATTATCGAGAAAATTTTCAAAAACCGCGTCCAGCCCAAACTCAAAGGGTCCGGCCTTATGCGTAATGTCATGAAACTTGGTGCTGCGCGTAAAAAGCTCTATGCTGTTGCCGGTAAAAAACTCATGGAAGCCTTCGGCGGGCAGCTTCGCGCCATGCCCATCGGCGGTGCATTTCTGGCCCCCGAAGTCGAAGACTTCCTCATGCATTCCGGTCTGCCTTACACAGTCGGCTACGGTATGACCGAGACCAGCCCGCTTTGTTCCGGTGAACCGCCAAGTACCACCCGCTATCGCTCTGCCGGGCGCATTCTCAAAGGCATGGAAGTCAAAATCGACAAGCCCGATCCCGAAACCGGGGAAGGCGAGATTCTGGTCAAAGGTCCAAACATCATGCAGGGCTATCACAAGGCACCTAAGGTCACAGAAGAAGTGCTCATGGAAGATGGTTTCCTGCGCACAGGCGACCTCGGGTACATTGACGAAGAAGGTTTCATTTTCCTGCGCGGACGTTTGAAGAACGTAATCATCGGCCCCAGTGGTGAGAATATTTACCCAGAAGAAGTAGAATCCATTGTTGGTGAATGTGACTACGTATTGGAATCAATAGTATACCGCGCTGATGGCAAATTAGTCGCCCGTGTTCATCTCGACTATGTCAAATTCGATGAAGAACTCGGAACAGGCAAAATGATTGAATCAAAGGCCCGCGAAGCCGTGCAGAAGCATCTCGATTCCATCAAGAAGACCGTAAACGGAAAGGTTTCCAGTTTCGCAAAAATTACCAAAGTAATTGAACAAGCCGAGCCTTTTGAGAAGACTCCTACCAAGAAAATTAAGCGATATCTTTATATTGATGTGGAAGAGAATCAGAAGCGGTAGAGAAATATTTAGAAATACGATTTATTGGGAAGCCCTGTCGTGAGGCAGGGCTTTTTAATTACAGTATAACTTACCCCTATCCCAATCTTCACCAACCTATCAAAGACCATAGAATACATCTATTGAAGCATAAGGTTTACCTATACGTTTTTATATGCACAACCCAAAAAAAGACCGCCCCCAAAAGGAGCGGTCTTTTTCATTTCAACTGTATCTAAACTATTACCACTGCTTCTTACGCTGCTCTTCCAGAGCTATTTCCTGCTCTTCGAAGGTAGCGAAACCTGCGTGGTGCATTGCGTCTTCGACGGTCTGGTTCCAGTCCCATGCGGAGTAGATGACAGGCTTGTGGAAGGTACCACGGAAAGTATCCATTTCCTGCCTGATGAAATCTTCTCTGGGAGAATCCATGTTGTCGCGGAGCTGTTCGTTGAGCCTTCTGATTTCACCTTCGTACCAGTCCTCAAGATCTTCGGGGGTCTTATACTTCTTGATGATGTGGCTGTAGCCGTTTTCTTCCATGAGCTTCGCAAGACGCTCGAAGTGACGGGTTCTGATCCATGCTCCCAACTCGCTAACCTTGATGTTTTCAGCTTCAACAGCTGCCATATCAAGTTTGGTCTGGAGGTAGGTGTCAGGCACAACGGACGCTGATACGATACCTGCGATGCAGACTACGCCGCGCAGGATAACGCTGTTGGAAACACCCTGTCCGCAGAAACCGATCTTCTTGCTGAACTTCTGTCCGGTAAAGATAGCGGAAAGGATTGCCCAGACAACTGCCGGATCTTCTTCATCGTAGATGTGCTGCAGGCTGGAATTATCGCGGTCAGTACCGAGAACCAGCTGAGTCATATCGTTAGATCCGATAGAGAAACCATCGACTTCCTTGATGAATTCCTTGGCGAGAACTGCGTTACTCGGAATCTCAGCCATGAGAATAACCTTGAGGCCATCCTTGCCGGATTCGAGGTGATGTACCTGTGAGAGGTAACGCTTCATGCTGCGGGCTTCTTCGATAGTACGGACGAAAGGCAGCATGATGTGCAGGTTCTTGCCGCCGAATACGCCGCGTGCGAGCTTGAATGCTTCCAGTTCCCAGTCATGGATGTTTCTGGAAACACCGCGGTAACCGAGCATGGGGTTGTCTTCGTGATGTTCGAAGAGCAGACCGCCGAGCAGGTTGTGGTATTCGTTGGTCTTGAAGTCGGTGGTACGGTAAACGATATCTTTGCCGTAAAAGGCCATGGCGAAAAGAGCCAAGCCCTGAGACAGGGTCTGGATGTAGTTTTCCTTACCGGTCCTAAGACCACGGGATTTAATAATATCAGCGATGCGCTGACGCAAAGTGGTGACTTCATCCATTTCGGACTTGAGGCCCATCTTGAGAGCCACTTCTTCGCGCAGGGCTTTAATTGATTCAATGTATTCGAGAACAACAGGGTTCTCTTTAGCTTTGGCAAGCATCTCCGGCATTTCATCAAGAGATTCAGTTCTCTTGTAGATGAACTTGGAATCTGCATTCTCACCGGCATGAATGCCGAGAACGCCGCGCAGATGCTCTTCAATATCCACAGAAGTCTTCAAAGTGTAGAGACTTTCAGTGGCGTGCTCGAGGTAGTGATCAAGCTTCTTATCGAGTTCACGCAGCTTGCGGTGCATGGCCAGAACTTCTTCAGTACCGCGAGCGGTGTTGGCATTGGCCATGGAATCCATTTCTTCGGCAAGACCGGTCAGTGCGCCGATGTATTCCCTGAGGTTGATATTCAGGGAGATAAGACCGGAATCAAGCTGAGTCTTCATGACTGTGGTCAGTCTTGCGTCCAGTTCATCAAGCTTACCCTGAACCAGCTTATCAAGGGTGCCGTTATCATAGGCTTCAAGAGCCAGAGGGTGAACCCCTACGTTACCGAGCATAAACTCAGCGCGCAGCAGGCCAACTTCGAAATCAGGCACTTCTCTCAGACGGGAAAGGAAAAGGGACTGCCCTACATCTGCGAGGATCAGGCCGACTTTGGTCTTGGTAGCCGGAAGTTCGGAAGTATTGATAGTTCCGCCAACCTCGATGAGAGGCAGTGCGCCGCGATAGACCTTACCACGGGAACCGTCAACGGTAATCTCCTGACCTTCAAGGGACCGCAGTACTTCGAGTCTCTGAATACCGATGATAGCCGGGATTCCAAGCTCACGGGAGGTAATCGCTGCGTGACTGGTGTCACCACCAACGTCAGCAAGAATACCGGATGCGATACGCATACCCGGAACCATGTCGGGGTCGGTACGTTCTGCCGCGAGAATGTCGCCCTTGTGGATTTTGTTCAGCTCAAGAGCGGAACGAAGGTACTTTACAGTACCCTGCCCGGCACCACGGGATGCGCCGTTACCTTCAAGTACTACTTCAGCTTCTTCAAGCTCCTTGGGATCGACCTCAAGCCTGCGCATGAAGATTGCGTCGGGATGCTGTTCAAATTCCTCGTTCCAGCGGGTTTCAGGACGCGCCTGAACAAACCAGAGACGGTCAGCAGCATCAAGGCAGAACTCGGTATCCATGATCATACCGCCGTATGCCTCACTGATACCGCGCACACCCTTGGCTACTTCCTCGGCCTGTGCGAGGGAAAGCGCCCAACGGTAGACTGCACCGGGCTGAACTTTCTCAACCTTGGTACCGCCCTTCTCGCTGTAAACGATCTTTTTATCTTTGCTACCCATATTACGGACAACAACTTCAGATCCGTCATCACGCTGGAATACGTAGAATTTATCCGGAGTAACCATGCCACCGACAACCGCTTCACCAAGACCGTAACTTGCGTCGATGGAAACGAGATCCTTACGATCTGTTCCACGGCAACCGGTCGCAGTATCCGCACTGAATGCAGTACCGGAAATAACAGGGTTGATCATGCGCATGATGCATACGGAAAGGGAAGTATTCTCAATTGCCCATTCCAGCTTCGCATTCTCGGCAATGGAGGCATCGCCGGTATTTTCAGCCAGAGTGACAGCATCGAGAATGGCTTCACGGCGATAGGTCATGCTACGCAGATTGTATGCTGACGCGCAGTCCCAGTGGTATGCTTCGGCACACTGGTCTTCGCCGACTATATTAAGGTAGGTATCCTGAAGTCCGGCAAAAGCCTTTTTACGGCTGTCTTCACCGGCTGCGGAAGAACGGACTGCAACAGGCTCATTTTCAAGCCCGGCATCCTTGCAGATGGAAAGGTATGCCTCCCTGACCGCAAGATCAACTTCCTTGGGGAGCTCAACGGACAGAATCGCACTCTGAACGAGTACTGATCTTTTACGGAGCTGATCAATGCCTTCAGGAGAAGTTGCGAAACCTTCAACAACGTTGTTGATGAAAGTACGCAACTGAATTTGTGTTTCAGTATGTTTACGTGCTTCCTCTTTAATCACCTGAGCGATGGAACGCACAAACTTCTGTAAAAACTCACTATCACTGTTAACTTCTTCACTGCTCCAGTCCACAGCGTTATACTCGCTGTCAACAACAGCCCTGACAACACTTGCATTAACTTTTGTCTCATCCAGCAGCTTATGAAAGGCAATGGATGAAACAGCCCTGAACTGGGGAGATCTGATGCCTTCGACCTGACTGATCAAAGCGGTATTGTAATTCTTTCCGCCGACCAGAAGCTCTGCATCTTCACCGATTTTAACGATATCGGCACCGGTTAGAATAAGCTTCTTTTCAAGCTGCTTTTTAGCCTGGGACTTCTTGGGAGCTGCTGTTCCCGCACCTTTAGCGGAAACTGCTTCTTCCGTCTTACCAGCCATCACTTCCTCCTTACACATCATTGAAAGATGCGCTCTTGGATTTTTTATATAAAATCCGGGTAAATAAGATAATCAGTAATCGAAAAGAAATTAACAGAATATAAACAGACATAGCACCCTGCTTTGCTGAAATACAGGGACACTTACAATAAATGATACTGATTCGGGCGCACACGGAAGAACACCGTGGCATTCCGGGAGTTGCCATAAACGGATGAAAAGCTTCCCTTCAGTTCATCCGGCAACAGGAATTCAATTCCCCAGCAAGCCCCGTATGTCAAGCAAAAACAGTATCTAAGGCAATTATAGCGGCATCACGGAACCGGAATAAATTTCATGCTGCTCACCGTTACTGTCAACAACAAGTCCTCCATCGGACCGCAATCCGCAGATCACACCGCGATCAACACCTTCAGGACCGTCAACAATCTTAACTTCTTCACCGAACCAGACGAGGCGGCCTTGAAGTTCATAAAGAAAGTCATCGGTATTATTCATTGAGATAATCGAGTCGAAATTACCTCTGAAATACTTAATTAATTCTACCCACGTTTCCAAAGGGCCCATCTGCATGGTATCGGTATTCAGTTTTCCGGCAGGAACAGCATGATCAGCCCTAAGCATGCTCCGCTCAGGTGCGTAAGAAAGATTCAGGCCGATACCGACCATAGTCACGTTGTTACGTTCCTCAATTAGGATACCGCCGGCCTTCTTACCATCGATCAAAATATCATTTGGCCACTTGAGCTGGGCCTTAACACCAAGATCACGCAGGGCATTACAGGTCAGATAACCTACGATGAGCGGAAGGATACGGTTCCAAACCGGACGGGCTTTACCGGGCTTGGCTTCCGGGAGTGCAGGCCACTTGATGGTACCGTAGACATTACCCGGAGGGGAAATCCATTCACGGCGCACCTGTCCGCGTCCGGTATTCTGCTCAACCGCAATCACACTTCCCCACTCTGGAAGGTCTTCAAGAGCGTTCAAGCACCATGCAACATCAAGGCTGGACACACAGGAACCGCAAACCGCAACAGGAACACCGGTCCGGGAACCGGAAATCCATGTTGAATAAGTTTTATATTCGGCATCTTCGCTATTCCACGGGCCAAAATTTTCAATATCCCGTGCCCAGAGAGGATGGGACTGAAAAATATTTTCCGGAGTAGTCTTGGGGAGAGGGCTGGTTTCCTTACCGTTGATAATAGTAATTCGAGTAATCATACAATACTATCCCATGTTCAAAGGATTATTGACGAGGTTAACCGATTTTTTATTAATACTTTATCTTAATTATATTTTTACCCAAAGCAGTCATAATCTGCAATGCTAATTTTATTTACTTCGTACAAAGCATTATCTGCAACAAAACCTTTTTTTCTAATTTAAAGAAAAATTTTACACTCAATTTTAACTATTCCTGTTTTGAAAGTTTTATTTTTCTAATCATATCAATAAGTTCTTCTTCTACTTCGTCTGCTTCGCTTTGATCAATTGCATCTGATGAACAGGAATCACGAGTGATTGCTGCGGCTATTTTAGTTGAAATAACGGCCAGAATGCGCTTCTTCGCCTCATCTCCGGCAACAGCCAGCAGAATACCAAGCTTGTAATAGCCAAGCTGCCGGAATACCTGCTTCAAAGTTCCAAGGTCCACAAAGACAATATCTTCAACACCTTCAAGCTCATCAATGGATTTACGCTGCCGCTTAACTTCTTTGAAATATTGTGCGCCCTTCTTCTCCACCCATTTCGATGTCGCCTCCTTATGCAGCAAGCATATATCTTCTGGAAAATCCCCTACCCCGATTTTTTTGTAGATTACCTCCGGGTCAGAATCGACAATGGATGAAAAGTCATAGATATCAATAAAATCGGAAAGAAAGACTTTACCACTGAATTTGTTGATGTCCTCTGAAATATTCTGCGCAATTTCTAAAAAATCATCAGGATTAATGATACTCAAATAGGTTTGCGATCCAACCTTATCAACCGAAACCATGTTAAAGCCTATTGCGGACTTGAGGTGACGGTCTATCTCATGTTGCGATCCATTAGTAATCTCGGAATATTCCTGCGAAAAGTCCTCAAGCGTTATTCCGATGGGCGCATCCTCACTCTTGGGGGCAGTCTGAAAAATACGGTGCTTCATATGCAGCAGGCGGCAGAAAGTCAGCCACGAATCATCACTGCGACTTTCCGAAATAGCACGGTCCGCACAGGCAAGACGCGAAGCCAGAACTCTGGTCAGATGAAATACTGTGGGGTGACTTCTCTTAAGCAGCAAGAGAATTAAACGGGCTGTCAATTCGAGCAGAACGCATTCAGTGCAGGCCTCGGCCCCGGCGACCCTTTCGCATTTCGAAATAATTGCCATTTCGCCAAAAAGTTCACCCGGTCCCAAAGTAGCTAAAACCTGACGCTTCCCCTTAATCTTTTTAACAATATTAACTGATCCGGACTGGATCATGTAAGCAACATTGCCCTTGTCTCCTTCCCGGAAAATGACTTCACCCTTGCGAAAAGTCCTGTTCTGCGGCTTATTAGGTGCCATACTATTTGACCCCCTTCAGCTTGCGGACTTTATCAAATAATTCATCACAATATTCAAGAACTTCACTATCATTTACATCGCGGTCAACAGGTGGCTCACGCAGAAGAATCTGCGCAACTTTTTTACTGATATTCTTCTTAAGTTTATCCCTGCCCTGTTGATCCATGGCAGAATAAAGAACCGAAATCGGGTAATAATTGAATCCCTCAAGAGCCTTCTTAAAGGTAGGGTTATCGATAAAAATAAAATCATCCACAGATTCAAGATCTTCCAAAGCCTTACGTGGCCTGCGGAATTTTTTAAAAAAATTCGGTTTTTTGCCCTTACCCCACTCAATCGCTTTTTCACGATTGAAGAAGAGTAGATTATCCGGCATTTCTTCCTTAATGACTTTCTTATAAATCAAATCCGGAGTGCTTCCTGTACGCCGGGCAAGATCGGTGAAACTCATAAAAGTCATGCGCTGGTCAACATTAGAACCAAGCTCACGCATCTGCTTATAGAGATTGCGCAAATTAGGCAGAAACTGTTCGAAATTATCAATATTTATGTAGCGTTCTACAAAAGCACTCTTATCACCTTTCTTTACGGTCTTCATATCGATCAACCGCAGTTTGAAAACAGTCTCAAGGAACGATTCAATCTCAAGATTTGAAAATGCAGCCAGACTTTTAACGGTATCAGTATATGACACCACTGAGAGACCCATTTTGTAATTCTTAATTTCGCGCTGCTTGTTGCGGGGGATATACATAAATTCACGGTAGGCGAGATCAAGGATAGTAGCCAGAGCAAGAAAGGAATCATTCTGCTCCGATCCTGCGGCTTTCATATCGGTTGCAGCAACACGCTTAGCCAGCAGCTGCAACATTTTACGAACTGTTTCAGGAGAAGCCTTAAAGAGCTTGTTCATCATCTCCTCAGTAAGGACAACAAGCTCGCAAAAACTGGAGGCCTCAGCACTGGAAGTACGTTTCTGGTTTGCCAGCAAGGACATTTCACCAAAGATATCACCCCGGCGCAGGGTGCCCATGACGGTCTTTTTCCTGTCAATAATCCTAAAAATATCAACCGTCCCGGACTTGATCATGTAGGCAATTTTACTTTCCTGCCCTTCGTGAAAAATAACCTTACCTTTGTGATAAGTGCGAATACTTGGTGCTGTCCTGACAATCATCTTTAACCGTTCTTAATTAAAATGAATTTATACTTAAGATTACATATTACGGCGGTGCTTAACAAGCCCCATAACTTTCTTAACTACCAGTGGGAAGATTCCCAGCAAAGCAAAAGAAATCAGAACACCCGGCTGCACAATACCGGACAAAGAATCAATCTGACCAAGTTCCTTACCAGCATTAACATAAACCATGGTTCCGGGCAGCATGCCTATCTGCGAAACCCAATAGAAAGTCCTCAACCTGATCGGAGTAAGCCCCATAACCAAGTTAATTACCACGAATGGAATAGCTGGAATGAGCCGCATGGTGAAGAGATAAAAAGCCCCCTCTTTTTCAATCCCCCGATTCACTTTCTCCAGACGGTCTCCGAACTTACGCTGCACATAATCCCGGAAGAGATAGCGCGAAAAGAAACAGGCCAGAGTCGCACCGATTGAACTGGCAAAAGAGATTGTCAGCACTCCAACGGTAAAGCCGAACATGGCTCCCCCGGCAAGACCTAAAGCGGCGGCTCCGGGCAGGTTTAAGCCCACGATCAAGATATAGACAAAAAAGAAAGAAAAGATCGTAAGAAACGGGTTTTGATCATAAAATACCTGAAATTCCGCTCGTGAAGATTTCAGGTATTCAAGTGTAAGAAACTTGTCCAGATCAAAAACAAAAAAAAGCACTGCCGCAATAACAACGATGGTGAATATCAGTATTTTATTTTTCATTAATCATAGGATACCATCAAACCTGAATTTATCAAAGACTCAAGTATTATTAATAAGTCCAAGGAAAAATTCACAAAGGCGTTTATAAGTGTCAGAAAAAAATAAACTAAAAATCCTCATTGCCGGAGGAGCAATTCGTGATTTGCTGCTTGGCAATAAGCCCAAGGACCTTGATTATCTCATTGCAGCCGGATCAGTGGAAGAATTCCGCGCCGCATTCCCGGAAGCCCGCCCGGTGGGTAAATCATATGAAATTTTCTATCTGAAGGGACTTGAGTTTTCTTTCCCGCGTGTCAGTGGAAACAACACCGAAAAAACAATTGATCTTGATCTCAAAGCACGGGATTTCACAGCCAACTGCCTCGCTTTGGGTGAAGATGGAGAACTGTACGCCCATCCGCGAGCTTTGGAAGACATCCAAAACCGAGTCCTGCGCCCATCATTCCCCGATACTTTCAAAAAAGATCCGTTGCGAGTGTTTCGGGCTGCTGCTTTTGTAGCCCGCTTTCCTGAATTCACCGCCCACACGGAACTGATTGTAGAGATGAAACGCTGTGCAGCAAGCGGATGGCTGGCTGACATCGCACCGGACCGTATCGGCGTTGAACTGCGCAAGGCCTTGAATGGTCCCAAGCCGGGGAATTTTCTCCGCCTGCTGATTGAAGGAAATTGCCTTGAGCCGTGGTTTACTGAATTTTCCGGTGCTGCCGAAATCCCTGCCGGACCGCCGCAATATCACGATAAATCCGTTGCCGGACACACCGCGGAAATCATGGATAAAGTTGCGGGTAACGCCCTGACCTGCTGGATGGCAATGTGCCATGATCTGGGTAAGGTTCAAACTCCGAAAGACATACTGCCCTCCCACTACGGACATGATAAATCAGGCACTGTCCCGGCAAAAAAACTCGGCAGCAGACTAATGCTCCCGGTAAAATTTATCCGCGCAGGTGAAACCACCGCGCTGCTTCACATGAAAGCCGGGAACTATAAGGAACTCAGGCCCGGAACTAAAGTAGACCTGTTAATGAAGCTATACGTGACGGGATTACTGGATAATATGATTGGCCTTTGCCATGCCGACCGGGGAAAGAATGTCCTTGAGTCAGCACGCGCAGATCTGGCAGAAATACTCAAAGTATCCCTGCCGGCCCACGAACGGAATTTAGGTAAAGAGTCAGGCGAGAAATTGCGCAACATGAGAGCCATGAGAATCAAATCCTTCAATAGCACGAATGAACATTAATTATTCGAAAAGGTACTTATATTCCACAGCAACCTTATCGGTTTTGTTCATCAATGCGGCAGCGCCGTTTTCCACATTTCGGGAATTCACAAGTCCCAATTCCTGCTTAAGATAAAAAGGGACCACACCTTCACTCTCCGCAAAAGTCCAAACAACGGAGTAGGCAGAACCAATCTCAGGGCGTTCGTTGAATTCACTGCGGGATTCAATGTTAACGCGTATGGACTTGGTGTCCTCTCCCGCCAATTTAAATAAGACAGATTTCCCAAAGTGTTCCTTTAATTTTAACGCCAAAGTCCCACCAAGCACATCATCGCCGTTGTGGACTACCACAACAGGAATTCCGGTAACTTCAGCTACCTGCTCTACTCTTTCTTCCGATGCGGGCTTGTTTTTGGAGTCTGGCACAGATTTCTTTTCTTCAGCGAAAACAGCCACAGACATACATAATACGAACATCAATACCAGTATGAAACCAAACGCTTTTCTCATAACAACTCCTCATTCACATTCTTTTTCAAATCAACGAGTAAAGCTTTGACCCGCTGCTTATCACGGGCCCAGACCTGAGAGCAATAACCCGAGATATACGAATCCATTTTCCTGCGCTCAGGAAGATCAGGAAATCCCGGAAAATCAATATCTTTGATCGTTATCAGATGAAAAGCCATCTCCTCATCAATGACCTTACATTTAGGGCCTACACATCCGGCAATACTTTCTTTCTGCACAGCGGCAGGATCAAGGGATTTGGTAAACTGCAACACATCAGATGCAGTTACATTCCTGTTTACCTTTTCAATCTTTACGTTGATCTCCTCGGCCATGCTGAAAAAATCCTGACGGTTCACAGTGCGCATTTTACGGCCGTTACCATCTTTTTTAATCGATCCATTCATATACTCATCAATGCTTGCAGCAAGCATATCGTAAGCGATACCGAACCACTTGATGTACTCTCCTCTACTCGTAAAAGCGAAAGGAGGTCTATCAATAATACGGGTGCATTCAACTCCCGCCGGATAGTTAAAACGATTCCTGCTCATCCCGGTAGAAACCCAGAAATCATCAAACCCATCAGCCCCAAGGCATATCTTTTCCAACAAAGCACAATCACGAAAAACCCGGTAGAGTTTTACATGCAGCTTCTCCGAAAAAACATGAAACAGCTCAAGGGCATCATCCACATCAACCCGTGCGCCAAAAAAGGAATCAGCCATGTCACTAAGGACTTCATCCTTCAATGCGTTGGTTAAATCTTTAAAATCAGACATAATATTCCTTTAAAGAATGCAGTTTAAAACTTTATACGGAAATTTTTTATTTCCGCACAATCCGTTTGTTTTACAGGTTTCCCGGACAAAACGAGCATTCAAACCGCAGATAAAATCATTAATTAACCTTGAGAGTGCCATATAATTGAATTATATGCCATTGGTACGAGTATCATTAAAAGTTCAAAATGATTACCCGATTAAGTACAGCTTATATTATCTGCTCAATTTAACTGTACTTCGCTTGCCCAGCTAAGGATTTCAAAAAATTCTTTCCTTTAGCCGTCGGAGACGAAATAAAATCGATAAAGCGCAAAGCGCATCATCTGCAAGACATACCGGAGGGAGTATGCTGCTCAACGAACATTTAAGTAAAGTACTGCTCAAAGAGGCTGCCGGACTTCCCGTTCCCACCGGGGTAAAAATCACTGAAAAAGATTTGCCCGATCTGGAACCGTATTTTCCCCTGCCGTGGATTCTGAAAGCTCAGGTGCCTGTTGGAGGGCGAGGTAAAGCCGGTGGTATCCAAAAAGTTGACTCCAGGGGCGAATACGAGAAAACCGCCCGCTGGATTCTAGGAATGGAAATCAAGGGTAATAAGGTCCCCTTTCTGCGCGCCGAGCCTGCGGTGGATATCCGTAAGGAATTCTATCTTTCCCTGACTCTTTCGCGCCAGCGTCGCAAAGTCATCATGACTGTTGGACGTGAAGGTGGTGTTGAAATCGAAAATATGGGCCCTGAAAACCTGCTCATTCAGGAAATAAGCCTTCCCGGTGGATTACAGCCCAACCAGATTCGTGCAGCTTTCTTCCATATCGGCATTGCTAAAGAACTTTTCGGTGATTTCAGCAAAATCGTTACCAATCTTTACAATACAATGATTGATTACGGTCTGCTGCTGGCAGAAATCAACCCGCTGGCCCTGACCGGATACGGCAAGCTGCTCGCTCTGGACGGTAAAATCGAGATGGATGACAACATCGTCGATCTTAACCCCGCTTTCGAAAAGTACTATCAGCCTGAGCACTCTACTCCGGTGGAAAACATAGCCCGTGATGCAGGAATGAGTTTTGTGTCCCTCAAAGGCTGGGTAGGCTTGATCGCTAACGGTGCAGGTCTGGCAATGGCCTCCATGGACGCGCTTAACTTCTCAGACCTTCCGGCAGCAAACTTCCTCGATCTAGGCGGCGCTGCGGACCAAAAACGCATTGAAACCGCCCTGCGCCTACTATTCGACGACAAGCAGGTCAAAGCTATCCTGATCAACCTTTTCGGCGGCATCCTTTCCTGCGAACTGGTAGCCAAAGCACTCGTAGCGGCTCTGGGCGGCAAGGAACCGGAAAAGCCCATCGTAGTACGTATGTCCGGTAACAGCGCGGAAGAAGGCCTTGAAGTGCTCAAGCAGGTCAAAGGCGACAAGCTGCATCGTGCCAGAAATATGCAGGAAGCCCTCGACCTGCTGACCAAGCTCAAGCCTGCTGACACTACTAAAATTGAGTTCCCGGAACCAATCGCTGCCATGCCGGACTCCCGCCCCAAAGACATCGGCTACAAGTCCCCGCACACTTTCGGTATCGACAAAGACACACCTATTCTCGTGCAGGGTATCACAGGTGCTGAAGGCCGCCTGCATACCAAGCTTATGCTTGAATACGGCTCCAACATCGTTGCCGGGGTAACTCCTTTCAAGGGCGGACATGAAGTTCTGGGCGTTCCGGTCTACAACTCCATTAAAGAAGCCCAGAGGCACCATGAAATCGGCGCAAGCATCATTTTTGTTCCGCCCAAGCTGGCAACAGATGCCATTCTTGAAGCGGCATCCTGCGAAGTTCCATGGGTCATCTGCATCACAGAAGGTATTGTCCAGTCTGCCATGCTCAACGTGCTGGAGCAGGTCAAGGGCGGTAAATCGCGCATTGTCGGTCCCAACACCCCCGGCATGATCGTGCCCGG
>DDLU01000258.1 GCA_002340305.1 Desulfovibrio sp. UBA2564
CGGCATACAGGAACGCGGTCACGGTGTGAATGGAAAATGCCCACACGATTGAGGTGTATACCAGAGGCTTAACCCATTTAGGATGGGAAACACGCTGGCGGTCACACTCAAGGCATGTCCAACCGATAACAACGTTCAGGATCAGGTATCCGTTCAGAACGATCATATCCCAGAAAAGGATAGAGTTCGGAGTCGGATGGAAGATGATGTTCAGCATACGCTGGGGTTGTCCGATGTCGACGATAATGAAACCGAGACACATGACAACAGCTGCGATAGCCATGAATTCACCCATGATTACCATGCCTTTGAACTTCTTGTAATGATGGAAGTAGTAAGGCAGTACGATCATAACACCGGATGCAGCGAGACCGACAAGATAGGTGAACTGTGCAATATAAAAACCCCAGGAAACATCACGGTTAAGACCGGTGATAGTCATCCCTTCCTGAAGCTGAGTCAGATATGTGCAGAAACCGGCACCGATAATGAGCAGCAGGAAACCAATCCAAGCCCAGTATTTCGGTCCGCCTTTAAAAGCTTTTTCGAGCATATCAGGCTTCCCCCCTAGATGATGTAGTAAACGCCGGGCTCAGTGCCTGCGGCAGGTTTTCTACGGAGTGTGAAGTTCTCACGCAGGGCCTTTCTCACATTGGAGTCGGGATCCTGCAGATCGCCGAAGATGATCGCGCCTTCGGATTTTTCCGCACATGCGGGAAGTTCACCTACAGCGAGACGCTCAACACAGAAGTTGCATTTTTCAACAACGCCGCGCATACGGGTGGGGAACTTCATGTTGATATTGTCCATATCCAGATGGAGTCTGGGATCCATGAAGTTGAAGCTACGAGCGCCGAAAGGACAAGCTGCCATGCAGTAACGGCAACCGATGCAGCGGTGGTAGTCCATCGCTACGATGTTGTCAGGGCGTTTAAAGGTAGCCTTAGTGGGGCATACGCGTACACAGGAAGGATGCTCGCAGTGGTTGCAGAGCAGGGGAAACCTGTGTGTTTCCTGCGCTTCGGAGGGGAAGTTGTTTTCCTGTTCGGGAAATACTTCACCGTAAGAACCGGACCACAGCCACTTGATGTCCTGATCGGAATCGATGGTGGGCACGTTGTGGATGTGGTGGCAGGTTTCAGCCAGAGCTTCAATTGCTTCTTCAGTATTAAGTTTGCGGGTATCAATTACCATTGCCCAGCGTTTGGCGTGCAGGGATTTGGAGTTGACTTCAGCGTGGGCTGCGCCGCCGGGTCCACCTGATGCCATGGCAGCGGTGGGAGCGATGCAAAGACCGGCAGCGGAGAGGCCTGCGAACTTAAGGAAGTTTCTTCTACTCTGTTTCATTATTTAGCCTCCTTGGGAGGTACGTGGCAATCCCAGCAGTAGGGAGTTACACTCGCATCAACGTGGCACTTGTCGCAGAACTGTTCCTTGCTGGTGTGGCACTGCATACAGGTGTTCTGAAGGCTGATGGTGTATTTATCGCCTTTAGCACTGATGTAAGTCCTTTTGCCTTCGCGAAGAGCCATATCTCTCCACTGGTCAAGAAGCTTCATGTGGTTCTCACGCATGTTCTGAGTGGGAGCAACACAAACTTTAGCGTTCTTGGGCAGTTCTACCTTGGGTTCTTCATAGCTTCCGCCGATGTTGAACCAGAAAGGCATGGACACCAGGCCGAGGAAGATAACCAGTCCGGTTATAATTTTTCCACCGTAGTGCATGATTTAACCCTCCTTCCCGGGCAGAGGATTGAAACGAAGGTCTGTTTCCCTTTCTTTTTCGCCATCAAGGATGAGAGCGTTACCAACAAGTTCGTGTACACCGCAGACATCTACGCCGGGTGCCCAGTAGTTGGCCAGAGGGGGAAGGGTCGCACGGTCAATAGCGCAGATGCAGGAGAGCATGTTTACATCGTGCTGTTCCTGAACTGCTTTCAGTGCGTTACCGCGAGGCAGACCGCCGCGCATACGGATTTCCATGATTTCATCAGTGTTAAGGCCGGAACCGCCGGCGCAGCAGAAAGTTTGCTCGCGGATGGTCTGTTCTGGCATTTCAAAGAAGTTCTTAACAACATTTTTGATAACGTAACGAGGCTCGTCCATGAGGCCCATGGCGCGTGCGGGGTTACAGGAATCGTGGAAGGTGGCGCGGATATGATCGTTTCTGCTGGGATCAAGCTTCAGTTTGTTGTGCTTCATCAGGTCAGCAGTAAACTCAGTTATGTGGACCATTTTGGTCTGACGTGCATTTTCGAACACGGTACCGGTGATCGGGTTCACGGGAACTTCAAGATTGTTCGCGGGACCGTTCATGGTGTCCATGTACTGGTTGATAACACGCCACATGTGCCCGCACTCACCGCCGAGGATCCACTTTGCACCGAGGCGGTCGGCTTCGGCGTACATCTTGGCGTTCAGTTTCTTCATCATATCAGCAGAGGTGAAGAGACCGAAGTTACCGCCTTCAGATGCGTAGGTGGACAGGGTGTAGTCGAGCCCGATGTGATCGAACAGCATCAGATAACCCATGAAGGTGTAGATGCCGGGATCAGCGAATACGTCACCGGAAGGGGTAATGAAGATAACTTCATGGCCTTTTTCGTTCATGGGAACGTTCAGGCGCTTACCGGTGATTTCTTCGATATCATCGACCATGAAGTCTACGATGTCTTTAAATGCGTGAGGCTGGATACCGAGGTGGTTACCGGTACGGTTACAGTTGGAAACCGGCTCGAGAATCCAGTTGATGTTCACACCGCAAAGGTGCAGCAGTTCACGCGCCATCATGGTTACTTCCGCTGTATCGATGCCGTAGGGGCAGTACAGGGAACAACGGCGGCACTCTGTGCACTGGTAGAAGTAAATGAACCATTCTTTGAGAACATCTTCGGTCATAACCCTGGACCCGGTGAGGGTGGACAGGATTTTACCGGCCAGTGTGAATTCGCCGCGATAGATGGAACGCATAAGCTCCGCACGCAGGACGGGCATGTTCTTGGGATCACCGGAACCGATGAAAAAGTGACACTTGTCTGCACAAGCACCACAGCGAACACAGATGTCCATGAATACTTTCAGTGAACGATATTTATCGAGTCTTTCCCTGAAACCTTCTTTGACAATTTCCTGCCAGTTTTCAGGAAGCTTCCAATCAACGTCAGCGGGATTCCACTCACGCGGGTTGGGCATACCCAGATACTCGAGTTTTTCCGCTTTCGCGGGGTAACACCAGTTGCCCGGAGAGGTATCTACCGGGGTGTCCATCCACCCAGTGGACGGCGGTGTATAATTAATGCTTTTAAAAAGCTCATCAGCTTTTGGGAGGTCAGCCATGTCAACTCCTCATCAAAAGATATTTAAGGTCTGTCCGGCATAGGTCTTAAAAGACCTCTATGCCTTTTTTTCCACCGGGAGACCCGCTTCAATCATTGCTTCCCTGAATTCGTCTTCATAAGCCTCATAGCTGTGGGGCTTGATGTTAGGATCGTTCCAGGGGTTCTCGTGATGGTTGATACGGGTATCGTTGGGCATGTTCCTTGTGGGAGACAGGAATACGCCGCCCGCGTGCATCAGCTTACTGAAGGGGAAGTATACCAGCAGCACACACACGAGGAAGAGGTGGATGAAGAACACCACGCTCACACCTTCGGGAATAACAGGGCTGAAGGTTACAAGACCCATAGTCAGCTTCTTGATGGCCAGGATGTCTACGTGCTCAAAGTAGCGCATGTAGATGCCGGAAAGGGCGATGCCGATGATAAGAAGCAGCGGGAAGTAGTCGGTTACCAGAGAGATGTAACGCAGTTTGGGATCCTTAAGTCTGCGGCCGAGCAGAAAGCCGAGGCCGGCAAGAATCAGGAGGTCTGACATGTACAGTCTGGGAACACCGATCTGCATGATACCGTCGATCATTTCGACGAAAGCAATACATTCGGGAACCGGTTCGAAGAAGAGTCTCATGTGCCTGATCACGATGAGCAGGAATGAGTAGTGGAAGAGCAGGGAGAACAGCCACAAAAATTTTGATGAGGCGTAAGTTACTCTTCCATCCCTGAGTTCTACTTTAGTGTTCCTGAAAAGGGAACGAAAGCAACAGATCTCAAGGATCATACGGATAAAAGTTTGACCCGGAGTCACGGGGTTGTCAAAGCGGTCATGCTGGATAAAATCCAGAGACTTCTGCTGTCCGCCCGTGGTCGGGATACGGAAAGGAACCGGGCTCTTAGCCCAGCCGATAATCCGGTTGGCAAAGCCTACCAGAAATACGGCAACTGCTACATACGGTAGCAGAGTGCCGAACAGTCCTGCCATGTGTGCAGAACCCACTCCGAAGAGTGCGATGAGCACCAGGGCAAAAACTAAAACGAGTGAGTACAAAGCGTTCATCTACCTTCACCTCGCTTATACGTTTGGCTTCCTTGGGAAGCCGGCCACTACACCTGTCCGGCCCCTTTGGCCGAAACGTCCTCGATTTTGTTGACCCGCCTAAGGAGCATGTGATGCGATCTTTTGATCTCATCAATCCTCATTTGCGCAATCAAATCCCTATTCTTGGTATAGATGTCGAACGCGATAAGCCCCAGATTGTCTATCCGGGCCTCAAACGCGAGCAACTCATCAAGTTTGCCTTCGTTTTTCAATTCATCCATGAACTCGTCTCTCATGAGTTTCTTGAAAAGGAAGACAAAGCTTAAAGCTTTGGATGGTGCGAAGTCCTGAACGGTTCTGATTTTAATCAGTTCGT
Source organism: Desulfovibrio sp. UBA2564 (assembly GCA_002340305.1). Classification (GTDB taxonomy): domain Bacteria; phylum Desulfobacterota; class Desulfovibrionia; order Desulfovibrionales; family Desulfovibrionaceae; genus Maridesulfovibrio. Next base: position 4,747 of record DDLU01000258.1, read on the forward strand.
CAAGGGACTTTGCAAGATCGTCGGCACTTTTCCATTCAAGGATCAGGTCAAAAAGCTCGCTCGTGACCTTTTTGATGGTGACTCCGACAGGGTTTGTGAACTGGTCTTTGTTAGATTTCCATACTTCCTGTGTTTCTTTAGGGTAGGAAGAAAGAACCAGATCATACCATTTTTGTGTCAGGTCTTCTTTTCTTTCCGACAATTTTTGTACAAGGCTCATTTTTCACCTGTCTTTATAAAACCATAATAAATTCCAAGACGCTGCATCCCCTTAAGGTAAGGTCTCGAAATTGAGAGCGGCTTTCAAAAAAGCCCGAAAATATGCATATTGTCACACTGTGACTAACAGGACGATATTCCAGATACCCAGTGATTCGTCAAGGGGTTTTCGGCCTTAGTCCGGGTATCAGATGGTATGAAAATCATTGTCAAACTGCGGTTTTCAGTTTCATATTAATGGGCTTACTCGATGGTTGGGGAAGTGAAACCCTGCCCTTAACTGGAAGCAACTTACTTTGATACTTAGCTTTGTTGTTTTCAGGGTGAAAGACCGACTTAATCGGTGTAGATATCTTTGTTCATACATAAGGGATGTAAAATGTCAGAACCGTTAATTTTTTATCCACAAGGTTGCCGCAGGGCCGTTTTTATCCGGCGCTATAAGCGCTTTACTGTCGAAGCCATGCTCGATGGTGATGTTGTCGGTGTTCACACAAATAACACTGGTTCCATGCTCGGTCTCCTGCGCGAAGGGCAGGAAATATTCATTTCCCCGGCTCAGAATTCCAAGCGTAAATTAAAGTGGACCCTTGAAGCAGTTGTTTCTTTTAATGAAATGATCGGGGTTAACACCTCTGTGCCTAACAAGATGCTCCAGCTGGCCTTTGAGGCCGGACAGCTTCCTGAAGCCGTGGGGTACACAACCATTAAGCGTGAAGCCAAAGTCGGTAACAGCCGTCTTGACGGTTTATTTATCGATGAATCCGCTAAGCTGCCGAATTTGTGGGTTGAGTGTAAAAACGTGACTCTCGTAGAAGATGACGTTGCCTGCTTCCCTGATGCCCAGACCGAACGCGGGCGCAAGCATCTTATGGAACTCATGGATCTCGCTGCCAAAGGCGATAGGGTAGCTCTATTTTTCTTTGTGCAGCGCAGTGATGGAAATTGTTTCGGTCCCGCCGATGTTGTTGATCCTGAATACGCAGAGCTATTTTATAAGGCTTTGGAAGTCGGTGTTGAATGCTGGGCTTACGAAGCAACGATAAGCGAGTCAGGTATTGGAATTGGGAGAAAATTACCCCTCGCTGCTTGTCGATAGGTTTATGTCTCCGGCGGCCAGAACTGTTCCCCTTCCCCAGCCGCCGGAGGCTGCTATCTTTTTAATACGCAGATATTACCGTCTTCGTGCCAGCATTGGTTGCAGGCCACGCATTTTGGACGGGCGTGATCTCCAGCCTGCCAGCGTGCAGGGAAGTCTGGTTCACTGTGAAGTACCCGGGAAAGACCGAACGCGGTAATGGATAAAGTATTTAGTTTTTCCTCCATAAGCTCGACAGAACGGTTGCCACCGGTCGAAATGACCGGGACATTAATCTGGGAAGCAATCCATGATGCGTATTCACTGAAATAGGACTGTTTTTCTTCCTTGATGATCTTTGGCTTAATGGCACTGTCGTTCCAGCCCTTGGTAAAATCGCCACCGGAAAATTCAATTGCAGTAATTCCGTGTTTTTCGAGCATTTTGGCAACCTGAGCGCTTTCCGCAACAGTAAAACCGTCTTGATCCATATAGTCTGAACAGTGGATTTTAATCAGCACCGGATAATCGGCTGAAACCTGCTTACGAATTTCATCCAGAATTTCAATTACAATGCGGGACCTGTTTTCAATCGACCCGCCGTATTCGTCCGTGCGGCGGTTGAAATAAGGGGTCAGGAACTGGCTGATCAGATAACCGTGCGCCGCATGCATCTGGAACCCGTCAAAACCCGCTTCTTCAGCGCGCCGTGCGGCTTGCCCGTATGCTTTGACGATGGTTAGGATGTCTCTCGTGGTCATTTCCTGCGGCGTGACTTTGTAGATTGGGTGCTCAACTGCTGAAGGTCCCCAGATTGTCCGCTCGCCGACATTGTAAGCGGTTTGTGACCCACCATAGCAGCCCTGAAAGATGATCGGGGTGCCGAGGGCGTGAATGCGGTCGGTAAGTTTTTTGAGGCCGGGGATATAGCGGTCATTCCAGATGGCAGGCATGCCTGCGTTGGGCTTTTCTTCTTCTATTACATAGCCATATCCGGCAACGATCAGACCAACTCCACCGCGAGCCAGTTCTTCGAGTGTTTCAATAAGTCTACCAGTTACGTAACCTTCTTCATCAGCCATGTTTTCCCATGTTGCTGAGCGCACAAGGCGGTTTTTCATTTTAATAGTGCCGATGTTTATTTTGTCGAAAAGTGATTTCATGTTTGTCCTGTTTTTGTTTGTGTTTGAATTTACAGTACGCGGAATCGTTGACCGATGGATCAACAGATTGGATGATAATTTGAAAACGCAGTCCTGGCTTTTGTTGTAAGCTGGTTGTTTATTTGCCGGACAGGCTGGCTGTTCGGCGTTGAAATCATATTCGTGGCAAAGCTAATAATATTCGTCAACAAGTTCCTGGTCCAACCCGTATGCATAGCAGCGGGCTGCTGCGTATAAACATGGAAAGCCCCGGCACGCGAAATATTCACATGTCGGGGCTTTCCGGCCTTGATGGTGTTGAAAAAGGGCGAGGTGTCCGGCCCGGACCGGGTTAATCCGGACCGGACACCCTAGGAGCAGGATGCCGAAATGTTTAGCCGGGAGGGTGGAGCTCCCGGCCAGAAACCAGACTCGGAGTAGCTTGCAATCTTGCTGGTAGATGCAATCAGTTCGGACTCGGCTGACTAAGGACGTAATCCGTTCTATTCGAGCTGTGTATGATGAGATTTACTCCCTGCCTCCGTTTTGGGATGCAGATGCGGTTTCCCGAATCCTTTCCTCTTTGCGAACAGCACGCCTTTCCTTGGCTTCTCTGTTTCGCCTGTGATCGACCCCTGTCTCAAGAATTAGCGGGGGGATCGGTGAGGGTTTCCCGTTTTCACCCATGGCCACAAAGGTAAGATAGGCAGAGTTGGTATGCCTTATCTCGCCTGTTAAAAGATTTTCAGCTTCAACCCGGACTCCGATTTCCATGGAAGTCCTGCCGACCATATTTACGTTGGCGTGCAGGTTGATGAGTTCCCCCACATAAGCGGGCCGCAGGAAATTCATGCGGTCGATGGAAGCTGTTACTACAGGCTTGCGCGCATGGCGCATGGCGCAGGTGGCTGCGACCAGATCAAGTTGTTTCAGCAGAACCCCACCGTGCAGGTTTCCGGCAGGGTTGGTGTCCTGCGGTAAGACCCGGTAGGTCATTAGTGTTCTGCTTTCGCTGATTTTTTTGGGTTTCATAATGGCGACCCTGATCTATGTTGTTGTCCTGATGTCGTTTTGTAATACTTTTGTATTTCTTTTTGTATACAAATAATAAAATCTATTTGATTTTACCATATTCGACTCTGGCTTCCCATATCATTTTGGCAATTTTCTTTCCCAGATCCAATTGCCTTGTCTTGATCAGGGCTTCCGCTGCTTCGCGGTTGCCGTCCTGCTTAAGCAAAGTGGCAGACTCCAGATCTCTGAGATAGTTCTCAAATTCCCGGATCAGCTTGGAAAGATTGAGAGTTTCCAGCTCAAGGGGAACTCGTACTGATTTAACTTTTCTGCTCATTTTGCCTGTTTTACCTGTTGTGTTTGAAAGGCATCTTACTGCTTACATGACAAATGTCAATACATTTGTATTACGAAAAGTTTGATATAAAGTTATAAATTGAAGTAATAGTTAAAGCAAAAAAAATATAAATTTGATATCATTTTGAAAGATAAATGTAATACAAAAGTAATCAAAAAAATATCAAATGAGTAATCAAAATGAAATGTGGATAAATAAAGCCGGAAACGGAAAGTCTATTCGAAGCAGAAAGATTGAACTTCCGGGGTGCCGGCAGCGAAGAAGGCGGGGAGGATGAAGAGTGCGATTGCGGGGTGGTAGAACAAAGGGGAAAAGAAACCGCAGATAAGAACGGTTGCAACCAGTCCACCGAGCATGCGCGAGGAGCAGCGTTTGTAAAGCACTGTCCCGGCTACGGCTGTTAAGCAGGGACCGGCTAATCCCCAAGCGCAGAGCAGATGCAGCCAGAAGGGGGGAATATGAAAAAGATAGATTCCGGTGCCGGTCCAGACATGCTGCTGACCGTGCCAGATTGTCCAAAGTGATGCCGGAACGTTCAGTGGTAGCGGTACAGAAAGAGGGAAGCCGCTGAGCATTAAGCCCGGATTCTTGATAAAGATTTCCATAACTGAGAACCATAGCCAGTATGAAGGCAGGTCCTGTCTGTTCATTAAGGTCATTTCCTGAACTTGCAGAGATAGGTAATTGAAAAACAGCAGGCACAGGACAAGTATGAATTTCCGAAGTCCCCCCTTGGGACCGCCAACAAGAAGAATAAGTACTGCTGCAAGGGCAATGTCTCGTCCAAGGGTGCAGAATATTCCCGCAAGAATAAGCAGACGGGGTAGTGTATTCTTTTCGGCGTTATGCAGTGTTGCACAAAGGCCGGCCAGCAGGATTGGACCGTTAATACTTGATATGCCGCAAAACGAGGGCATTGAAGGTTCATGTAATAGGAAAAAACGCAATCCGAATTCTGCGCAGACTAAAATCGCCAACCAGCTGGACCAGAATGAAATTTGTCCGGTGCTCGGCGGATTATAGAGTTTTATCCAAAGGACTGTGACCAGTAAGAAAATAAGCGGTTTGCCCTCCATTAATAGCGGGAGGTAGTTTAGTAATGGCTGGGTGTATACGGCAAAGCTGTTGAATGAAATCCATGTGATCAACAGGGCGGGGATTCCGGCTTTGAGCCAGAGAGGAAATGTCCGGTTGTCATCGCCATTGAGCATTTCCAGAACGAGTCCAAGTACAGCAAGTCCGCAGGCGAATACTTCAGGCAGGTTGTTGGGTACAGCCTGACCACTCAGGCTGAAAGCTGCACTGGTTAAGGGCAGGGTCAGGCCGAACAGGGCGAGGGGTAATTCTGATAGTGTGTGGGCTGTATTGTCTGAACTCATTGGCAATTGTGTTACATGGATATGTTCAGGATTAGAAGGCCCGGAAAGAAAAAATGTGCAAATTATCAGCGTCCACTAAATCTGAATATTAAACGGTTGAGGTAATTGAAAGGGAAGGCAACAGGTTTGGGGATGCGCTTGCGTCTGACCAGAAGCAGGTCCAAAACATGTATTGTGGGATATTTGAATCCCAGTTGATTTACGCATCCGGCACAATAGGTGACCATGGGGATGCCTGTTCTTTGCGCTTCATTAATTCTTTTGCGGGCCCAGTTTCTGGAATATGCACTATTGAAAAATGCGGTAGCTCCTCCTTCGCCGCAGCAGAGAGTCTTTTTGCGGTTGTGGCGCATTTCAACAACCCGTACCCCTACAGATTTGATGAGTGTACGTACGTGTCTATGCATCTCTGATTCATAGCGGGTGACACAGGGATCATGAACGGTGACTTCGTTTACCGTAGGACGCACAGGCATAAATTTTGAGTATTTGAGCCTTCTGTAAACTGAGACGATTTCCATCTTGGGATTCGCCTCTTTGAAAGTGATATGGCAGTTTGGGCAGGCGGTCAGAATTTTTTTGACCCCTTTGCGTTCCAAGCGGTGCAGTAAGGCAAAAAAAGTTTCTTCATGTCTGCTTTTCAGGCCAAGCATTTTAGAGGGCTTGGAACAGCAGTTAAGAACGAGGCCGATAGTCGGATCTTCGCGTTTCAAAATTTTGAATGCAATCCTGCTGGCATCCGGGTGCATTGCGGGTAGCGTACACCCCGGAAAGAAGACCGTAGTGCAGTTTTCGGGAATGAATTCAGCGTTGAATGGAAAGCGTTGCCCTAATCTTTCATAGTTGAGAATCGGGTCGCACTTTTCGAGCCTGAAAATAGCATTGGCCTGCGCGTGGTTGCGTAGTTCTTTGAACATGTGCTCCGGTTCTGCCGCAACTGGGCATACCGCCGAACAAAGTCCGCAGACTGAACAGGCATAAGAACGGATTGCAGCCTGATCAGCTTCTTCATCAGAAGAAAGTGCCCGTAAAGCAATTGAGACAGGGGATCCGCTTTCAGCCAGAAAGCGGCAATGACTCATACATTTTCCACAGTCAATGCATTCATCGGCAACGTGTTGCAGCTCTTTTTTTAATTGCTTTGATATTGGCATAGGCACTTTAAGTCCGGCCTACAGCAACTGACACCCCCAAATCTTCACCCGTTTGTTGACGTATTCAGTGCATTTTCCTTTAATTCGCACTTTTACGCCCGGCTTGAGGTTGCTGACTACCGGAATCTGGTCCTCTGTAAAATGACAGATTACTTCGGCTGTGAAATTGGAAATCCCTTTGAGCCCAACATGCAGATCGCCGAATCCTTTTGCTGAAACATCTACTATTTCACCGGAAACTTCAATGACTTCATTCTGATACTTGCCGCTGGCCATGGTGTTGTTCTCTACAAAGTCGATATAAAGCTTGTAGGAACCGACATGTAATTTGGATTGACTGAGTTTGACTTCGTTAGCTATGCGTGCATGCCATGCACCGAGGGTTTCTTTTTTATGTGGGGCAACATTCTGGTGGGCAGTGGGTCCGAGTTTCAAACTTTTCTGGAGATCGACACGGTTGTTTAACTGGCCTGTGGAATCGAAGACATCGGCTGTAACTTTTCCTTTGTTTGAAATATATATTTTTGATCTGAGCCGTCCCATTGGATCAACCAGATGAAATTCTTCCGCCTTGACGATGTTGGGCATATCTCCGCTCCTTCAACTGCATGGGTAAGGTTATGTAAGAATATACAATTAAACGGTTCATTGGTTGAAAAAGCAAGAAATATTGCAAGTAAATTTTCCAGACTGTACGATAAGTGTTTGTGATTTTCCAAAAAGTTGATATGAGTCTTCACTTGACTTGGATAGATAAAAGCTTTAACAGACAACCCCTTTCTTTACGCAATCAGCACAAATTGAGAAAAGGTGGAGCTTTTGAGGTTTTTGCGCGTAAAAATGCTTAGCCGGCGGAGTAAGAGAATTGTTCGACAGCCTATCAGATAGACTTTCCGAAGCCTTTAAGAATTTCAAGGGGCAGGGACGTTTGGATGAGAAAAACATCCAGACCGGACTGCGCGAAGTGCGCCTTGCCCTTCTCGAAGCGGACGTTAACTACAAGGTCGTTAAAGACTTTGTGGAGAAGGTAAAGGAGCGTGCTCTCGGGCGGGAAGTCCAGAAATCCCTTTCTCCCGGACAGCAGGTAATCAAGGTCGTTAACGACGAACTTACCGAGCTGCTCGGCGGCGAGCAGGAAGGATTGCAGCTCACAAAGGGCAAGCTTTCCAAAATCATGATGGTCGGCCTTCAGGGTTCCGGTAAGACCACTTCTTCTGCCAAGATTGCCTTGTTTTTGAGGCGTAAGAAGTTCAAACCCTACCTTGTGCCTGCCGACGTCTACCGTCCCGCTGCGATTGACCAGCTTCATGTGCTGGCTAAACAGCTGGATATGCCGGCCTACCCGTCCACTACGGAAATGAACCCCGTGGACATCTGCCGTGACGCTATGGTCAAGGCTGAAGAGGCCGGTTGTGATGTTCTGCTTTTCGATACAGCTGGACGTTTGCATATCGATGAACCCCTGATGGAAGAACTTTCCTCCATCAAGGAACATTGTTCTCCGGATGAAATCCTTTTCGTGGCGGACGCAATGACAGGGCAGGACGCTGTCAATGTCGCCTCCACATTTGATGACAAGCTTGATGTTACCGGTGTCGTCCTTACCAAAATGGATGGTGATGCCCGAGGCGGTGCGGCGCTCTCCATCAAATCCGTTACCGGTAAATCTGTTAAGTTTGTTGGTATGGGTGAAAAGCTCAATGAGCTCGAACTCTTCTACCCGGACAGGGCCGCTTCAAGAATTCTCGGCATGGGGGATGTACTGTCCCTGATCGAGAAAGCCCAGTCGGTAATGGGTGAGGGGGAAGCCGAAGAGCTGACCGAGAAATTCCGCAAGGCTCAGTTCGACCTTGAGGACTTCCGCACCCAGATGCGCAGAATGAAGAAGATCGGTTCCATGGGTTCGATCATGAAAATGATCCCCGGCCTCGGCGGGCTTACCAAACAGCTCGGCGATATGGAGATTCCGGATAAGGAACTGAACAGGATAGAAGCCATCATCTCGTCCATGACCATGGAGGAACGCAGGCAGCCCAAACTTATCAACCCCAGCCGTAGGCAGAGGATTGCTAAGGGTTCCGGCGTAGACATCAAGGAAGTGAATCAGATGCTCAAGAATTTTGAGCAGATGAGCAAGATGATGAAGAAAATGATGGGCGGCAAAGGCGGAAAGGGCAAAATGCCCAAAATGCCGAATCTGCCCGGAATGCCCGGACTTGGTGGCGGTGCAGGAATGCCGGGAATGCCCGGTATGGAAGGGCTCGAAGGTATGGAAGGAATGGAGGGGATGCCTCAGACTTCTAAAACCAAGAGTAAAAAGACCCTGCTTGCACGCAAAAAGAAAAAGCTTAAAAAGCAAGCTCGCAAGAAAAAGAAAAAATAGTTTTTGTGGGCTTTGCTTGCAATTTATTAACGAACCACTTAATTTAAGATTATATGGGGGAAAGTAGACAATGGCTATTAAACTCAGACTGACCCGTATGGGCTCCAAAAAACGCCCTTTTTACAGAATCGTAGCAATCAACAGCGAAACCAGACGTGACGGTCGTCCTTTGGACTTCTGCGGTTACTACAACCCGATGGTTGAACCTGTTGAAGTGAAAATCGACAAGGAAAAAGTAGAGAAGTGGCTTGAGAGAGGTGCTGAACCTAGCGATACCGTTAAATCTCTCCTCAAAGCAAATTCCTAGGGTTCGTAACTCATCAGGTTCGAATTCTTCTTCACTACTCACGGTACACACTCGAAATCAGAAGCGGAGGTTGTTGGCATGTTGAAGGATTTAGTAGAATACATCGCGAAATCGCTTGTTGACAATCCGGATGAAGTAGTTGTCACCGAAATCGAAGGGGAGCAGACTTCCGTAATCGAACTCAAGGTCGCCAAAGAAGACCTCGGTAAGGTTATCGGTAAGCAGGGCCGCACCGCGCGTGCCATGAGAACCCTGCTCGGTGCTGCATCAACCAAGGTGAGAAAACGCTCTGTTCTGGAAATTCTGGAATAAGAGTCCACGAACCTGACCATAACGGCAGGCTGCTATGGAAATGCTTGTAGTTGCCGAAGTGGTCAAACCACATGGTCTCAGGGGGGAGGTTTGCATTGAATCTCATGCGGACTCCCCTTTTCTCTTCGACGAGGTACCCTGTCTGTATCTGGCAAAGAAAGGACAGAAGCCCCGTCGTTTTGTCGTGCGCTCTTCGCGAAAGCATAAAGGGCGTATGCTCCTGACCTTCAAAGGAGTAGAAGGTCGCGATCAGGCGGAAAACCTGCGCGGCATGGAAGTCCTTGTGCGTGAATCTGATCTTCCCGATACCGGGGATGATGAAGTCTACATGTACGAACTTGAAGGCATGAGCGTCGAGCTTGAAGACGGCACTGTGGTTGGCACCATTTCGAACTTTATTCTTGCCCCCGGGCAGGAAACTTGGGTGATTTCTTCTGCGGAGGGTAAGGAAATTCTTTTCCCTGCTGTGGAGGAATTCGTTTTGTCTGTTGATCCTGATAACGAAAGGATTGTTGTTGATCCGCCTGAAGGGCTGCTCGACATCTATCTTTCCGAATCAGGCAAGAAAGATAACGGGAAGAAAAAGAAATAGGGCAGAGTGCCGCTTTTTTAAATTCCAAGGCTGGAGCATTAGTGAAATTTAATCTGGTTACACTCTTTCCGGAATTTTTTGATTCCCCGCTGTCTCATGGACTCATGGGTAAAGGTGTTGAAAAGGGCATTGTCTCTTTCAACAAAGTCGATCCCCGTGAGTTTGCAACAGACCGCCATAAATCTGTAGACGACCGCCCCTACGGCGGAGGTCCCGGCATGGTCATGTTTATTGACCCCATTGCCAAGGCCCTCGATACCGTAGGAATCAAGCCTTCCAGAGAAGGTGGTTGCCCAAAGGGTAAAAGGCTGATCATGCTTTCACCCAAAGGCAAACCGCTGACCCAGAAGATGGCGGTTGAGCTTTCCAAAGAAGAGGAGCTGACTCTCGTCTGTGGAAGGTATGAGGGCATTGATGCCCGCTTTGAAGATATTTTTCCCGTTGAAACAGTCTCCGTAGGGGATTTCGTACTCAACGGGGGCGAAGCCGGGGCCATGTGTCTCATTGAGGCTGTCGCCCGCCTGCTGCCGGACTTTATGGGGCATTCAGAGTCCGGTACGGAGGAGAGTTTCTCTTCCGGTCTTCTAGAATATCCGCACTACACCCGTCCTCCGGAATTCGACGGCTATGCAGTGCCGGAAGTTCTTTCTTCAGGCAACCATGGTCTGATAGAAGAATGGAGGAGAAAAAAGTCTCTTGATGAGACCTTGGATGTCCGGCCGGAGCTTTTGGCCGAAGCAGAAGGGCTAAAAAAAGATGATGTGCGTTATTTGCGCACAATACCCCGAAAACGTTTGGGAAAAAATCTTTATATGGCTCTTGTTCACTATCCGGTGCTAAATAAATTTGGGGAAAAGGCCGCTGTTTCTTTGACAAACCTCGATATTCACGATATGTCCCGCGTTTCCCGCTCTTACTCAATTAGTGGATTTTTTGCGGTGACTCCAATCGAGGATCAGAAGAAACTAGCCGAGAGGATTATTTCTCACTGGACTTCGGGACCGGGCAGCAAGTTCAACCCGGATCGCGCCGCAGCTTTTTCCAAAGTAGGAGTAAAGGATTCCCTGCAAGATGTGGTGGAGCATATCGAAGAGGGAACGGGTAAGAAGCCGATACTGGTGACCACAAGCGCACGGGGCGCAGGCAGCACTACCATGAACAAGGTTCGTGAAATGCTGCAGGATAATCCCGTACTACTGGTTTTCGGTACCGGACACGGGTTGGCTCCCGAAATTCTGGACATGGCAGAAGGCAGCTTACGGCCTATCAGGTTCATGGACGGATACAACCATCTATCAGTAAGAAGTGCGGTGGCGATCACGGTCGACAGGCTGCTTAAAGATGCCTGGTAGATCCGCCTTCGGGTGCCGCAAAAGAATTTATATAAGGAGTAGCGAAATGAGCAACGTAATTGCAAACATCGAACGCGAACAGATGCGTATTGATATGCCCGCTTTCAAAGCTGGCGACACTGTAAAGGTACACCTGCGTATTATCGAAGGTGAAAAGGAACGTATCCAGGTATTCCAGGGTGCAGTTCTGCGTTACCGTAAAGGTACCACCAATTCCACCTTCACCGTCCGCAAGATTTCTGACGGTATCGGCGTTGAGCGTGTTTTCCCCGTTCACTCCCCCTACATTGAGCGTGTAGAGGTAGTTGCTGAAGGTAAAGTACGTCGTAGCCGCATCTACTACCTGCGTGGTCTTAAAGGTAAGGCTGCTCGTATCAAGTCCAAACAGGCTTGGTAGGCCACGAAGCTTTATGCTTCGCGGATACTCCCATGGGGCTTTTGGTCCGCTATGGGAACGCAATATAGTGTTGAAAAAACCGTCATTTCCGGACTGTCAAAGTTTGGGTATGGCGGTTTTTTGCTTTTAAGATGCCTCCGGCGGCCCTACCGGGAGTCCCTCCGGGGGCTTAAACCCTTTTGAAAAAGGGTTTAAGAATCCCAAAACTTTTTATCAAGGCTTCGCCGCTTTGTATTTTAAAATTGCCCATAACAAAGCCCGCAATATCTTAAATGATATTGCAGGCTTTGTTATGAAATACAGATAAATAAGCTAAATGCGAAGCTTATTGAAAAGTTTTGAGGGGATGGGGT
>DDLU01000231.1 GCA_002340305.1 Desulfovibrio sp. UBA2564
TCTAACTGCGGCAGTAACTTTCCCGCCGTACTCACAATAAGCGTCCATATCCTCTTCATTGGCGCATTTCATGAAAAATGAATGCACGAAGTAGAAGTCAGGACTTCCGGGCAGACCGGCAAAGAGCGGGCTTTCCTTGCGGTATATGAGATCGTTCCAGCCCACATGGGGAATACGCAGACTTTTATCTTCAGGATCAAGGCGCACTATCTCAGCATCGATCCAGCCCAGACCTTTATGACTGCCGTGTTCTCCGCTGCTGCGGGCCAAAGCCTGCATGCCGAGGCAAATACCGAGAAAGGGCTTGCGGTCATTGAAGACAGCTTCTTCAAGAGCGGACAGGTAGCCGAATTTTTTAAGATTCTCCATCATGTCCCCGAATGCGCCGACACCGGGTAGGATAACCCGGTCCACGTCAGCGAGCATGCCGGGGGTTTCGCAAATAATTGCGTCCTCCCCGCACATCTCAACTGCGTTGAACACAGAGAGCAGATTGCCCATTCTGTAGTCTACGATTCCGATCATTACTTATTCCTGAGTGTGACGTTCACGCCAGAGTTTCATCTGTCCTTCAGCGTATTCACGTGGCATTTCACCAGCAGGGGACCATGTATCAAAGTCTTTGGTCTTCTTGCCGGGTTTATCACTTGCCGGATCATGCTTGTAAGGGGATACGCCGTGGCTCAGGGCTACTTCGTAGAATTCCTCTTCGGTCAGGCCGATGTGCTTGAGGAACAGGTCGAGACTCGGCGGTTTGTATCCTTCGTACTTACTGATGATCTCCATGGCTTCTTCCCTGTCGATCCGGTTGTTGCGGATGTCGAGAGTGGCCAGATGGGCAGGGCGGGTGTAGCCGCGCTTGATGTATTTGATGTAATCGCGCACACCTTGCAGATAACACTCGATTTTCTCGTATTCGAATCCCGGAGGAACATTTTCTACTTCATCACCCTTCCAGCCGAGCTCATCGGCAATAAGTTTGGAGTTAGCCTTCACATCCCATGGGATGTAGGAGCCGAGGCAGACTGAGCGGTATTTCAGCTTGCGAAGATCTTTCAGTGCCGGGTAGGTGAAGGGCTTAAGGTCGCGCTTATCCACAGCACCATTGAGACGTACGTACATGTCGTCTGCGGAGATGCCGAGGTTTACAAAGCGGTTGAATCTCTTTTCATCCACTTCTTCGGCCTGATCGTAGCTGTAGTAGGCTGTGTATTCTGCCGAAGGTTCGCCCCAGAAAATCAGAGGAATCTTCTTTTCAATGGCGATCTGCATGGGGTAGGCGAAAATTCCGGTGTGGCAGTGCCAGCAGAAATCGCCTTTGTCGAAAAAGGTCTGCAGCATCAGTTTTTGAACAACACGCCAGTTGGGTGTAAAGCTGAGTACATCAACGCCCAGTTCGCGGGCGGTTTTTTTAACATTGTCATGCAGGTTAGGACGCAGGAAGCCGTGGTCAAAGCGCACTACCAGCGGCTTGAGACCGTATTCCTTTACAAGGTAGTAAAGGGTGTAGGTAGAGTCTTTACCACCGCTGAAAGGGACCAGACAGTCGTAGTCGCCCTGGCCTTTGTATTTTGCGACGAGTTCATCAAGATCTTTCTTTCTTGATTCCCAGTCAATTTTTTCTGCCTTGAATTCATGTTGGCGGCAGACGTTGCAGACTCCTTCGTCATCGAAATGGATGGTTTCATGCGTCTCAGGTAAAACACATTTAGAGCATCTTTTAAGTTCTGACATTTTATACCTCTGAAATATTGATGTTTTAAGATAAAAGTTCCCACTTAAGTGGTGTGCCGAATTCAATGTCACGATCGGCTTTCATTCCAAGGATTTCCTCATAATGTCTGGGGTGCAATCCATGGCTGGGGCGAACACATTTGATGTTATTTGCAGTAATGGATTCACCTTTGCGAATATCTTGACTTGCGAAGAGTGATCTTCTGAATACTCTGCCGGCTTTTTCTTTTTCTGTTATTTGATATTGAACTCTGCCAAGAGCCTTTTCAGTGTTACGCACCGCTTCAACCATGTCTTTAAGTTCGTCAGCTTCGAGTGAGAAAGCACTATCGGGGCCTCCTTCTGATCGCGATTTAATAAAATGCTTTTCAATAACGCAGGCTCCTAACGCTACTGCTGCAACCGGAACTTCGATGCCGAGAGAATGATCAGACAGGCCGCATGGTACTCCGAATGTTTCCTGCATATTCATCATGGTCCGCAGGTTCATAGTTTCAGGCGGAGCAGGATAAGAACTGGTGCATTTTAAAAGTATCAAATCTGTACCGCCAGCATCATAAAAAGTGCTTACAGCTTCATTGATCTCGGAAAGTGTGCCCATACCGGTGGACATAATTACCGGTTTGCCTTTGGAGGCAATTTTTCTAATCAAAGGAAGATCCACCAGTTCAAAAGAAGCAACCTTATATGCCGGCACATCCATTTCTTCCAGAAAATCAACGGAACTTTCATCGAAAGGGGTGGAGAAGAGGTCTAGTCCCAGATCATTGGCAATTTTTTTTAATTTCGGCTGCCATTCCCATGGGGTGTATGCTTCTCCATACAGATCGAATAATTTTTTGCCTTCCCAGATAGTCCCTTTTCCGATTTGGAAATATTCTTTATCGCAGTCCAGAGTCATGGTTTCTGGGGTGTATGTCTGTATTTTAATGGCATCAACACCACACTCTTTTGCCAAATGGATGAGTTCTACCGCAGCATCAAAGTTATGATTATGGTTGGCAGACATTTCTGCAATAATGTAGACAGGATAATCTGGACCAATTTTTCTATCATTAATTATTATTTTATTATTCATATGTTACCTTTGTTGCTGTTAAGCAGCATGCATTGGTTTCAAGTTTGTTGAGACCATATACAAAAAAGATTCATCTTCATTTTTTATGGTGAAAGAAAATTTATTATATAAATGTATTGCCTTTTCGTTTGATTTCAGCACCCTAAGATTGAGAGAATCCAATTTTTTATAGCGGGCAAGGGTGAAAATAGAATTCATTAAAATTCTGCCTGCGTCGGCAATTTTAGTGTCAGGATTTTTGTACAACCCCAATTCAGCATCTATTTCCGTAATGGAGTTCAAGTATATGACCCCAATTCTATCTTTCCCCTTACTAACCAGATAATATTCATTATCTTTGTTCTTATTTAAACTTTTTATAAACTCCATGTGTTGTTCAATTGAAATAAGGTCATGATTACTCATCTGAAATCTCACAAAATCAGAATTTCTCCAGTTGAGTACATCTTGAGCTTCAATTGCAGAGAGTTCTTTAAAGTTGGTTAGTTTTATACCCATATGCGTCGTAACGTTTGGAAAGCTTCGGCCTTACCTGTTCCTGTTCGTACTCCCCACATTTCGGCAGCCAAGTCAATACACTTGAGTGATCTGGGATGCGGGTAGTCCATAAGTTCACCTTCATATGCAGCCATTGCGTCTTTTTTTGTCTGGATGGTTTCAGTTATGTCAACAAAAAAATTAGGGGAGAATGAAAGCGGGTATTTCCATTCAGTGGATGACAGAGTTTCAAAGGCATAAATTTCTTTGACATTTTCTCCCTGCATCGGTCTTGTTGCAGTGAGCACAGCTTTTGTGGTTATGCTGTGATCAATATTCAGGTCATCAGCATAGTGGGTGAATATGATGTCCGGGTTGAATTTCTTTTTATATTTTTCAACAGTTTTAATAATATCGATGAGGTCCACCGAGTCAAAACGGTTGTCCGGAAAGTCGCACAGCACGACTTCTTTGATTCCCAGTATGGAATTGGCCTTTTCTGCGGTATTCTTTAAAGTAGCCAGTTCTGTGGCACAGTTTTCTCTGTCTCGCAATTCCTGACGAGAGGTTACCCCTTCTCCTAAAATTAAAGAATAAACTTCAGCCCCATTGGCAATCATTTTGGCTACAGTGCCTCCACACCCAAGAACTTCGTCGTCCGGGTGAGCGGCTACAATTAAAATTTTGCTATTTTTCATGGATTTCAAACCTTCCTTCAAGTTTATCTCCTCTATGAGAGACATTGGAAAATGAAATTTTAAAATTACCAATTTCTAGGTTTGCTTTGGGGTAGCCTTCACCGTCAAGCATTCTTATAAAATCATATAGGTTGTCTATTCCTGTTACTTCACTTGCTTGGATATTGCTTTGCTTTTCAGTTCTTCGCTTGTAGGTGACAATTTTTCCTTTCTGTGGAACTGGCACAGGGTCTCTCTCAAGGATATCTGGAATCATTTTCTTGAATATAAGATCGGAAATATCCAGCAGTATTTCGTCAATGTTGCCTCGGCCCAGATATACGGGTTCTTTGGAATAAATGTCGCCGCTGTCAACTTCATCAGCACATTGAATCGCACATACGTATGAGTTCTTAACTCCACTTATAATCTGGTTTTGCAGAGGGCTTCCTCCTCTACCGGAAGGAAGGTCTGCTGTATGAAATATTATGCATTTATATTTGGTATAGATTTCGGCTGGAATTATCCATGACCAGTGAGGTACAAAAATATAGTCGGGATCGAAATTGTTAACGTTATCTACGCTAAAAAGATCTTTGTGGTCGACAATTAAGACTTCATGTTTACCGGAGCATGCTTTTTTGAGCTTTTTAGCGTTTTCTATATTTCGGCTTTTGATCGTGGCAATGATGATTTTTTTCATATTTTAATCACCTGTTTGGGAAATATAAGATGAGTTTGCGGCAAGTGTCTCAACAATTCGGGAGACGCCTTTACCATCAATAATTGTTCTTGCGTTATCGGTCAGCTTCTTCCTTGCTTCCGGGGAAGATATGAGTGAGGCAACGGCTCGCTGGATTTCGTTGCGCTCAACATTTTCAGCCTTACCGAGATAAATGGCAGCTTCAGCTTCAGCAAGTTTATGGGAAAGTCTTACTTGGTTCTCGGCAGTTGTGATTATGATCAAAGGCTTAGCGAGACAGCAGACTTCCCAGCAGGAAGATCCTCCTGCTCCAATAAAAATATCATTTTCCGCTATTATTTCAGCCATATTTTCTACATTGGATTTGATTGAAAATTTTAGCGTAGAAACTTCTGAGAACTGCTCTAATGAATTTAGATGCGGGTTGGCTGGACCGACAATAAGAGTCACCTGAGTTTTGTCTTCAAGCGAAGATAAAGCTTTCAGTACTGATAAAGAGGCGTTATGGGTATCCGCCCCACCCATGCTAATTAGAATTTTAGTTGCCGCGTAATTGTTCACCTGTCCACTGGTAGAGGATGTATTTCGGAATTCTTTTCTCAGCATTGCATATCGGGATCCGGACAGAACGCTCGCCTTCCCATTTGTCTTATAGGCAATTGTTTCTGAACCGAGATTTTGGTTCAGAATTATGCGGGCATCATAGCTATCGAGATGGTGATAGTCGTCTATCACCATAACATCAGGATGAATACTTCTGATGAGGCTTTGGTACTGTGTATCAAAAAAATATCCATCCAAGACGATCCAACTACCTGCTGGTGCGGCCTTTGCCGCCTGTATGAGTTGCACTGCATCTGAGGAAGACTCAGGATATGATTTTATAATGGGGATATATTCAAATCCACAATTTTTCAGTTTTTTGATTAAAGGCTCATTTGTAATGTTACCCGCAAAAACAGCCTTTCCACCTTTGTCCGTCCATTCTTGTGCAAGAGCAAGGCAGCGCATGACATGTCCGATTCCAATTTCAGAATTAGCATCAGCCCTGATAATCAGGCTTTTTCCGGATATGGAAGGACTGTGGTTATGCATTTGCAGATTCTTCTTCTAAGGATTTTGCCAGCCCTTCATTTCGTTTAATGTGGGCGTTAATTTCAGCTAGATTCGGATGTTGGTGAATGTAATCGAGCATATCTTGTAATCTGAAATCAGGGGTTACATGTGTAACTCCTTCAATGATATTTTTTACCAGCTCGAAATCTTCACGGTTATCCACTGTCCAGCGCATGCTGGAGTAATCTTCAGTGTGTTTCCAAGAACCGATCTTGAAGTCGTCCGCATTATCGCGCACATATAGGGTCACGTGTTCCTTATGGGGCGCACGCACGGCCTTTTCGTGTACTTCACGCAGGGTCTGCATGCTGATGATCTCGGCATCCAGCCCGTCGGGCAGGGTCGGCTCAAGGCAGTTGATGGCATAGTCATAACCGCCTTCAAAATAGAAATCCGCTAGTGCATCAAGAAAATCCGGATCAATCAGCGGGCAATCGCCTGTGAGGCGCATGATGTGTTCACCGCCGAATTTATCCGCAGCACGGTAAAAGCGGTCCAGCACATCATCTTCAGAACCTCTAAATACCTCCACACCCATGGACTTGCCCAACTCTTCGGTGGGGTCATCTTCCTTGTTTGTGGTTGTAGCCAGAACTACAGAGTCGATGCATTTCGCTTGCTGGACCCTTTCGATCATGAGCTGCAAAAGCGGCTTGCCGAGTACTTCCATGAGGATTTTTCCCGGCAAGCGCGATGAGGTCATGCGGGCTTGAATGATTGCAGTGACTTTCATTATTTTCCTTTAGGTGATCCTTTTGAAACCGGAGCCGGATTCACGGCCTTCCATCATTTCATGGACCTTTTCATTCTTTACAGCTTCAGCAATGACCGCGAAGCATTCTTCCGTGGCAGCCAGATAACGTCTGACATCAGCATCTGTGTGCGCGAACATGGGGTAATAGATGTTGGAGGCCAGAAATCCACGGTCGCGCATGAGTTGGATGAACAAGGCCTTAAGGGCCAGCGGTTCGTCCATTTCAAAAGCAAAGTGACTCAAGGGGTAAATTCCGCCGGAATGTACTTTGAGGCCATGCTTTTCTGCTGCTTTTGTCCAACCTTCCTGTACCGTCTTACCCATGGAAAGCAGATGTTTGTGGACGTTGTTGTCACGGAATTTTTTGACGGTTGCCAGTGCTGCTGCGGGACCGGACCTCTCGGTCCAGTTGGTGCTGCTGATGAATGTTTTTTGGGCAGCTTCCATTACAGACTGACGGCCCATGATCACCCCTATGGGGTAGCCGTTACCAATGGCTTTGGAGAAAACGGCGATATCCGGTTCGCAACCCAGTTTGAGATGGCTACCGCCTACGCAGATCCTGAAACCGGCTGAAATTTCATCGTAAATCAGTACGGCACCTGCTTCATGAGCCATCTGTTTTACTTTCTCTAGGAAGCCCGGTTCGGGATCGATATTGCGGATCGGTTCCATAACGACGGCGGCAATTTCACCTTTATTTTCGGCTAAAATTTTTTCAAGTTCTTCAGGCTTGTTGTAGCCGAAAGGCAGCGCGGTGCCGGAAAGTTGGCTGGGAACACCCGCAGGTTCGAGACCGGGGATAAGGTGTTCGCCAAGGGCGTTGTCGGTGCCTACGTTGGCAGCCAGATACCAGTCATGCCAGCCGTGATAACCGCAGAAAGCGATTTTATCGCGTCCGGTTGCTGCACGGGCAATACGCACGGCAACGGCCATGGACTCTCCGCCGGTACGAGCGTAACGGACCATATCCGCCCAAGGGTGGATTTCGCAGAAAAGTTCTGCCAGTTCCACTTCTTCATAGCAGTTCAAAGAAGCGGCTACACCGTTTTTGATGGCGTTGATCACCGCGCCGTCAACATCCGGGTCATTGTATCCCAGTACGCAGGCACCGATACCGGAGATGGACATATCGGTGTATTCGTTTCCATCGAGGTCCCATACTTTGGAACCGGAAGCCTTGCTGTAGTATGCAGGCCAGACACCCTGTGAAAACATGTCCGGGCGTTTGGAAAGAAGTTGGCACATTCCGGGAATGCGCTTTTTGGCTTCTTCCTGTGCAGAGAGTGATTTAGAAAATTTATTGTTCATAACGGCAAATCCTTGCTGAGTTTATGTATCCGAAAATATATTATTAAGATTTTATTTTTGTTGCTGTAACAGTGATCCTGGAGGATTTTGCTTCGTGAAGATCTTCCGGGCCGGTATAAAATCTGTCACCTACTTTTAAGTTGGGCATAATGCTATTGCCCTCTTCATCGTTGATTTCTTCGATAATGAGGGTCTTGCCGCATGCGGTGGCACAAATCAGCCAGTCTTCCTCTTTGCGGAGTATGATACCTGCCATGAATGGGTGATTGTATACTTCGCCGCCGTGCACCTGAACTTTTCGGATTGAGCACTTTTGACCATTCCAATTGGTCAGCGCTCCAGCGTAGGGGGCATCAAATGCGGTGATGAATGATTCAAGGTTTTCGGCGTTCATCTCCCAATTTATCCATGAATTTTTCATAGTATAGAGTCTTGGGTAGTAATATGAAAGATTCTCATTCTGCTTAACCAGATCAATAGTTTTTTCATTGGTCCGGATAGATTCAAGAAATTCAGTCATAAATTTGCCAAGTCTGTTGAAGTAGTCCTTACCGATTTCTTCAGGCGTTGTGCATGTTTTAGGAATGACATAGGTTTTTTGAATCAGGATTTCACCAGTATCAATTCCCTCATCGATTCGGTGCAGGTTAAGGCTACCCAGCCTGTCTTGTTTCATTATTCGCCAACTGAACCCCCCTCCACCACGATCAAAGGGGAGTCTGGTCCCGTGTGCATTGATCAGCTTATTTTCGAACAGTTCTTCAATGTGATGTTTCTTGAAAATCCACCGTGCACCGAAGGATATTGCCAATGTATTTTGCATTGGTTCCGAGTGGACAATATCTTTCACTTCTTGAGAATCAATGCCTTGGGTAACGATGAAATCAAGTTCTTGATCCAGTTCCTTTTCTTGAGCAGGCGATGTGAAAATGGTCAGCTTTACATCTTGTTTGGCGCACCATGTAGATATTTCTTTGAATACAGGGGCACTACCCAGAAGAATAAGGTGTCTGATAGGACCGAAATTAAGGCTGTTCATTGGAGACTTCCTGTTTTGGAATCAGTTTGTGTTTATTTCCACAAAACCGGGCTGACCAGTTTTTCCGGTATGTTGTTAAAAATTGTTTTGATTTCTTTCACCCGTTCTTCAGGAAAATTACAGCTGAAAGATGCAATATTCTCATTCATCTGCTGCGGAAGTTCTGCCCCCACCAGAATTTTGGCTTGCGGATAGGCTTTGGCGGCGTATCCCAAGGCCAGTTCTTGAATGGTCAGGCCGGACTTCTCGACCAGAGTTCCAAGCTTTTCAATGTAAGGGGCGGCAAACTTCATGTGTTCCGGGAGATTCGTGGAATCCATGAACATCAATCCCTGTAAAAAAACGCTGCGTACATAGACGGTCTTGCCGCGCTCCTGTGCTTTTTCAAAAGCTCCCGATTCTTCAAAGCGGCGGTCAAAAATGTTTGAGGGCAGCTGGATCAGATCAATACCGTCAGTTTCCACGGCACATACTGCCATTTCCGGTGAATAAACTGAAATACCGATTTTTTCCGTAAGGCCGTGTGCGCGGATTTTTTCGGCCTGCTCCCCGATACCCTTGTCCCATGAGGGAAGAAAATCTTCTTTGTGGAGCATGTAGCCATAAAGCTTATCAATTCCCAGATTGTCCAGTGACTTGCGGATAGCCTTTTCCATGCTTCCG
>DDLU01000232.1 GCA_002340305.1 Desulfovibrio sp. UBA2564
GATTCCAAAGGGGCTTAGCTCCTTTGGCCGCCGGAGGCGAAATCAAATTATCAAAAGCGCGTAGCGCATCAAAACTTCTTAATTCTTTAAGCAGGCCAGATTTTGGGAATACTCATGGCAAACATCCAGACACCGAGACTGATCTTGATAGCCATGCCGAATGCTTTACCCCAGAAGGCACCCCAAGCAGAATGCCTGGCCTCATCAAAGGTTCTACCATGGGTCAGCTCAAGTGCGAAACAGCCGCCGAATGAGCCGAGCAGTGCACCAGGTAGGGCACCGAGTCCGAAAAAAAATGGTGCGCCTAGGATTGCGCCGCCGATGGCACCGATGAACGCGCCGATATTGCCGCGTCCGGTAGCACCGTACTTCTTGCCGCCAAAATACTGGGCCACGAACTCAAGGATTTCGCCGATCAGAGCGATAACCCCAAGAATTATGATAAAATTCCAGGTCATTGTTTCGGGCTGGTAGAACTTCCACGTGGCAACAAGGGCCAGAACAAGCCAGTTTGCCGGAAGCCCGAATACATGCAGTGCTAGAGAACACAGCATGAGCAGAATAACCAGAACAGCCAATGCGGTAATCATTCTTTATTCCTCATCCCTCAGGTCAACAACGCGTACAGCTTTACCTTCCGCTTTGGGAATGGAGTTATGCTGTACAAGTTCAACTCTGGGGGTGATCAGGATTTCATCACGCAGCATGCCGGCAATCTTTTTCTGGATGCCTTGCAAAGCGCGCATATCTTCGATGAAGAATTCTTCTTTGATCTCCACCTTGACTCTGATCTGTTCCATGAGGCCTTCTTTGATCAGCTCGATGATGTAGTTCTGACCAACTTCGGGGATGCTCATGATGATCTTTTCGATCTGCATAGGGTAGATGTTTACACCTTTAAGGATGAGCATATCGTCGGCGCGGCCCATGATGCGGTCGATGCGGCGTGATGTACGTCCACATATACACTTACCGGGGATAAAGCGGGTCAGGTCGCGGGTACGGTAGCGGATGATGGGCATGCCCTCGCGAGTCAGGGTGGTCATAACCAGTTCGCCGACGTCGCCTTCAGCAACGTGCTCGCCTGTTTCGGGGTTGATGATCTCAGCTATGTAGGCATCTTCCCAGACGTGCATACCCGCCTGCTCGGTACATTCGAAAGCAACACCCGGACCGTTCATTTCAGAAAGGCCATAAGAGTTGTATGCTTTGATACACATGAGTTCTTCAATCTTACGGCGGGTATGTTCGGTATGCGGCTCAGCACCGATGAGAGCTACTTTCCAAGGCATTTCTGCGGGATCGAAACCTTCATCGCGTACTTTTTGCGCAAAATACAATGCGAATGACGGGATGATATGCAGTGCGCTAACATTGAAGTCACGGATCAGTTTAATCTGGCGTTTTGTGTTTCCGGCACCTGCAGGAACGGTCAGACAGCCGAGTCGTTCAGAGCCGTAATGGATACCGAGACCACCGGTGAACAGGCCGTATCCTGACATGTTCTGAAGTACATCAGACTTGCGCACGCCGACAGCGTACATGGAACGGGCCATGAGGTCTGCCCAGGTATCCAGGTCTTTCTGGGTGTAGAGAACAGCGGTAGGTGTTCCGGTAGTACCGGAGGAAGCGTGCAGACGTACAAAATTATCCAGCGACTGAGTCAGCAATCCGTAAGGGTACTGAGAGCGCAGGTCATCTTTGGTAGTAAAAGGCAGCTTTGTAATGTCGTCAGCAGTTTTGACGATAGATGGATCGATGCTGTTTTTCTTAAAAACTTCACTATAATACGGAGAATTTGCAGCCAGCTCAATGGTTTTCTTCAGTCTTTGAACTTGGAGTTCTTCCAGTTTTCCCCTCTCAAGGGTTTCGGCCTCATGAAAATACATAATTTTCTCCGTGTAGTTTTTTTAAGTGCATCACGTCATAAATAATACCGGATTATTCATCGCCGTATTCAGACGGATATGGTTCGGCAGCAAGGTTCTCAAAGGCGGTATACGGGCCGAGGAAGGCCAGTTCGCAGATACCTGTCGGACCGTTACGCTGTTTACCGATGATAACTTCAGCTGTATTGGTCAGCGGTTTATCTTCTTTCTTATTGTAGAAGTCTTCGCGATAGAGAAAGAGAATAATATCAGCATCCTGTTCAATAGCACCGGACTCACGCAAGTCAGACATCATGGGGCGTTTGTCGGTACGCTCTTCAACCTTACGGTTAAGCTGTGACAGGGCGATAACAGGTATATTCAGCTCTTTGGCAAGAGCTTTGAGAGTTCTTGAAATATCAGAAATTTCCTGTTCACGGGAATCTGTTCGTGCACTGGACCGCATCAGCTGGAGATAGTCAATCATGACCAGTCCGAGATTGTGTTGAGACTTTAGGCGTCTACAACGTGCACGCAGTTCCATGGTAGAAATAGCGGGTGTATCATCAATGAAGATAGGAGCTTGTGTCAAGTCATCCGCTGCATCATATAACTTTGCCCAGTCCTCGTCGTCAAGTGAACCTGTTCTAAGACGGGAAAGGTCTACTTTACCGTGGCAGGCGAGCATACGGGTCATGAGCTGGCCCATAGCCATCTCAAGAGAAAATACGGCAGTGGTAACCCCGGAATGCAGAGCCGCACGCATGGCAACGTTCAGTGCGAACGCCGTTTTACCCATGGAAGGACGGCCCGCAATAATGATCAGGTCTGAGTTTTGAAGACCTGCGGTCATTTCATCAAACTTATGATAGGTGGTCGGGATACCGGTAATGAGTGAAGTCTGGTCAGCCCTTTGTTCAAGGTCCTGAAAAACTTCAGTGATGATCGCCTTACTGCCCTTGATAGTAGTGTTCTTCTTAGAGTCAGTGATATCAAAGATAGACTGCTCAGAGTGGTCGAGAAGTTCTTTAACGTTTTGAGTGTCAAAGCTCTCATTGATAATCGTGGCAGCAGCATCAATCAGGCTGCGCTGAATGGATTTTTCAGCTACAATTTCCGCGTGATGCAGGGCGTTTGCCGAGCTGATAACAGAGTTTGCCAGCTCGGCAAGATACACGGGACCACCCACAGTGTCGATCTTTTCAGCGGCAGTAAGGTATTCACTGACGGTAATGAGGTCGATGGGGGCGTTACGCGTGTAGAGGGTCTCGAAGGCCCGAAAAATTTCCTGATGGGCAGGGGAGTAGAAGTCGTCAGATTTGACGATATCAACGAGGTCGTTGAATATAGTGTTACTTAAGAAAACCCCGCCAAGAACAGCCTGTTCGGCTTCAAGGTTGTGCGGCGGGACTTTACGCAAAAGATCGGACGAAGCGTCGTTAGACGCTCCGCCCGAATTGTAGTCTGAGCCGGATTTACGCTTCTGTTGCTTCTTCTGCATCTTCAGCTACTTCGGTTTCAGCGGGAGCTTCAACCTCTTCAGCGGGCTCTTCTTCAACCGGTCCGCCAACTTTGGCTACAACCAGTTTAACTTCACCACGAACTTCGGGGTGGAGTTTAATTTCGATGTCGTACTCACCGAGAGAACGGATAGGATCGGACAGCAGGATTTTTCTGCGGTCAATGTCGAAATCCATTTCTGCAAGAGCGTCAGCGATGTTAACTGCGGTTACGGAACCATACAGTTTGTCGCCTTCACCGACACGAACTTCAATGTTAACTTCAACTTCAGCCAGCTTGTCACGAAGACCTTCTGCCTGAGTACGGAGATTGTCAGCCATTTCCTGAAGCTTACGCTTTTCAAGCTCAAACTGCTTGAGGTTAGCTTCGGAAGCGGGCATAGCCAGTCCCTGAGGAATCAGGTAGTTGCGGCCATAACCAGCTTTAACGGTAACAATGTCACCAAGACTACCAAGAGCGTCTACATCGGCACGTAAAATAAGTTTCATGTGTTCCCCCTAGATGCTCTTTTTCTTAACATCGGTGCTGTGCACAGTTGTGTAGTGCATGAGAGCCATCTGTCTGGAACGCTTGATTTCAGTGGTCAGACGACGCTGGTGCTTTGCGCAGGTACCGGTGATTCTGCGGGCAATGATTTTGCCACGCTCGGTTACGAAGTCCTTGAGAATGTCAGGACGTTTATAATCGAGGGGAAGGTTCTTATCCGCGCAGAAGCGGCAGAACTTTCTTTTGGGTGTGAATTTTCTTTTGAATGCCATGATTAAGCCTCCTCTGCCTTAGCGGTTTCATCAAGTTTAACAGTTACGAACTTGAAGATACCGTCGGTGATACGGATGTTGCGCTCAAGTTCAGCAACCAGCGGACCGGGTGCATCGAAAATGAGGCGGACATAGTATCCACGGGTCTGGTTCTGAACAGGGTAAGCCAGCTGGCGGGAACCCCAATCGTCGATCTCATCCATTTTACCGCCTTCGCGGTCGATAATTGCGATGAGTCCCTCAACGAGTTCTTTGCGGCTGTCGCTCGCAAGTTCGGGGCTCAAAAGCAAAAGTACTTCATACTTTCTGAGCATATTAACTCCTCCTTATGGTCTATGGCCCTTTCCTATATAAGGGCAAGGCAAAAGGGATGTTTATTCCCTTCACTCAGTCCTGTCAAGCAGGAAAAAGAATATATCTTAAAAATAAAAAAGCCGGAAGCAAATTTACTCCCGGCTTTCAAGATTACAATCCGAATGGAATTTAAATTCCGAGGATATTGTATCCGCAATCCACGAAGTGGGTTTCCCCGGTAACGCCTGCGGAAAGCTCGGATGCGTAGTAAACAGCTGTTTTACCAACATCTTCAGTGGTAACATTACGTTTGAGGGGGGCACGCTCTTCAATGTGGCGGAAGATGTCTTTGAAGCTGGAGATACCGGAAGCAGCGAGAGTCTTGATAGGACCTGCGCTGATGGCATTGATGCGTACTCCTTTTTCACCGAGATCAACGGCGAGATACCGAACACTGGCTTCGAGGGTCGCTTTAGCAACACCCATAACATTGTAGTTGGTGATAACCCTGCTTGCCCCGAGGTAGGTCATAGCCATGACGGAACCACCGGGCTTGATCATGTCTTCATAAGCTTTGCTGAGAGCAACAAGAGAGTAAGCGGAAACATCCATTGCGAGGTGGAAGCCTTCGCGGGAAGTTTCGATGTAACGGTTCTTGAGGTCGTCACGGTTAGCGAAAGCTACGGAGTGGATGAGAATGTCAAATTCGCCCCAGTGTTTTTTTACTTCTTCAACAGAGGCTGCGATGCTTTCATCGCTCTGTACGTCACACTGGAAGGTGAATGCACCGCCCAGTTCTTCGTTGATAGGCTCAACGCGTTTTTTAATGGCATCGTTGACGAAGCTGAAAGCTACTTCAGCACCGTGTTCTTTAAACTGCTTGGCGATGCCGTAAGCAATGCTTTTTTTGTTAGCAACACCGAAAATCAGTGCTTTTTTACCTTTCAGAAGCATTGATATCTCCTTTTTTATACTTGCTTTTCAGAAGCTATTAAGCGTCAAGTTCGCTTTCAGTCAAGAGGGTGAAGGCTTCCATGTATTTATCGCGGGTTTTAGTTGCGATTTCTTCAGGTACTTCGGGAGCCGGAGGCTGTTTGTTGAACTTGATTTCAGTCAGCCAGTCACGCAGGAACTGTTTGTCAAAGCTGGGCTGGGATTTGCCTGCTTCGTAACCTTCAACAGGCCAGAAGCGTGAGGAATCCGGAGTCAGGACTTCATCAATGATGATCAGTTCACCATCATAGATACCGAATTCGAATTTGGTGTCAGCGATGATGATTCCTTTTTCACGGGCGTAGTCACGACCACGTTTGTAAATGGAAAGGGTGGCTTCCTGAACTTTTTCGAAAAGTTCTTTGCCGAGCATTTCGGTGGCTTTTCCCACGGAAATGTTCTCATCATGTTCGCCCAATTCAGCCTTGGTGGAAGGGGTGAACAGGGGCTGTTCCAGCATTTCGGATTCTTTAAGTCCTTCGGGCAGCTTGTGACCACAGACTTCACCGGTATTCTGGTAATCTTTCCAGCCGGAACCGGTGATGTAGCCGCGAACGATACATTCAATAGGCAGCGGCTTGGCTTTTTTAACCAGTACGGAACGCCCTTCGAGTTGATCACGGTATTTGTGGAGAACCTCAGGGTAGTCATCCACTTTGGAAGCGATCAGGTGGTTGGGAACGATATCCTTGAACATGTCCATCCAGAAGAGGGTGATCTGGTTCAGGATTTTCCCCTTATCATCGATGGGGTTGGGCATGATGACATCATAAGCTGAGATTCTGTCGGTGGTAACCAGCAGGAGCTTGTCATCATCCACTTCATATATATCGCGTACTTTACCGCGTGAAAGAAGTTTCAATTCTTTGATATCAGTTTCAACTACATGCTTGGACATCCGCGCATCCTCTTAATTTTAAGAATTAATAGTTTCTCTCAGACTAGTTATCTGCGAGGCGTGTTTCAACGGAACGGGCGTGCGCTTCGAGACCTTCGAGGCGTGCCAGTCTAGCAATTTTACCGCCGTGGCGGTTAATGTAATTCTGATCAGTATAGATCAGACTTGTTTTTTTAGTAAATGTTTCCACTGAAAGTGCAGATGAAAATCTGGCAGTTCCGACAGTGGGCAGAACATGGTTAGGCCCTGCGAAGTAATCACCTACGGGTTCCGGGGTGAAGTGGCCCATAAAGATTGCGCCTGCGTGTTTAATCTGACCAAGGGTTGCCCAGGGCTCATCATAAGCAAGTTCAAGGTGTTCAGGAGCCATGCGGTTTACGAAGTCAATTCCGGTTTCAAGGTCGGGAACCTTAACTATTGCGCCCCAATCTTCAAGAGATTTGAGAGCGATTTCACCACGGGGGAGCAGGTCGGCCTGCTTCTTGAGTTCGTATTTGACCTTAACGCCTAACTCATCATCCCATGTTACGAGAATGGAAGAAGCGAGCGGGTCGTGTTCAGCCTGCGAGAGCAGGTCAGCAGCGATCCATGCAGGATCCGAGTCGCCGTCAGCAAGGATGGCAACTTCACTGGGGCCTGCAATCATGTCGATACCGACTTCGCCGACAAGCTGGCCTTTTGCTGTAGCAACGAAGATATTACCCGGACCGGCGATGACATCACAAGGGGCGATGGTATCTGTTCCGTAAGCAAGGGCACCGATCGCCCAAGCTGAGCCGGATGCATAAATTTCATTGATACCCAATTCCTGCGCAGTGGCAAGGATGTATGGGTTCAGTGTGCCGTCCTTACGGGGAGGAGAGATCACAGCGATTTCCTTAACTCCTGCAACCTGTGCGGGGACAGCATTCATAATCATGCTGGAGATGAGCGGTGTTTCGCCGCCCTGACCGCCGGGAACATACAGACCGACACGGTCAACCGGACGTACCAACTGTCCGAGGATGGTTCCGTCTTCGCCGGTGGTCCACCAGGATTCTTCTACCTGCTTGCGATGGAAATTTTTAATATTGCGGATTGCCTCTTCGATAATTTCGAGGTCATGTGATTCGATTTCAGCGTATGCAAGGCTGCGCTGGTCGCGGCTGACCTTGAGCATGGAATGTGTAAACCCGGGGCAGTCGAACTGCTTGGTGTAGTCAACGAGGGCTTGGTCGCCTCTGGTCTTCACCTTGGTGAGGATGTCTTTGACGATGGCATCTACTTTACTGTCGGGGTTGACTCTGAGTTCGAGCCATTTCTTGATTTCCGGCCAGTCCTGCTGTCCGGAATAATTAATATCTCTGCAAGGCATAGAAGTGTCCTTAAGATGTGATTGGTGAGTATTGTTCTTACGAAGAGAAGTATTTCTGATGTATCTGTCCCTATCGTAATGTGTTTCAAAAGTCGAGAAGAATAGGACATCCGGGACAGGCAAATAAAAAAGGGCCGGAAGTGTTCACTTCCGGCCCCCGGTGTCAAGGCTATGCTAAGATTCTAAGATTTCTTAGAACTTGTAAACGAGACCAAGAGCGAGCTTGAAGTTGGGATCCTGCTCAGTCTGGAGAGTACCTTCAGTGTAGTTCTGCCAAACGTCTTTGTCGAGATCAACAACTGCGTAACCGAATTCAACGATAGCTGCCAGTTCGTCGTAGATCTGGTAGTTGGTGTTGAAGTCGATAGCGAATACGTGGTCTTTGGTGGTCAGGAACTTACCGTTAGCCTTAATGTTGTCAAGGGTGTTGTTGTTCTTGATCAGGTCTTCATCGTTAGTACCCTGAGCGTACATGATGTTGATGGAGTGGCTCAGTTTTTCGATGAAAGAGATGTTGTCAAGACCAAGACCGATGGTCCAGAGACCAATCTGCTGACCGTCACCGAGGTCAGTTTCGGTCAGGCCGGATGCGCCGAAGTAGTAGGAACCCATATCCCAGTCGTCAGTAACGATGGGCAGACGCTCAGAACCGTTGCTGGTTTTGTCGTCTTCACCAGTGGAGTAAGCAAACTTCAGAGTAGGCTTAACGAAGTCCATACCGGTGTATGCGAGAGAAGCGTCGAACATGAGACCGGAACGATCGTTCTGCTTAGCATCAGCGTCTACGGAACCGTAAGCGATGTCAGCTGCGAAAACGATAGGATCGAACATGTCCATTTCGAAAGAAGTACCGAGCCACCAAGCGTAGGAGTTCTTGTCCATACCAGCCTGGTTAACGCCCTGGAGACCTTCGGGAACGTCAGTTACGTCTTCACCTACGATTGCGTATGCAAAGTAGGGAGTAGCAGAGATATCGTCAAGAGTAACGGGAGCTGCTGCGTAGAAGATGTCGAGTTCGTCTTTCAGATTGGTGTCAATACCGTCTTCTTGTTTTTCGTCAGTGTAACGAACGAAAGCACCAGCAAGAGAAATCTCGTCGGTGATGGGGGTAGAAACAACGAGAGCACCGGAATCGGCATCGCCGAGGATCATGTTACCGGTAACTGCGCCAGGCAGGTTGATGGACTGGATACCAGCGGTAGTCAGAACTTCGGTGCCGGGGAAACGGTACTGGAGGTAAGCACGTTTTACGTACAGGCCAGTAGAATCAGTCTCAGCAGATTCGTTGATGTGACCTTTACCTACGCGGTTCTTGTACTCGGTGTACAGAACTGCCCAGAGGTTTTCGTTAGCGATGAAACGGAATTCGGTACGAGCACGGAACCAGAAGTTCAGGTCGTCTTCACCGGGGCCGCCGTCTTTAGCGGAAAGAAAACCGTTGTTGTCAGTAAGGTTCATCTGGAACTGGAACTGACCTTTAGCGTCCAGATCAACTGCGGATGCAGATGCAGCAAAGCCGAAGACCATGCATGCGAGTACTGCAAGAATAGCAAGTTTTTTCATTTTTTATTCCTTTTGCTGAATAAAAGTTATAGCACGATTGCCTGACACCTACCTTCAAAAACAGTTCTAGCTGTTCAGGGACCCCATGGCAAGCTAAAAATTACATTTTTTTGACAAGGGTATAAAAAATTTTACCGTATAAAATTTTATACCCTTATTCAGCCCCCGGAAACATAGATATTCTCTAGACTTTTGCGAGTGCGCTGGAAACCCTTTATTGACAATGTATAAGCTCAAAGATAGTTCTGAAATGTCGATTTTGCACCGGGTTTAAAAAATTATACGAGTGGATCAAGTATGAGTTTCGAATTTAACAGCGTCGATTTTCCGGCATTGCCCGGTGTGTATCTGATGAAAGATTCATCGGGCCGTATTATATATGTAGGAAAGGCGAGAGAGCTTCGCAAAAGATTAGCTTCATATTTCAGGGCCATGCAAAAGCATACCCCTAAGACCCGTGTGCTGGTCTCGAAAATCCATTCGATTGATACTCTTGTTACGGGGACCGAAAAAGAAGCATTGCTGCTTGAGGCGAGCCTCATCAAAAAACACAGGCCGCGTTACAATGTAGTCTTGCGTGATGATAAGCAATACGTGCTCTTTCAGCTGGATAAAAAATCTGAATATCCACGGCTGCGCATGACCCGCAAAGTTGTGCGCGATGGTTCTGTTTACTTCGGGCCATACACATCGAGCTATTTCGCCCGGGAAACATGGAAAGTACTGGGCAAAGTTTTTCCGCTCCGCAAGTGTTCTGATTCGGCTTTCCGTAACCGGGTGCGTCCATGCTTGTATCATGATATCGGGCAATGCCTTGGTCCTTGTGTAAACATTGTCCCCAGACAGGATTACATGGATCTGGTGCATCAGGTTGAGATGTTGCTTTCCGGTAAAGCCGGGGATCTGATCAGTTCACTGCGCCGCAGCATGGAAGAGGCCTCTGAAGTTTTGGAGTTTGAGAAGGCAGCCAAATTACGTGATCAAATCAAAGCCATTCAGAAAACCGTTGAGAAGCAAGCTGTTGTTCTTGGGGAGCGTTCTGATATTGATGTAATTGCACTTGCCGAATCATCACAAGGTGTCGGGCTTGGTTTACTTTTTATCAGGAAGGGGCGTTTGCTCGACAAAAAGAATTTCTTCTGGCCCGGACTCAGTCTTGAGGATGGCGAGGAAATTCTAAGCAGTTTCGTTTCCCAGTTTTATTCTTCAACTAAATTTATTCCGCCAAAGCTATTCGTTCCTTTTGAGTATGATATGCAGGGTGCTGCGGAACTACTTAGCGAACGCAGTAAATCCACTGTACGCATTGTGACTCCTCATAATGTAGAGGAAAAGCGTTTGCTGGAAATTGCCCGTAAGAATGCTGCCCTCGGCCTCAAAGAAAAGGAAAAGTCTAACGACAATATTCTCGATCTGCTGGCAGGAAAGCTTAAACTTTCCGGGCCGCCGCAGCGTATAGAATGCATTGATGCCTCGCATCTGGGCGGGGAGGGGATGCGTGTCGGGATGGTTGTTTATGAGGAGGGTAAGCAGGAAAAATCGCAGTACCGCAACTATGCTTTTCCTGAGCTTGAGCATTCATCTGACGATTATGCAGCATTATTTCACTGGGTGATCAAGCGTATTGATTCCGGGCCTCCGTGGGCGGATCTTGTATTAATAGATGGGGGTAAGGGGCAGCTTGCGTCGGTTGAAAAAGCCTTTGCCGAGAATTGGAAGTATGATGAGCCTATCCCGCAGCTGGCATCAATCGCAAAGGGGCCGACCCGTAAGGCCGGGGAACTCGAAGATAGAATTTTCAGGCCCGGACGCAAGAATCATTTACCACTCAAGGGTGGTAGTCCGGAGCTTTTGTTTTTGCAGCGTATTCGAGATGAAGCACACCGTTTTGTCATTGGCAGGCAGCGTAAGTCACGTAAGAAAAAGGTCTTGCAGAGTGAGGTGCTTTCTTTACCCGGAATTGGTCCCAAGACCGCCCGTTTGCTTTGGGATGCGTTCGGTTCAGTCCAGAAAATGAAAGAGGCCTCCGTAGAAGACCTCTCTAATGTTCAGGGAATCGGCAAAAAGCGCGCCCAGCAGATATTTGATGCTTTTAAAGAAGTTTAAATTTCTCTTTCTCTACCTATTTCCAGCTCCACTACCTTACAATCAGGAGCAAATTCAGCACATGCTTCTTTGAAGCTTACTGCGTCCTGTTCCAGGATAGGGAAGGTGCCAAAATGCATGGGGATTGCGGTTTTACAATTCAGCAATTTGCAGGCGTAGGCTGCATCCTTTGAATCCATGGTGAACCAGCCTCCGGTGGGCAGTAAAGCAAAATCGATGTCGTGCAGTTTTCCGAAGATTTCCATGGATGCGAACAATCCGGTATCTCCCGCGAAATATATGCAGAAATCATCTTCGTAGGTGAGAATATATCCGGCAGGTGCTCCGGTAGCGGAGGAATGCATGGCCTGCACCATTTTGATTTTGATTCCGGCAACAGATACGGTCCCGCCTATGTTCATGCCGATCAGCTTCTCCTGATTCACACCTTGTTCGATCATTTTTTCCAGTAGATCGAAAATACAGACCAGAGTCGCTCCGGTGGCTTTGCAAATTTCAACTGCCTGCCCAATGTGATCTCCATGGTCATGGGTGACAAGCACAACATCGGCTTCTTTGATGGATTCCCACGTGGCAGAAGCTTTAGGGTTTCCTTCGAAAAATGGATCGATAATTACAGTCTTATCGTCAGATTTGATTGTGAAGTTGGAATGTCCATTCCATGTGAATACGTGTTTCATGATTTATCTCTCTGATTCTTCGCCCCATGGGCGGTACAGGTCGTGGGAAATATTCATCTGTTCGAGAATTCGTCCTGCCATGTGTGCCGCCATATCATCAATACTCTTGGGTGCGTGATAAAATCCCGGCGATGCAGGCATCACTGTCGCCCCGGCAAGAGTGACGGTTTCCATGTTTCGGATGTGGATCAGGTTCAGCGGAGTTTCGCGGGTAACAAGAATTAACTTACGTCTTTCCTTGAGGCATACATCTGCAGCACGGTGAATCAAATTGCTACCCAGGCCTTGTGCAATTGCCGCAAGGGTGGCCATTGAGCAGGGGCAGAGGATCATTCCGGCATGGCACCATGAACCACTGGCGGGGGGGGCGGCGATGTTTTCCTGCTGGTACACGAAGTCCGCACATCCGGTCAGGTCGCCGGATTTGAAGTCTGTTTCAAGTTCCATCACCTTCAGGGCGGCGTTGGATATGATCAGATGCAGTTCAATGCTATCCAACGATCCAAGGTGTTGGGCTAATTTAACTGCATATGTGGTTCCGCTGGCACCGCTGGCAGCGAGGATTACTTTTTTTTTATCCATATTAATAAGGATGCTCCTTTTAGATGCTGATCAATTAAGAAACTAAAAATACAACATGGAGATATTGATTACAAGGAGAAGAGCCGTCTAATTCCTTGAATTTTTATCGTCCTTATGAGAGTAGAGACGCACCCAACATTGATATTTAAAAATATCCCACAAGACAAAATACCTTATGGAGTAAAATCTATGGTCACTCTCGGTACTGCCGGAACCGCTTCCACCCGCAAAATGATGCTGCTCGGCGGCGGTGAACTTGGTAAAGAGGTTGTTATCGAAGCTCAGCGCCTCGGCGTTGAGGTTATTGTTGTGGACAGGTATGAGAATACCCCGGCTATGCAGGTCGCGCACCGCAGTTATGTTATTTCCATGCTCGATGCAGCCGAGCTGCGCCGTGTGGTTGAAACTGAAAAACCTGATTTTATTGTTCCTGAAATTGAAGCAATTGCTACTGAAACTCTTTTGGAACTGGAAAAAGAAGGCTTCAACGTGGTTCCCACAGCCCGCGCTACCCGTTTGACCATGGATCGCGAGGGAATTCGCCGTCTTGCTGCTGAAGAAGTCGGTCTCAAAACTTCTCCCTACAAATTTGCTGATACCAAGGAAGAATATCTCGAAGCAATCAAAGAGATCGGCATTCCCTGCGTTATCAAGCCGGTCATGAGTTCTTCCGGTAAAGGGCAGAGTACCGTTAAATCCGAAGCTGATATCGACTGCGCTTGGGATTATTCCCAGTCCGGCGGGAGAACCGGCGAAGGGCGTATCATCGTAGAAAGCTTTGTTGATTTCGATTACGAAATTACTCTGCTCACAGTTCGTCATGCAGGCGGAACTTCCTACTGCGCACCTATTGGTCACAGGCAGGATGATGGTGATTACCGTGAATCATGGCAGCCGCAACCCATGAGTGAAGCAGCCCTTGCTAATGCGCAGGATTACGCTCTCAGAGTTACTGATGCTCTTGGTGGCCTCGGAATTTTCGGTGTTGAGTTGTTCATCAAAGGTGAGGAAGTAATTTTCAGCGAAGTCTCTCCCCGCCCCCATGACACCGGATTGGTTACTGTTATTTCTCAGGATTTAAGCGAATTTGCACTGCATGTCCGTGCGATTCTCGGACTGCCTGTTCCGTCAATCCGGCAGTACGGTCATGCTGCTTCCAGCGTAATCCTTTCCAATGGAAAATCCGAATCTCCCGCATTTGTCAATGTGGACAAGGCTCTTGAAGAAGCCGACACAAAAGTGCTCCTCTTCGGTAAAGGGGAATGCGACGGAGTGCGTCGTCTCGGCGTTGCTCTTGCGCTTGGTGATGATGTGGAAGATGCGAAAGCTCGCGCAATCCGTGCATCATCCGCAGTGAAAATTCAGTATTAAGTTATTTTTTGATATAGAGACTTAAAAGCTCTTTTTGTACCGGGATGGTACGAAAGGAGCTTTTTCTTTAAGTTTAACTTTAAGAAAAATTTGTCCGGTTTTTGTTGACAGAATGGGTAAAATGAGCGCATTAATTTTACCTCAGTAACGCAAAATATGAAAATTTAGCGCAAAAATTGCTTGTTTCGGCAGATAAGTATTTACTTACGTTGATTTTCTTAAGCTGGTTCGACAATGACTCCGCACTGCGGAGATATTTTTTACTCGAACTATATGTCTAACTCTTTATATAGGAATATAGTAGTATGAAACAGGAAGCAAACGGATTGGCCTTAGCGCCACTAGCTCTATTTTTGGTGATTTTTATTGGTACCGGATTTTTCCTGACCATGAACGGAACCAGCATGGCTTTCTATCAGCTCTCCGCCACGGTCGCCATCCTTCCCGCAATTGCATGGGCCATCTGGATGGGTAAGGACAAAATTAATAACAAGATTAATATTTTCCTGCGCGGTGCAGGTGAACCGGGCATCATCACCATGTGCATGATTTATCTGCTGGCCGGCGGTTTTGCATCTGTTGCAAAATCCATCGGCGGAGTTGAGTCTACCGTAAACCTGGGGCTTTCCATCGTTCCCGCATCTATGGTTCTGCCCGGACTTTTCGTAATCGCTGCATTCATCGCTACTGCAATGGGGACCTCCATGGGAACCATCGCGGCAATCGCACCCATTGCTGTCGGTGTTGCCGGGAAAACTGACATTTCCTCCGCACTGCTCATGGGCGCAGTTGTCGGTGGTGCAATGTTCGGTGATAACCTTTCCATGATTTCTGACACCACCATCGCGGCAACCCGTACTCAGGGTTGTCAGATGAGTGATAAATTTAAGATGAACCTGCTCATAGCACTACCAGCTGCGCTGATCACAATTGTGATTCTCTACGTAGCAGGTGAGGGCGGTCAGGTTGTAGCCGAGGGTGGATACAGTCTGCTTAAGGTTCTGCCTTACATCACCATTCTGGTTATGGCAGTACTCGGCGTAAACGTGTTCGTTGTACTTGGCGTAGGAATTGTCTTTACCGGATTGGTTGGCTTCGTATCGGTTGACGCTTTCAACCTGCTGACCTTCTCTCAGGATATCTACAAAGGTTTTACCGGAATGCAGGAAATCCTAGTGCTTTCCCTATTGGTAGGCGGTCTTGGTGAGTTGATCAAATTCCACGGCGGTATCACGTACATTATCGATTTTATCGGTAAGCTGACCAAGGGCACCAAGTCCACAAAAGCAGGCGAGTTCAGTATTAGTGCTCTTTCCGTGTTGTCTGACCTTTGCACTGCAAACAACACTGTAGCAATCGTTCTGACAGGTGGTATGGCTAAGGAAATTGCTGAAAGTCATAATGTTGATCCGCGCCGCAGCGCAAGTCTACTTGATATATTCTCCTGCATTGTACAGGGAATTATCCCCTACGGCGCACAGGTACTGCTCGCCGGTTCCATCTCCGGGCTTTCTCCGCTTGAGATTATCGGTAACATGCATTATTGCTTTATCCTCGCAGTAGTCGCAGTGCTGAGTATTATGACCGGTTTTCCCCGGATCAAAAAATAGTCATTCGGATATATAAATTATGAAATCCCCCGTAGCCTTATGGTTGCGGGGGATTTTTTACAGAGACAAAAAAGCGGGAAGCCTCATTTAAAGATGAGGCTTCCCGCTTTCAATTTTCTATCAACTAAATCTAGAACAAAACCAAAAAAAAACTACAACCCAAGCGAGGCCAACAAATCGTCAACATCCCCCTGATCAGCCTTTTCGCTGGGGCCTTGGAGTTCGCTCATTTTGTTTTCAGTTTCCTGATCGAGCTGCTCTAGGGATTTTTCAGGAGCTTCTTCACGGGCTTTGATTTTCAGTCCGGTGGACATGTACAGATCAAGCACGATCTTTTCGACGCTCTTGATGGTGTCGATAATGATCTTGATGCGCTGTCCGGTGAGATCCTGAAAGGAGAGGGTGGTCATGATGGTCATGATATCCTGTCCGAGGGTATCGTTGATGTTGGCCAGCTCAACACGTTGTTCTTTTTTTACACCGCCGGATTCAAAAGCTTTAATGATGTTCGCAAGCGCGGATTGGGTCTCCTGAGTTTTTTCAAGGATATCCATGATGTCCTGAGTTGCTTTCTCAGTGGTACGCATGATCGCATCAAGCTGGTCGGAGGCTTCAGTGAAAAGCTGGTCCGGGTCGGAATCAACTTGCACAAAGGCTTCAGGATTGCCGACAGGGCCTTTTTTGGCCTTGGCGACTTCCTGATAAATGTCCCGGAGACCATTTTGCAGGTCAATGTTGATTCGGCGGTAGAATTCTCCTTCGAGCAGAGTCTGGGACATGCTTCTGGAAATTTCTTTTTGTACTGCTTCCGCAATACTCTCCTTGAGACTTTTGCTCAGGTCCTCGGAGACCTTTTCCATCATCTCCCGCACTATCTGATCATCATTAAGCACTGCGCTCTCCTTGGCGTTGGTTTTGATATTAACGTTGCAGGGCTAACCCAGCTTTTCTGTTCTGATTATTTCACGCTGTTCACTGAAAACAAATTGGATGATTGATTCAAGGTCGTGTTCCCTGATTTTTTCAAACTTTATTGTCCAGATATTTTTTCCTTCTCCTGCTTCAACGTGCCCCTTTGCTCCGGCAAGGCGCAAGGGAATTTGTTCTATCTCCACAACAACTTCCATTAAACCCGGAGCAGTTACGGTTTCCGAACGGAAGGTCATTCCGTTGCCGGAAATTTTTATTATTTCAAGATCAAAGGGGAAATTCTGTTTTAGATCTTTTTTGTTCTGTATGCCGAGCAGTTGATCCAGCTTACGGTCAAGTTCTGTTACGTAAACCATGAGCCATTCCGGAACTTTTGAATCATCAAGGTCTGCAGCCGGATGTTTTTTCATTCCAGTAAAGCCACGGTAAACGGGCTGACTCTCCAATGAAGAAGAGATGCGTCCGTGTCCCTTGATGCGTGTTTTTACACTTGCGTAATGCGGTGTGTTCCGGTCCATTCGGATTTCCTTACCTGATTTCCCTAGTCTTGCGGGTCAACTTCCATTGCCCGCACGGGACAGACTTTGGTGCACAGGCCGCAAGCAGTACATTTTTCCAGATCAAAGAGAACAAGTCTGGTTTCCTGTTCCAGAGAAAGTGCGCCGGTGGGGCACATGGACAGACACATTCCGCAATGCATGCAGGATTCATCGTCCCTTGCTATTTTCTGAGCAACGGGGATAAGTCTTACGCCGTTCTCTTTAAGATAGTTGATACCTTTGTGGTAATCTTCTTCAAGACCGGTAATCTCGAGGGTCATGCTGCCTTCGAGTCTGGGGTTGAT
The DNA here is from genome assembly GCA_002340305.1 of Desulfovibrio sp. UBA2564. Lineage (GTDB taxonomy): Bacteria > Desulfobacterota > Desulfovibrionia > Desulfovibrionales > Desulfovibrionaceae > Maridesulfovibrio. The sequence continues at coordinate 17,373 of DDLU01000232.1, forward strand.
ATCAGCTTTTAAAATGTTAAAGCTGAGGTTGTAAAGTTTACCCAGATTGCACACAACCGGACGACCGGAAGAGTTGGGGGGAAAGGAAAGGTGGATAATTTTATTAAAGTTCTTGCTCTCGCTCATGATCCTATATCCGGTTAAATTATTTTAAGTTCTTGATGATTGTCTTCGCGCGTTTTGCTTCAGCTGATTCCGGTGCTTTTTTAGTCAGGTCTTCAAGAATGTAACGCCCGGACTTGGTTTTACCCAGTTTGATCAGGCTGAGTCCCTGCTTAAGCAGTGCGGATTTGTATTTATTGCTCTTGGAGTGCTTGGCAATGACGACCTGATATTTGAGGGCGGCATTGGCGTAATCCTTGAGCTGGTAGTAACATTCACCTTCCCAGAAAATCGCGTTGGGAACAAGCTTATGTTTGGGGAAAGTCTTGGTGAATTCAGCCATATCCCTGATTGCGTCTTTGTATTTACGCTCTTTGAAAAGGGCGAGACCTTTATCATACAGGGCCTGAGCGGGATCAACAGGTTCAACTTTCTTGGGTTCAGGAGCAACAACAGCGGCTATTCCGCCGATTACAGCGGTCGCGTTGGAGATTGCCTGCTGAGTTTCTGCGTCTTTGGGAGCCTGAGCTTTAATCAGACCAAGATCGATTGCCAGCTGACTTTCAAGGGCTAGACGCATATTTTCCACTTTTTGTGAAAGTTCATCAAGGGAAACTGTGCTGTTTGTATCGCCTGCATCAAGTCTGGCAACGGACTCTGACATGGTGTTAACAGTGCCTTGAAGTTTGGCGACCTGCATTTTCAGAGCGTTAACTTCAGCGTACATGTTTGCTTGCTGAGTCTGAACAGGGGAACTTGAATTTTTGATTTCCTCGCGCAGGGTCACGTTATCTGCGGATACCTGCTGATCAAGATTGTCGATTTTTTTGTTGAGCTGGCTACGGGTCTGACGCATTTCCATGCGCAGTTTGTCCATGTCGGAAGTGGTGACACAACCGTTTAGTCCTGTAGCCAGAGGAAAAGCGATCAGTGCGGCGATAAGAGATTTCTTCATACTATTCTGCATTATATTTTTTGCCCCTTTTTCTACCGAGAAAGAAATATGCCAAACAGCCCAAAAAAGGAATGAAAATAGAAAGCTGAATCCAGCCTACTTTTTCCATGTTTGACGGGAATTCCCTGTTGAATGCATCCCAAATAGCGAAAAGTGTCAAGGCTGCAAATAGGCCGACACTGCCGAGGATGATGATCCAGGTTTCCATGGGAAGATTGGGAATTTCTCCGAAGAACATTAGGTGCTCCTTTTTTTGTATATTGATAACAGGTATATACCAATTGCGAAAAAGACAAGTGTTATGCACTGAGTCATGGACAGAGGACCGAGTTCGCCTCGGTAATCCGCCCTGAAAAATTCAATAATAAATCTGAACGCAGAAAACAATATCAGGAAAAGCCCGGTAATTCGGCCTTCTGTCTTAATATGGTTCCCGGCAACGAGCAGAATCAGGAAAGTAACCAGTCCGGCAAGTGAGTGGTAAAGCTGGGTGGGATGCAGAGATTGAAAGAGCGGTGCCAGCGAATCGGTGTTTCTGAAAGTAACACCCCACGGCAGATCCGTTGGTTTACCGTAACAGCATCCTGCAAAGAAACATCCGATCCGTCCAACGGTTTGCCCAAGAGCGATACCCGGAGCAAAGCAATCCAACCAGTCCAGAATCGGTTGTTGCTTGGAACGCAAGTAAAGTAGTCCTGCTAGTGATCCGAAAATTATAGCTCCGGAAAATACCAGTCCACCTTCCCAGACATAGAAAATTTTAAGCAGATTCCCGGCGAATTCCTGTGGGTACAGGGAAACATAAACTGCCCGTGCGCCGATTACGCCACAGCCAACAGAAATAATCCCAGTTATCGGGGCAAGCTTATAATCCAGTTCCCAAAGCCTCGCCGCACGCATAGCCCAGCCCATACCGAGCAGACACCCGGCTGTCAGGTATACGCTGTAGGCATATACATTAATGGAACCTATGTTGAACAGGATTGGATTCATAATCTACCTGTTTTTATAAAATGAAATGATCATGGCAAAAGCACCCAGACAGATGGCAATGTCCGCAACATTGAAAGCCGGATAGTGGTGTGTGCCATAGTAAAAATCCAGAAAGTCCGTGACCTGATGATAGAGAATACGATCAATCAGGTTGCCTATTGCACCGCCCAGCACAAATCCAAGGCCCACAATCTGGAATTTATCACGCTCTTCACAAGACTTAAGCAGCATGCCGATTGCACCCAGTGCAATGAAGGTCACCACAATAAAAAAATTGCGCTGCCATGTGATGTCCGCACGGTTCAGAAATCCGAATGCCGCGCCCTTATTGACCACATGCACCAGATTAAAAAAGCCGGGAATGACAACCTCTGATGTCCAGAGAGTTATCTTTTCACGGACCGCAATTTTAGTAACCTGATCCAAGACCAAAGTCACAACAGATATGATCCCAGCTAATGTATATTTATTCATCTTGCCTTCGGCGACCCTGCGGGGTTGATTTTGATGCGCTATTGCGCTTTTTGATTAAAGCATAATGCCTAGTACGTCTTGATTGA